>NZ_JCBDHE010000060.1:0-50508 GCF_059834225.1 Vibrio sp. R10-SG3-ISO3 | reverse complement strand
GTGGGTTCTATTCGCCATGAGTAATGCCTTTTGTGTGTGAATGACATAGGCATTACTCGCGCTGTATTTTTTAAGGTGAGTAGCGACAGCAACCAAAACTCATACTGCGATTATCGGCGTCTTTGGTGATGGTTAGGTGATTAGGCGCTTCTGAGCGACTGTGGACTACATTGAGTTGATTAAGCATTCTAGTTCCTATGGTTTGCTGTTCATCCCACAGGGACTATGGCCGTTACTTTTAAGCTGACTAACTGCTAGTGCCAAAGTTTCTCGCGTTTCCCTGGTAAACCTTTGAGTAAGGTTTAGCGAAATAGCAAACTCTTTTGAATAACTCATTCTTCGAGCTCTGAACATCAGATGAGTTAAGATTCAAGTAGTACACACCATTCTTGCAGAAATGGACTAGTGCAGGTTTATCCTGTTTGATAGCACTGCACCAAGATTGCTTCATTAGAGCAGCTAGACACCCTTCTGATGCACCTACGTCACCGAGTCGATGATAGATGTCTTTATTCAGGAAAATAGCCACATGGTAGTGATACTGCTTAGAGGTATTCTTCTCTTTGGCCCATACGTAACTGGTCTTGTTACTTAAGCTCCTTCCCCAGCTTTTCTCTTTGCGTTTGATATCCACATCCAGTTTGGCATTTAGAGATTTGAAGAATCGAGTAATGACCTTTGAATCTGCATCATCGAAATCTTCGGGTAAGTGTAGGTCTATCCGAAATACGGATAGCCTAGAGTGATACTTCAAAGCTTTCTCTATCAATTGAGAAATCTTGTAGAGGTAAAACTTACGGTAGAAGAATCGTTGCTTTCGTTTTGTTGGTTGAGGTAGGTCGTAGTTGTTGAATTTGTCTTCAGATGTGTACTGGTGATTCATGGTGTTATCCCTATGTGTGTGTCTCATACACACAGGGAGTAACGTTAATTTTAATAGTTGGTAGTTATGTATATTACCTATACCAACACGCTTCATATCTGTGTGATTAGATAACAGCGTCACAAACCACACCTCCACCAATCATTTCCCTTTTTTATCGTTACTAACCTGTATTTTCTCATTCAATTAGAGTGTCACTCGCACAACTTGATTACTCGAACTTTATGCCGCTAGTAAAAACAGGTAAAATCAGTAGAAAAAAGAGCTACGTCATGTGTTGAATACAAGCTATTGCGAGAAACAGCGAATGACACCAACAAAAACATAGGAACTTATTTACTACATAAATCAATCATAAAACACTCAATATAAACATAGTAAAAGATACTTTATTTCATCACTTATTCGTACGGAAAAACATCGTGAGCAAGAAGAGCATATACGAAGAAAAATTAGCTGAGAGAGGACTCTTTCGAGTCAATAACGTGCGGTATTTGAAGTACTACCTGTTCTTTATTTCTCAAAACACCGACATCTCATACAGCGTAGAGAGCGAGGATAAAGAAGAGTTACAACGAAAGATCAACATGGCAATTAACAACGTGCATACGGGTATTGATAGCCAGATAGAAGAGATGAACGAGCAAGCAATAAAGCACTTATTGCCCAACCGTTCCTTTCGTTGGATCGAAAAAAATGAAGATAGAATGGTCTACTTCGTCTGGTCAATGCTGAGGTTTGTTTCAACAAGAACCTACGAGTTAGATGATCAAAAGCGAGCTTTTAGTTACGAATTTTCTGTACGTTACTGCTTACGGCACTTAGATGATGAAGAAAGAAACCCATACCATATTTCAGGATTAAATAAGTTACCGCTCAACAGTGCTGAAGCGTTGGAGCTTGTCTATGATTTTTTTGACCAATGGGATGCAAAAGCCTCTGCGAAAGAAAAGCTCATGGGCATTTTAAAAGAGAAATGGCGATACATAAGTCATCACTTGAATCCAAACTACAGTTGGATAGAACCCAAAAATAAAGCACAAAACATATGGATTTATAACTACATCAAATCCAAGCTGGAGTTTCTACCGCACTTGATACAACCAGTGTCAGCAGCACAGTATTACAATAGCAACATTGCCATACTCGACACCTTGTTCACATGTCACCAAGATGAAATACTGAACCCAAATAGACGGAGAAATAAAAGGAAAAGTTCATCGAATACTGAAGATTCATCTCGTCACGAAGAACGGTACATAACCAGTAATGACGTAATGTATAAGATGATGAAGGCTTGGAAACAAAAGCGGTTTCGAGAAAAAACCGGACGCACATCAGCTAAATCTAAACCAAGCGATACACAGTCCGAACAGACACCTCTCCATGACGAACGGTTAATCTGATCGTAAAGCAAAGACTAAATTAGGTAAGTTAGGCCATCTTAGCTGAAGGTAACGGGTGGACGTTCGCTTCCATTAGCGATTGCAACTTGTTACCCCATGCTTCCAGAACCTTCAATTGCTCATCGATATAATCATGATGGTTGTAGACTCTGAGCATACCTGGGAGCTGGTGGCCGACTGTCTTTTCAATCGCTACGATATCTAACCCCATTTCACTACAACGACTGATAAAGGTACGGCGCAAGTCGTGAGGTGAAAAGCGCTCAAAATCGATAGGTAGATTACGTTTGATCAATGCCCGTACTGCCGCAGGTTCTTGCACTTTATCGACAGTTAGCTGAGGCCATACCAACTTCCACTTACTTGGCACGCTGTCACGCTGCTCTTTTAGAAGGGTCAGCAGATAGCCACTTAAAGGCACTTTACGAGCATCTTGGCTTTTAGTGTGTCGTTCTTCTGAGCTGGCTGGTAACAGCCAAGTTCCCTCTTCAAAATCTAACTCACTCCAACGCATTTCTAGTACAGCACTAATTCGCTGTCCACAACCAAGTAAGAACTGCATTAAACGAATGTTAGAGGGATCTGTACGCCATGACGGCATACTCGTTAACAGAACCTTTAACTCTGAAAAGCTTAAATTACGTTTTGTCACTTTTGAGCCGCCGCCAACGTCTTTTGCTTTCAGCTGTGGTGCAGGATGAGTATCAAGCATATTTAGTGCTAGGGCATGGTTAATCACTTGATTGATGATTTTATGGCAAACCCCGATAGCCCCCGCCATACGCTTACCGTCTTTATCGACCTTCGCATCAAAGACCCGGTTGAGGTCATATATGCTCAAATCAGCCAATTTGATGCTACCGAGAATCGGCTTGATATCTCGATAGTAAATGGTCCTCGACTGGTCACCACGAAGCTGTTTTGAAAGACGTTTTTCATCGAAACTAATAAACGCATCGTCAAAGGTCTTCGCCTCATCTTGTGCTCGTTTCTCGATATCCAACTCAACCTTTGGGTTCTTACCATTTTCCAGCCAACTACGATAACGACCCGCTTCCTTTCGCGCCTGATCCAATGTCATCCCGCGCTCTGGTTTGATCTTAATGTATCGACCCATAGAGATTTTTTCGTGTTTCTTCCCTACTTGAAAACGAAAGATCCAAGTCATTGTGCCTGTTGGACGAACTCGAATGTTCAATCCTTCGACCTTCTTATCGGGGATCGAGTATTCCTTATCCTGTGGCTTCAATGCTTGCAACGTTGCATTGGTACTGATTCGTTTCGTCATCGTTGGAAAACCTCTGCATTTCTGGGTACGGCTCTGGGTACGGCGTGGGGTACGGCAAGCGTCGAGTTTCTATTGTACGGCTTTGGACTTTACCGGACAATACGATTACAAAAAACAAATAAAATCAGGTGGTTAACTTTGAAAAATATAACTCTATAGACTTTGGCGGATTAAAGGTTCGATTTACCCACCACATGGAAGCGGGTGTGATGCTTGAGAAAAAAGACTAGCCCCTTAAATGAACAAACGAGCCTTAGGGCTCGTTTGTTGTTTAGGAATGTGTGGTCGCGTACTTATCGCTCGGCGCCAATGTAGCCGAGCTTTTTACCGATCCACAGCAGCAACAAGAGTGAGACGATGATCGAAAAGAAGTTTGAACCGGCCTCTGGGTATTGCGCTTTCACAAATGCGGAGTGACCAAACGCACCGACGAAAAAGCACGCGAGTCCGACGAGAGGAATATCCTCGGATACCGGATGACGGAGATACTCTTGGTACAAGGCCTGTAAGGAGAGCACCAAAGCGATCAACGGAAAGATAGAGAAAGAGACCTCACTCATCGTCAACCAAGACAACATGGCATCACCGCACATACCTGCGATTAATGCCAAAATGAGGGTTTTCTTTTCAGAACCACGATCGACTGGGTTTGTTTCGTTCGACATTAGTTTATCCCACCTTTTAATCGGTTACGTTCACGTTCTTTGCGATACCAATAAGCCCCTTTGGCTATCATTCGCAACTGCATTATCAGACGCTCGGCCAGTTCATCGCGTTCACGTCTGTCTAGATCTAACGCTTCGGCCCCAGAGCTAAATACCAGCGTCACGGACGCTTGTGCCTGGGTAAACGCCTCTTCACGAGACATGCCTGAGCTGATTAAATACTCGGTCAATTCGGCGCAGAAGTGTTGCATCTCTCGGGCAACCGCAGTACGAAACTCAAAAGACGTTCCGGAGCGCTCACGCAGTAGCAAACGAAACACGTTGGGGCTACTTGCGATAAACTCCATAAACGTCTCGACCGAGGTGCGAATCACACTGCCTTCTTTGACGATTCTCTGCCGCGCTTGGCGCATCAACTGACGCAGCAACAAGCCGCCTTCATCGACCATGGTCAATCCCAACTCATCCATGTCTTTGAAGTGGCGATAAAAAGACGTCGGTGCAATCCCGGCCTCTCGTGCCACTTCTCGCAAGCTCAGGTTCGAGAAACTCCGATCAGCACTTAATTGACTGAAGGCCGCATCAATCAATGAGCGACGAGTTTTCTCTTTTTGTTGTGCGCGTATTCCCATGGATTTCATCTTTGGTATCTGTGTTTAACCTCAATGCCAGTCAATATACAACGATTGGCTTACGGAGATAACCTCAATTCGTTGTTTAGTGAAGAATCGCTATTAAAACACGCCCGCTTAATTGAAGGCAAAATTCCCTCTCACTTGCCCGCCTATCCTGTGCGCCAGGCCGAAGATTCACTTCTCGCACTCTATTCTCGTGATCTCATCGACTCTCTCAGTCGCTTTTTTTTCTTTGCCTCTTGGAATCAGTTAAAATCTCGCTACAGCAATGTTAACACTCTATAACAAGGATAAAACTATGGCTCAGAGCAACCACTTTGATGTGATCGTAATAGGTAGTGGCCCTGGTGGTGAAGGGGCGGCTATGGGATTGACCAAAGCGGGGCTCAACGTCGCGATAGTAGAGAAAGAGAGCAGTGTCGGTGGCGGGTGTACACACTGGGGCACCATCCCCTCCAAAGCGCTGCGTCACGCGGTTAGCCGAATCATTGAATTCAACAACAACCCGCTGTTTTGCCACAATAACAGCAGCTTACACTCGACCTTTTCCAACATTCTTGGTCATGCTAAGTCGGTCATCGACAAACAAACTCGATTGCGCCAGGGATTTTATGATCGCAACCAATGCTCGTTGATTTTTGGTACGGCGCGCTTTGTGGATAAATACACCATCGCGGTGATGCAAAGCGATGGCACCGAAGAGACCTACAGCGCCGACAGATTTGTGATTGCGACAGGCTCACGCCCCTACCAACCGGCGGATGTCGATTTCCTCCACGAGCGTATTTACGACAGCGATTCTATTTTGAGCCTGAAACACGACCCGCGCCACATCATCATCTACGGCGCAGGCGTGATCGGCTGTGAATACGCCTCTATCTTCCGTGGGCTTGGGGTAAAAACCGATCTCATCAATACACGTGATCGCTTGCTGTCCTTTTTGGACAACGAAGTGTCTGACGCACTCTCCTACCACTTCTGGAATAGCGGCGTGGTGATTCGCAACGATGAAACCTACGAGAAGATCGAGGGCACTGAAGACGGCGTGATCGTCCACCTCCAATCGGGTAAGAAAATGCGCGCCGACTGTTTGCTCTACGCCAACGGCCGCACCGGCAATACCGACAAGCTCAACTTAAGCGCGGTAGGGCTTGAAGCCGACTCGCGCGGTCAGTTGAAAGTGGACACCAACTACCGCACGCCAGTTGAGCACATCTATGCGGTCGGTGATGTGATTGGCTATCCAAGTTTGGCCAGTGCGGCGTATGACCAAGGCCGATTTGTGGCGCAGGCCATTACCAAAGGTCAAGCGGATGGCTACTTGATTGATGATATCCCAACCGGCATTTACACCATCCCTGAAATCAGCTCTGTGGGGAAAACTGAACAAGAACTGACAGCGGCGAAAGTCCCGTATGAGGTTGGACGCTCGTCGTTCAAACATTTGGCTCGCGCCCAGATTGCAGGCAAAGATATTGGCAGTTTGAAGATCCTTTTCCACCGTGAAACTAAAGAGATTTTAGGTATTCACTGTTTTGGTGAGCGAGCGGCTGAGATCATCCATATCGGACAAGCCATCATGGAACAAAAAGGCGAAGCGAATACCATCGAGTATTTCGTCAATACCACCTTTAACTACCCAACCATGGCGGAGGCCTACCGCGTCGCCGCCCTCAATGGTTTGAATCGCTTGTTTTAACCCTTACTCGCGACTTTCATCTCATTCGACACGGCGTCAGGCTCTGCTTGGCGCCGTGTTTTTTCTTCGCAGCCATGACCTCAAATCGACTCAGGAAAGAACGCGCCCGCTCGCCACTGGCGATACAAAACCCACCCTAATGCCATGCCTCGCGCGGCCATAAAACAGAGCATCGATAACCAAAGCGCGTGGTTTTGCAACGCCTCAAACAGCCAGAATAGAATGAAGAACCCACAGGTCGCGACAAACATGCTGTTTCTCATTTCTCTTCCTTTCGTCGCGCCGACAAAAATACCGTCGAGTAGAAAACACCACATAGAAACCAACGGCATGGCTACCAGCCAAGGAAGAAAGTGCAGCGCTTGCTGCTGGACGGACTCAATATCCGTGATCATTGCGATCAAGGGCGATCCCAGTTGGGCAAACACCAACGTCAATATGGAGCAAATGATCAGACTCCAGAAAAAGGTGCCCAGCAATGACTGCGTCAGTTGATGACGATCTTTTGCGCCGATGGCCTTACCGACCATTGCCTCCATTGCATAGGCAAAGCCATCCATTGCGTACGAGATCATCATCAAGAAACTCATCAAGACGGCATTCGCCGCGACAATCTCATCGCCATAGTTTGCGCCTTGAAAGGTCATAAAGGTAAACACCGCTTGTAGGCAGAGCGAGCGAAGGAAGATATCTCGATTCAGTCTGATAAAACGGCTTAGCCCACGGGTGGTGGCACGCAACACATCACCAATAGGCGGTAGGTTCTGCTGGTGCCATGTTCGCCATACGCAGAAAAAACCAAAACTCATACCGGTGTAATCGGCCAATACCGACGCCCAAGCCGCCCCTTCGACTTGCCACTCCAACCCGATCACAAACAGCAGATCGAGTGCAATATTGGTCGCGTTGGTGATCACCACCATCCACATGGGCGCTTTTGCGTTTTGTGTTCCAAGCAGCCAGCCAAGCAGCACAAAATTGGCTAACGCCGCAGGCGCGCTCCAAACACGGATGGAAAAGTATTGTTCACCATAAAATTTGACTTGCTCGCTGGCCTCACTGAACTGAAAGACGATATCGGCCACTGAAGCATGCACGATGAGAAACAGCAGCGCAAAAAGCCACGCCATCGCGAGCCCTTGCGTCAACACAAGCGCCAACCCATGCCCTGACTTCCCGCCATACGCTTGGGCCGCTAAACCTGTGGTGGCCATGCGCAGAAACCCGAGCAACCAGAAAGTCACACTGATCATGGTGGTACCTAGCGCGACACCGCCTAAATACCACGCATGTTCTAAATGACCAATAACCGCGGCATCTACCAGCCCCAACAGAGGCACAGTGATGTTGGACAGCACCATAGGAATGGCGAGCCACAAGACTTTTTTGTGAAGAGAGAGATTGGAAAGAGTATCAAGGATCTGCACGGGTGGAATTCACTTAAGGACGATGTGTCCAGTGTAACCTTATCACCAGCGCAGCTGAACCACCACGGGCGTTAAACGATGCTTGAGGCGATGAATTTTTCTCAGCCATCGTTGCCACAGCTTCCAACGATGACAGTGCTGATCTAAAGGCGAAAAGAGTTTCACTGAACTTGCCCAAGGTAGTATGCGTTTAACCATCTCATCGGCCGACTTATAACCGTGCGCGTAGTGTGATGAGCCCATTTTCTGCCCCAATGCACTGGGTGTTAGGTCTCCGGCCAACACCAAGCACGCTCGGGCACTGTCAAAGTGACACCCCATGGCTTGAATGAAACGGGCAATTTGTCGTTCATTGCCATCAAGCAGTGCACATTCGCACACAATCATCACTGGAGATTTTTCCCCGATAGGTAGAGACGACATCCAACTCAAATCGGTAACACTGCCGCATAAATGGTGGTAGCGCTCACTGCGATGAAACAGCTTTTGCCGCCACAATAGATTTTCGGTGACATCCAGTTCGAGCCAATGGCAACGGCCATTGTCGACTCGGTAGAACCGAGTATCCAGCCCAGCGCCAACATTAATAATCCAGCCGTCTGGGTTATGTTGGATAAAGTGTTTCACTTGCAGGTCACACAGCTGTGTAATGGTCGCATGGAGCAGCTGTTTTTGAGGAATATCGCCCGATAAACACTCTGGCGCTAACTCACAATGTCGGCACGCGTTAGCGGCGATAGGATCGTAAACCAAGCCATTATCGACAAGGCTTTCACGACTGCGAAGCCACAAGGGCTGCAAAAGATTGGCGGGGATTTGATAGCGCGAATGCGCGTTGTGGTGCCGGGAAGCCATGCTCATTATCTCTCTATCGCGAATGAAGAAATGATAATGAATATCAATTGCAACATCAAGCGCAAGCGAACGCATCTTGATGTTGCTCTCAAAGGCAAGACTGACTCAGAGGACTCGACGTCGAATTACATCCAGTCGGTATTGCGAATGATGCCAACCGCTAGACCTTCAATCGCCAGGTTTTGGCTAGTTAAATCGACCTTGATTGGCGAAAATTCTTCATTTTCAGCGTGAAGCAGTACCGTTGACCCTTTACGTTCCAAACGCTTTACCGTCACGTCATCATCGACACGCGCGACAATCACTTGGCCATCACGAACGTCTTGTGTCTTATGAACTGCTAGTAGATCGCCATCCATAATGCCGATGTCTTTCATACTCTCGCCGTGAACGCGCAGTAGGAAGTCAGCCTGTGGCTTAAACATACTCGGGTCCACTTGGTAGTGTGCCTCAACATGTTCCTGAGCCAAGATAGGTTCGCCCGCAGCGACTTGGCCAATCAGTGGCAGCCCTTCGTCGTCATTAGCGGCATCGTTCAACAACACACGAATACCTCTTGAGGCACCGGGAATAATTTCAATCACTTGCTTACGTGCGAGCGCTTTCAAGTGCTCTTCCGCTGCATTGGCAGAGCGAAAACCGAGCTCACGGGCAATTTCAGCGCGGGTTGGCGGCATTCCGGTCTCATCAATTTTACTTCTGATGAGGTCAAAAACTTGTTGTTGGCGGGGCGTTAAGGGCTTCATAAGTCACCTGTCTTTTTATACAGTTAACTGTGAGTATATCCAGTATTGAGAAAAAGGAAAGGGTTAATGACGGATTTTATTTTCTGGTCGGGCTTAAGCTATTTACCTCACATTGATGCTTTCATGCTCAATTATCGTTAAAAGGTTTGACCAGTTTCTGCTATCCTTGCCAGCTGAAAACCCGCTTGGGCTTATTTCCACTTCTCAGGAGGCTCGGTGAGAGGCGTCAAACGCTCACACCCAACGGCCGTGACAGAAGTGGAAATGCGCTTTGGCATACTTTTGATTTTTGAGGCTAAGAACCTTTATGTCTTCTGGACACTCTTTCTCGCGATCTTTGTTAAAGCTGCCACTGTCAGTCTTAGTCAAAGGGACGGCGATTCCTTCCGATCCGATTGCTGATCACAATATCGATGTCGACAAACCGATTATCTACGCATTGCCATACCGCTCAAGTGTTGACTTGCTCGCCCTGCAAAAGCAGACGCAAAGACTTGGCTTGCCGGATCCGTTAACGCCGCTAGAAATCAACGGCAAATGTTTCCATCGCTACGTATTCACCTCGGCGCGCAATACTGTGGTGAGCCGAGACGATGATGTGCCTCGCGAATCCGTGGCGCTATTTTCTGAGCTGCTCGAACTGCACAAATTCGATAGCGAACTGGACGTTCAGATGATCCCTGCCACCGTGCTGTGGGGACGAAAACCAGGCCGAGAGTCTTCGCATAAGCCTTATTTGCAGTCGCTAAACGGCCCACAAAAAGCCAAAGCGGTGCTGTTTTCTGGTCGAGATTGTTTAGTACGCATCAGCCCTGTGGTCTCTCTACGCTATATGGCGGATGCGCATGGGACCGATTCGTCGATTGCACACAAACTCGCTCGTGTGGCGCGCATTCATTTCTCGCGTCAGAAACTGGCCGCCTCTGGGCCAAACTTACCGAGTCGCCAAGCACTATTTCAACGCTTACTCAAATCCAAAGCGATTGAGAAAGCGATTGAGGATGAAGCGAAAGCCAAAGACATTTCCATTGAAAAAGCGCGCAAAGCGGCGCATGACATCATGGATGAAATCGCGGCAGACTTTTCTTACTCCTTGGTCAAAAGCGGCGATCGCATTTTGGGCTGGCTGTGGAACCGAATCTATCAAGGCTTGAACATCAACAATGCCGCAGCGGTGCGCAAGCTCGCTCAAGATGGCCACGAGATTGTCTACGTGCCGTGCCATCGTAGCCATATGGATTACCTATTGCTCTCTTACGTCTTGTATCACGAGGGCATGGTACCGCCGCACATCGCGGCTGGTATTAACCTGAACTTTTTCCCCGCCGGACCGATTTTCCGTCGCGGCGGCGCCTTCTTTATCCGTCGCAGTTTTAAAGGCAACAAAATTTACTCGACGATTTTCCGCGAGTACCTTGCTGAACTGTTTGCCAAAGGCTACTCGGTTGAATACTTCTCTGAGGGCGGGCGTTCTCGTACCGGACGTTTGCTGCAAGCCAAAACCGGTATGCTTGCGATGACCATCCAAGCGATGCTGCGTGGACTCAATCGTCCGGTGACGCTTGTGCCTGTCTACATCGGCTACGAGCACGTGATGGAAGTGGGGACGTACGCTAAAGAGCTGCGCGGCAAGCGCAAAGAGAAGGAAAACGCGAGCTTAGTGCTGCGCACCATCCGTAAACTGCGTAACTTCGGACAAGGCTACGTCAACTTTGGTGAGCCGATCCCACTCAACCAGTTCCTCAATGAGCAGGCACCGGAATGGACGAAAGATATCGATCCGATGGGCGCTTCTAGGCCACAGTGGCTCAACCCAGTGGTCAATACACTAGCGACCAAAATGATGACCCACATTAACGATGCGGCCGCTACCAATGCGCTGACCTTGTGTGCCACGGCGCTGCTCGCATCAAGGCAGCGAGCGTTATCGCGCGATAATCTCGTCAGCCAAATCGATTGTTATCTCTCGATTTTGCGCAATGTGCCTTACTCATCGACCTACACGGTACCGACAGAGAGCGCAGAAGCGTTAGTGCAACACTCTGAAACGTTGGATAAGTTTGTGCTAGAAACCGACTCGATGGGCGAGATTGTGTCACTCGATCGCAACCAATCGATTTTGATGACCTACTACCGCAACAACATCATCCATCTGCTCGCCTTGCCTTCATTGATTGCCCAAATGTTGGTGCGTCACCAAGCGATGAGCCTAGAGCAGATCAAACAAAACGTTGCCTTAGTGTACCCGTTCTTAAAGCAAGAGCTGTTTTTGAGTATTGAGGAGTCTCGACTCGATGAACTTACCGAGTCCTACATCGAAGAGATTGCGCGCCAAGGCCTGGTGAACATCGACCACGAAGAGCAGGTCTCCATCAACCAAGCCAACAGCCAAGTGCTGGTCCTGCTTGGTCGCACCATCAGCGAGACATTGCAGCGCTACGCAATTGCGCTCAACTTGTTGGTAGCCAACCCAGAACTAGGCAAGAGCGATTTGGAGCAGCAGAGCCAAGACATTGCACAGCGCCTTGGTCGACTGCATGGCATTAACGCACCTGAGTTCTTCGATAAAGGGGTGTTTGCGGCGTTATTCACAACGCTCAAGCAGCAAGGCTACCTCGATGTGGAAGGCAACTGCGATTTAGACAAGAGCCAAGCCTACGCATCATTGCTCTACTCGATGCTCTACCCTGAAGTACGCTTGACCATACAAGAAAGCATTTATCAGTCGGTGGATGCGACGCGATAAACCACAAAGGGCACGATGATCGTGCCCTTTGCATATCCCCTCTCCTATCTAGAGAACCTTAGCGCTCGAAACAAGAGGGTGACGAAACGGTTACCAAAACGCGATCGCCAGTCCTATCGCGACACTCAACCCCACATAGTTGTTATTAAGGAAGGCGCGAAAGCACAAGTCTCGCTCACGATGACGAATCAAATGCTGCTGAAAAACAAACAACGCCCCCACCACCAGCAAGCTCCAGTAGTAACTCGCGCCAAGCGCATAGTAGACACCCACATAAATCAGCATCGCTAGCGTGGTCAGTTGCAGCGCGCCAATGATGGTTTTATCACGGCGACCAAACAGAATCGCGGTCGACTTAATGCCTATCTTCAAATCATCGTCGCGATCAACCATGGCGTATTGCGTGTCATAAGCAATCGTCCACAGAGCGTTAATGGCAAAAATAAACCACGCCATCATCGGCAAGGTATTCGCCTGCGCAGCCCAAGCCATTGGAATGGACCAACTGAACGCTAAGCCAAGAAACAGCTGAGGTAGATGGGTATAGCGCTTCATAAATGGATAGATGAACGCCAAAAACAGCCCAACAAACGACAGTTGGATGGTGAGCGGATTCATGGTCAGCACTAATAGAAATGAGGCCACCGCCAAGATAAGAAACAGACCGACCGCTTCTTTCGCCGACACGCGCCCAGACGGTAACGGACGCTGCTGCGTGCGCTTAACATGGCCATCAACACGACGGTCAGCAAAGTCATTAATCACGCACCCTGCGGCGCGCATAAAGATGACACCCAGAACAAAGACAATGAGCACCATAGGATCAGGGCGCCCTTGCCCGGCAATGATCAATGCCCATAGTGTCGGCCAAAGCAGCAGTAGCGTCCCTATCGGTTTGTCCATTCGCATCAGTTGCCAATAGGCGATGGCTTTTGAAGCGCTCATTGCACACTCTCCTTAGTGTAAATCGGGGCGGTAGGCAGAAACAGCTCGGCAACCAGCATGGGTTTATGGTTCATCCACAATCGGGAGCGGCGCGCCAATAAACGGCCTCCCTCGACCTGTGCCCAGCCAACTTGCAGTGCATCACGTTTGACGTTGTCGGCGCTAAAGACGGTCAGTCCAAGTGGGATCTCGCCTTGCGCGGTCAAATCAACATGCTGCTCTTGCAGTGAGGATTGAGGAATTAAGGTCCGCCCTAGCACCCAAGCGGTCTCATCGCCTTTCAATACCACTTTACGTAACAAACACGCTTCGTGGCTCAACAAGGCGATCTCTTGGGCATTCAAACGTTCCGATGACACAATGCGGTTGTGCAGCAAATCGACACTTAAGGTTTGGCAATACGATTCCAATAAACGTGACAATGAGCCCTGTTCTAACAGCCAATCTTTGGCGATCGGCGTTGGAAAGCTAAACTGGTCGGGATCATGCCATTCGACCTCTCGTAGGGCAGACAAACAATGCGAAGTTGATGGATTCATACTAGTATTCAATAGTCAGCTTTATATCGTAAAATAAAGCTTAAATAACAACGTTAACCACGGTATCGAGTGTTCAACGCCTCTTTTAATCACAGACAGAGGCAACATTGTAACAAGACTCTGACCTTTCGAATATCGTGAAAAGAAGAAAGAAAATCGCCCACTATGATGAAACGTTACCTAGCGCAGCTTTTTGTTGCTGCGAGTCTGCTCGTTAGCCTCCCCTCCTTGGCAGAAAAGGAAGGCGGGCCTCAACTGGCGTATTTCACGCTGGAACCGGATCTCACCACGAATTTTTATACCAAGGGTAAAGATTTGGGCTACGTTCAGGTGCGCATTGACATCATGGTTGCTAATCAAGCCGATTTGGCGGTGATTGAGCTGCATCAGCCTTTGATTCGTGATGCCGTGATCGAGTTGCTCGGGCAGCAGTCAAAAGACACCATCACCTCGCTGGCAGGACGAGAAGACTTGCGTAAAAGCCTAGTCGAAGAGCTCAACTCGATTTTACTGCCGGAAACCGGAAAAACCGTCATCGCGGATCTGCTGTTTACTAAATATCTCTACCAGTAAACGTGCACCCGTCAATCTCGATAGGTCTGTTAACGCCGCTAACGCGGCGTTTTCTATTTTGTCCCTACCCTTGGTATTTGGCTTTGCTCGCATCGAGTAACCCTAAGCCAACCCCAGACAACAGCCCCACCAAGTGAGCGGTATTGGCAATGGCCATAAAGGGCTGCATAAAGCCAAGCACCAACCAAACCAACATAAACCCAATCACCTGTTTTGGCATCATCAAACCGAGCGCGGGCGCCTTGTAGCCCATCATCCAGATGTATCCAACCAACGCGTACACCACACCAGAGAGGCCGCCAAAGTTGGCGCCTTCAACCCAATACTGCCCAGCGCCTGAGAGTGCCGCCGAAAGGACAAACAGTTGCAACAGCTTCCCTTGACCCAGTCGCTGCTCTATATCACCGCCAAGTTGCCACCACCAAAGTAAATTGAACACGATGTGCAACGCCGAAAAATGCAACACCGCATGACTGAGCCAGCGCCAGAGCTGCCATTGCTGGCTAGCGTCCGCAGGGAAGTGAAGCGCGAGGAAAATCGCTCGCCCTTGACCTATCTGCTGAAGAACAAAAATCACCACACATAGCAGCATGACGGCTAAAGTGATCGGCCCGGCTTTCGCTTTGATCATCGCGATGAAACTGGGTGAACGGTACTGGAAAGGATTGACTCGGGTATCCGCCACCTCCCACGACGCAGCGTGGTACTTATCTGCATTCGGGTTAGCCAGAAATTGCTCAAGCTCCTGCATCACCAGATCATAATGCTCACTTTCTTTGAGGAATAAGACAAAGTCGTCACTCTCCTCATCGCGCATCATGCCAACGGTGATTCTACGAGCCGCCATGTAATCAACAAAAGCTTGGCCCATTCTGGGGTTCTTGATGGTGGTCACTCTTACCATTAGGTTATCCTGAAAGATTGGGGTTAAGCCGTCTGCACGGTAGGTAGCCCAGCGCGATGCCAGGCTTCAAAACCACCATCCACACTGTATACCTGCTCAAACCCTTGGTTCACTAAATATTGCGCCGCACCTTGGCTGCTGATCCCGTGATAACACATCACCAAAACCGGCTGGTCAAACTCCACCTCGTCCATAAAGGCCACCATGGTGTCGTTGGTCAGATGATACGCATGCGTAGCATGCGCAACGGCAAAGGATTGTGGATCACGAATATCCACTAGGCGCGCGCCTTGCTGCTCAATCATTTGCTGCGCAGAGGCAACATCGATGTGCTGAAACTGGTCCATTTACTTTCTCTTTATGCTTTTATTGTCTGCGCTCATTGTAACCTATCCAACGGAGGACAAGTACTGTCGGTTAATAAGGTTATCCACCAGCGATCAAAATGACGTCATCTGTGGATAAAGTTGTGGATTGCGTTGATAAAGTGTTTGAATTAAAAAAGATCCACAATATGTAGTGATGATCATAACTATTCTGTGAGTGATTCAAAACATATCCCCATAGAAAAACCCGCCATTAGGCCTTTATTCACCCTGCTTTCTGACATCTAGCCAAGAAATTCCCCACAGAGTTATACACAGGAGTGAGCGTTGAAATGATCGCCAACTGGTTAATATAAAATGCTTTATACGATCCAAACAAAAAGCCGAGGTCACAAGACCTCGGCTTTTCATGTTTGTGTTTCGCGCTTTGCGTTAGCGGATTAAAACTCGCCGACTGCGGCTTTGAGCTTCTTCATCGCGTTTTTCTCAAGCTGGCGAATACGCTCAGCAGATACGCTGTAGGTATCAGCTAACTCTTGCAACGTCGCTTTGTTGTCATCTAACCAGCGAGAGCGAACGATATGTTGGCTACGCTCATCAAGACTTGAAAGCGCTAGGCTCAAGCGATTGTTGGTATGAGCTTCCCAGTTGGCCGCTTCGATATTTTCTGCGACGTCAGAGGCTTTATCTTCAAGGTAAAGCATCGGAGCCGAGTAAGATGTACCGGTGTCATCGTCATCACTAGAAAGCTCAAATGTCGCGTCTTGCGCAGCGAGACGAGATTCCATCTCACGCACTTCTGAAGGCTCAACACCCAACTCTCTTGCGACGGTTTCCACCTCGCCGTTGTTGAACCAGCCTAAGCGTTTCTTCGACTTACGCAGGTTGAAAAAGAGTTTGCGCTGCGCTTTGGTCGTGGCGATCTTGACGATACGCCAGTTGCGAAGTACGTATTCATGGATCTCTGCTTTGATCCAGTGCACGGCGAACGAGACAAGACGTACACCAACTTCGGGATTGAAGCGTTTGACCGCTTTCATCAAACCGATGTTGCCTTCTTGAACTAAGTCGGCCATAGGTAGGCCGTAACCAGAATAACCACGAGCCACATGCACAACGAAACGAAGGTGCGAAAGGATCAATCCTTTAGCGGCTTCAATTTCACCGTCATAGTGTAGTCGTTCGGCAAGTTCACGCTCTTCGTCCGCGGTCAGCATTGGGTAGCTGTTTACGGAGCGGATGTAGCTGTCTAAGCTATCTTGAGTTACTACCGCCATTGGATACGCTTGGTTAGTCATTCAAATCCTCATCAATCTCTGATCTGGAGTGTAATTTAACCCATCAATCTTGAACTCAAAATGAACAAGTTTCAAGCTGGGATTTGCCATTATGCATAAAGCACGCTCAGGCACAATAGAAAGTATACGCTACCGTATACTTTTTTCATTATTATGACCACGCCCTGTTAAACAGGTTCAATTTCTTTTAAATGGCGCCGCGCCGACACTTTCGCCGCCAAGCAGCCTAGAAAGATGCCAAGCATGATCAGTAAGAGCGACTCATCCCAACTGAGCCCGATAAGACGAAAACGGCTGTCATAGAGCAGCGCTAATTGCTCTACGCTGTGATTAAGGACGATGGTAATGATGGCCGTCAGTATCCATGCGCTCAATGCGCCGAGTAAACCAAACCACATCCCCGAGTAGAGATAGGGGCGCAAAATAAAGCTGTCTGTCGCGCCAATCAACTTCATGGTTTGAATCTCTTCTTTATTTGCCAACACATTGAAGCGCAGCGTGTTGCCAACAATCAAAAACACGGAGCAGAGCATCAGTACAGACAACGTAATGATGATCCCGGTGACCAGTGTCTTAATCGCATCGAGCTTTGTCAGCCAATCTTCGTCCAAACGCACATCGGCGATGTCTTCTTGCTCTGCAACCTCTGCCGCAAGGCGCTTGATCATCGCTTGGTCATCGCTGCTTGGGGTAATAATAAGCACGCCCGGCAGCGCGTAGTTATCAAGCAATGAGATCGCCTGTTCAAAGCCAGAGTACTGGCTAAAGTCTTCTAAACCTTGTTGCGGCGAGATGTAATCGACTTTGGCGACTTCAGTTCGGCTCTCTAACTGATCTTTTAGCACCATCACCTTCGGCTCTGGCGTCTGCTGCTTAATGTAAGCACTCACTTGCGAAGGGCTGGTCACGTCACTAGAGGCAGCGGCGATGTTTTTACCGAGCAAATAGAGAGCGGAGGGCATGGCGAGCGCCATGGAGATCACCGCTAGGGTCAAAAAGTTTGCCAGTGGTCGAAACCAGAGCGCCGCAAACGCTAACCGCGCCTGCTTAAAGTGCACCGACAAAAAGCCATCACGCTGGACTCGATTCTGGCTCGCGCGGCCTTGCTTTGTCTTCACTCGCTTATTCGCGGCCATAATCTTCGACCTCACTCAAAAAACCTTGATTCAGTTCCAAATGGCGATATTGCGGCCGAGTGTTGACCAGCCCGACGTCGTGAGTGGCAAGCAATATGGTGACGCCTGCACGATTGAACTCTTCAAAAAGTCGCACCACTCGGTTGGAGAGATCAGGGTCGAGGTTGCCGGTCGGCTCATCCGCCAGTAATAACGTCGGACGATTGACCACGGCTCGAGCGATCCCGACGCGCTGCTGCTCACCACCAGAGAGTTGACTCGGCAGGCACTTGGCTTTATTCAGTAATCCCGTTTTGTCTAAGGCCGCCGAGACGCGGCGCTTAATTTCGTTTTCCGAGATGGATTCAATACGCATCGGCAAGGCCACATTGTCGAAGACACTGCGATCCATCAATAAACGATGGTCTTGAAACACAATGCCAATATTGCGGCGTAAAAATGGAATGTCTTTGCTTGGAATTCGAGTGATGTCGTGCTCATTGAAACTGATTTTTCCATCCGTTGGACGTTCAATGGCACAAATCAATTTTAACAATGTGCTTTTCCCTGCACCGGAGTGACCACCTAAAAAGGCCATCTCCCCTCGGCGCAAATGAAAGTCTACTTTTTGCAGCGCTTGACGACCGCCTCGGTACGCCTTACTCACTTGCTGAAATTTTATCACCCGAACGTCCTCTCACAGGTCTCAGTCAGCTTAATCTTCGCGGCTAAACAGTGCGTTGATAAATTCTTGTGTTTCAAATGGGCGCAAATCGTCAATGCCTTCCCCGACACCGATGTAACGAATCGGGATTTGGAACTGATCCGCAAGCGCAAAAATAACGCCACCTTTGGCCGTGCCATCCAACTTAGTCAGCGTGATGCCGGTTAATGGCGCCACATCGCTAAATAGCTTGGCTTGGCTGATCGCGTTTTGCCCAGTACCCGCATCTAGGGTGAGCATAATTTCATGCGGCGCTGAATCATCGATTTTCTTCATGACACGCACAATTTTGCGCAGTTCTTCCATCAAGTTGGCTTTGTTTTGCAGGCGACCTGCAGTGTCGGCAATGACGACATCCACGCCTTTCGCTTTGGCAGATTCAATCGCATCATAGATGACCGAGGCGCTGTCTGCGCCGGTGTGCTGCGCGACGACGGGCACGCTATTGCGCTCACCCCATACTTGCAGTTGCTCAACGGCTGCGGCGCGGAAGGTATCCCCAGCGGCCAGCATGACACTCTTGCCTTGTGCTTGGAACTGCTTGGCCAATTTGCCGATCGTCGTGGTTTTACCAACGCCATTCACGCCGACCATCAAAATCACGTACGGCGTTTTACTGCTGTCCACCACCAATGGCTGCTCGACTTTGGCCAAGATATCCGCCATTTCGTCTTTAAGGAGATCGTACAACGCTTCGCCATCTTTTAATTGCTGACGAGTGGCTTTTTCTGTCAATGAATCAATGATTTTGACTGTGGTATCCATGCCGACATCAGCAATCAAGAGCTGCTCTTCAAGCTCTTCAAATAGCTCGTCATCAATCTGCTTACCTTTGAACAAACCAAAAAAGCCTGCACCTATGTTGGCTTTGGTGCGTGCAAGGCTACGCTTTAAACGTGCGAAAAAGCTCTCGGTCGGTTTCTCTTGTTCAACCACACGAGGGGCCACCACCTCAGGTGTAGCGTCAACCTCAGGGGCGACATCAACCTCACTGGCTGGCTCATTGGCTGACTCACGAGGCTCTGGCGACACCTCGGCATCAGGCTGTGTCTCTTGGGCGGGCGACTCGACAGGCTGCGCTTCTTGTTGTTGTGCTGATTCACGGCTCTCGGCTTGTGTCTGCTCTTCGTCACCAAAACCTAACCAAGAGAGTAAACCGCGCTTCTTTTTTTCCGACATCTGGAGCATTCCTAGATAGTAACTATTAACTTCGCGTGCATTACAGGCTGCATACCCTGTATAAATGCACGCTAACGACCGAGTGACGCTTTCCCTGCATTCAGATGATGCGTTACACTCTGTCCTTACTGAAAATTGGGCTATATTACCGCGCTCATTGCTTGAGCGACTGGATATAGTATCACTTTATTAGCGGTCAAAAAATCTATGGTAAGACGTCGCCAGCAAAACACATCACAAAATAAGCCATCCACTGGCTTTGTTCGCATCATTGGCGGTATTTGGCGCGGGCGAAAGCTGCCTGTTCACGATGCCCAAGGGTTGCGCCCCACAACCGATCGCGTCAAGGAAACCTTGTTTAACTGGATCGCGCGCGACGTGCCAAGAGCCAAATGTCTGGATCTGTTCGCAGGCTCTGGCAGCTTAGGGTTTGAGGCGGCTTCTCGTCAGGCGGATGAGGTAACATTGATTGAACTCAACCCTACCGCTTTCAAGCAGCTGAAAGCGAACGCTGAAGCGCTAAAGGCTGACACTCTCAAAGTGCACAACGGCGACAGCTTGGCGTACCTTCGCCAAGCCGGCACACCGCACCATGTTGTCTTCATCGATCCGCCGTTTCGCCAAGGTTTATTGAATGAGGTGGTGACCCTACTCGAACAAAACGGTTGGTTGGCCGACGATGCGATGATCTATATTGAAACAGAGAAAGAGTTGGTGCTCGATTGCATTCCGGCTCATTGGCACCTGCACCGCGAAAAGGTGGCCGGTCAAGTGTGTTACCGTCTGTATGAGCGACAGCACACCGAGAACTAACAAGCAGAGAACAAAAGGACGAGATCGATGCCTCTATTTATTCTGGCCGGAAAAGCCCTATTTAGCCTAGTGTGGTTGGTGCTGGTGTGGAACCTCATCGCCCCCTTCCCTGGCAACACCGCGTATGCCCTGTACGCGATGTTTGCCTTTATGCTGATCATGCACGGGATCCAATCTGCGATTTTTATTCGCGCGTTCGCTAAGCCCTACAACCTCAGCGCTTGGGAGAAGTGGTCTTTTCTCTTTTTTGGCGTGTTTGCCTTACTGCATATTCGTCAAAAATACATGCAAAACTCCTGATAGCGTTTTCAGACATCATCTTCTGTAACGACACACGCCGCCCAATGGGCGGCGTGTGTCGTTACAGCGAAGTCGTCGTAATGCTGCGAGCGATTTATCCCAGGTAGCCTTTAACACCATCTAAGAACATCTGAGTTGAAATCATGATCAGCAACAGCCCCATCAGGCGCTCAACGGCTTTTAAACCACGCTCACCCAAAATTCGGTGGAAGAAGTTATAGAACATCAAGATAAAGAAGGTCGCGCCCCAAGCGAGCATCACCGCTCCCGACAGTTGCAGCAGTTTGTCAGGGTGTTGACTAGAGAGCAGCAAAATCGCCGCGATCACCGATGGGCCCGCAATCATAGGGATGGCCATCGGGACAATAAACGGCTCTTCCCCAGCCGCCAAGCCAGTAATGCTACCCGCACTAGGGAAGATCATCTTGATTGCGATGATAAAGAGGATAATACCGCCGGAGATACTCAAGGTTTCTGGCTGCACGTGAAGGAAGTTCATGATGCCCTTACCAGCAAACAGGAACAGCAGCAAAATCGCTAACGCGAACAGCAATTCACGAATCAGGACGCGACGACGACGTTTCGGCTCTAAGTGCTTAAGAATCGACAATACAATCGGCAAATTGCCCAGCGGATCCATGATCAAAAACAGCATGGTCGCGGCAGATAAAATGTCCATGACTCACCTCCAAATAAAAAGTCGGCGAAGTATAACAATGTCGCGATCAAATTGGCAGTAAAGCGGTAACCTAAATGATACAGCCCGTTGACGCTAGAGGATCATCGCCGCAGTAATCAGAGAGTGAGCCAAAATATAGCTGCCCGAAATCAGGTAACGCCCCCCTTTCACTGGATGACGATAATCATGTAGGGCAAGCAGCACCGCGGAGACCGTCAGCACAAGCGTCCCAACAAAACCCAGCGCTGAGGAGAGCGAGTGCTGAGACAACCACACTTCACCCGCCGCCCAGTTGAGCTGCAATAACACGCTGCCCATGACAACAACCGGAAAAATCAGTTGGTCCAATTTCGGTAACAAAAGGAAGAAGGAAACAATCCCGATAGCAAGCAGCATGGCCGGTAACCACCACACCATCTCTCCCGAGAGCTGTAACCAAAATGATGTGCTATAGCAAAGTTGGGCGGCAATAAAGGCAGAAAAACACCACTTTGGCCACCGGCCGAGCAAATAGAGGCTATCTGCCGCGACGGAAACCAGAAGGCCCAACGTAATCCATCCAGCAATGACTGGCGCAGCGCCGCCATCACTCCATAATAAGACGACCAACATCAACAACGACATTGTTTTAAACAATGCCGCTTGTCTTGGGTTATTGCTTTCATCGGCAGAGATACTAATAAAGCTCGATAATGCGACCGACAGCCAGCTCCACATGTGTTCACCTCTTTTAAACTGAGGTGCCAGTGTAGGCGGGGGATAGCGGATGTCCAGATCGCGCCATCAAAACTTCGATCTTGATTAGGCTTCTCAACGATTTTCTCTGCAAGGCGCTCAAGCTTAACGCAACCAAGCAATGCCAAACGCCAGCTTGTAGGAATAATCTGAAAAACAGACGAACTCAGCCCCTATTGAGTGATGTGACAATGAAGCGATCATTTCTAAGCAAAAACCCAGAGAACAGATAAGAAAAACAGAAACAAATCCAATCATATTAATAAGTTAAACAAAAATCTTGGAGTACAAAAAACCGTCTTTACAAATTATCTCTTTTCTAGACTGTGCGCTGCCACCCTTCACCCTCTCATTCACGACAAAAAATGATAATCATAACGGCAAAACTACGACTTTAACCAAAATAATTCCACCAGCCAAAAATAAGCCCCATAAAACACAAAAATCAGAAAAATAGAACGAACAACAGAATACATAAACATTAAAATACAATCACTTAAAACTAAAATTCACACACAAGAACAAATAAAAACCAACACAAAAACCAAACATTCACCGGGTAAAAACAGGCAAAAACCGGGAGTTTTAACAGAAAATTAACAGCACTTTTTCTCTATAGGGATAAAATAGCTTGATAACCCCCCAAAACTATTGCTATTCTAAAAGGCATAGAGTTAAGCATCACTATTAAGGAGCAGTGTTATGATTACTTCTTCACAAAAACAAGGACTTGTAATGATCGCGGTTGTTGTTGGCCTAATGACACTGCCGATGTTGTACTAGTCTGAATTGTAAAAAACAAAAAAGGGACGCCGTAGCGTCCCTTTTTTGTTTTTGCCTGTTTTACCACCTATCTATGGCGACCTTATCGACACCTGCGCTGTTTATCCGCAAATCACAAAACATCGATTAATGGCCTTTTAACCAAGGTGCTTAGTTAAAACATCCCAATGTGCATAATAGAAGAACAGCGCCGCTAAGGTCGCCATGGTCATCAGCACAATCGCCGTTCGCCAAATAAACCGACTGCTTCGCGGGATCAGTTCTTTTTCACACTCATCACACGTGTTGAGAAAACTCGCTGGGTCTTCAAGCTGGTAATCGTATTCGTGTACCACTTTGTTCCGAATCGTCGCGATATAACGCAGCTTGCCAATCACATCATGAGGTAAACGCTCTTCGCAACTTGTAACAAGCTGATGCAAGCCTTTCCCCTCTGCGTGATATTGTGTCCGAAGGAGCTTCTCGATTTTACGAGTTCTCGTAATGACACTCTCAATATCAGACATAATTTCCCTCCGTCTCCGTTAGTTTAGGGAGAATTCAATCAATGCGCTATCCAGTTTTGGCAAATTTTTCACAGTTTCGAGTAAATTTGTGTAAAGGAATCAACAAGTAACTAACATGAACGGACACGGCATCACCGCCTGTGATATCGCTCGAGAAATGTGAGAAATCCACTGAAACGTCACTAAGATATGTGGGCTGGATCTGACATCCCCACCTGAAGCGGATTACACTAACGCGGTACTTTTGAGGAGCCCGTTGTATGCCTATTACTCTGTTTGTCGCGATTGTGCTGTTTGTGCTGATCAGCGGCGCACTGTTTGTTCGCTTTTATCGCCAACACATGCAAGGCGAAGGCTCGCAGGAGCAGAGCGCGCAGGTCACGATACTCGATAAACAGAGTGTGCCGGTCGAGCATGCCGCCCCCGGCGAAGATGATTTGGAATACTGGATTTATGTGCAAAAAGGTCGGCTTGGGCCTAAGCGAGAATTTCAAGTCGGCGTCCACTACTACCACGCACTAAACCCAGGGGACAAAGGCACCCTGACCTATCAGGGCGACACCTTTCTTCACTTCGCACGCCAGCGTTAGGGGAGTAGCCAGCGCGTTTTACTCGATAGAGAAAGGCAATGACTCATGAGCAGTGCGCCCGCGCCGCTAAGCAATATCCACAATGGGATCACCCAGGCAGGATGGCCTTGATACCAACCGTACTCTTTCATTGGCCACAAAAAAATAGGATGCAACAAGTAGATCCCCAAACTGTGCTTACTCACCACGCCTACCCCTTTTGCCACCTGCGGCGATAAGCGTTCTCCCAGCCCTCGACACAGCATGAACACCATACTGGCAGCCAACACCACATTGAGGGTTTTATAGGAGAGCCAGCGACCGACCGTGTATTCGCCCGACGCAACACTGTACGTCACCACCATGTGCACCGTCACCCACAAGGCCACACCACCAAGCAGCATGCTCACCCCTAACAAGGTTCGGTTGAGCGGTACTCTTTGATAGAGCAAGTAGCCAAGAGGTAAGTACCCACTATAGAGCCAAAGCTCGTGGCTCCATGGCCCATCAATTCGGAATAGATATAAGGTCGTGGTAAGCAGCCAGATGGCGACATACGCCCACAACGCGCCATCGCCATACTCCTTCACCACATACTGAAAAACAGGAATGACAAAATAAAGCGGGATAAAGTAATAGAAGAAGCCAAGGTGATAGTAAGTTTCATGCTGGGCGCTACCTAACAGGACCGCTTTGACCGTCTGAGCATCAAAACCTTGCGCGCTCCACCCTGAAAGATAGGCATAAAAAATCGACCATACGACAAACGGAATCAGCACCTTACCCAAACGGCGCTGAACGTAATAGCGCAAATCAAACGGGCGAGTATCGCTCAGCATCAAGGCGCCACTGATCAAAATGAACACCGGAACGGCCCAACGCGTCACCCCGTTGACTGCCACCGCTGTCCACCATTGCTCAAAAGGAATAACGCCCAATTCGTGCCGGTAAGGAGCGAGCACATGAATGGCAATCACAGCGACAGCCGCAACACAGCGAAGCAAATCAAAAAAGAGGACTCGTTGGCGCATAGGATGGATCTCTTGTCTGGGATCTCTCGACTATAACAAGAAAAGCGCTGACAAAAGGGAAAACTTCGTCAGCGCTTTGTGAAGACTCCTACCAAGCGATCAAGCAATGGCAGGCTGTTTCACTTTTGGTAATTTCAATGAGATCAGCGTCGTTAGAGCCAAAAACGCAAACGACACCCACAAGCAGGCCGCCAAGCCCGCCACCTGAAATACCCAGCCAGAAAGAATGGTGCCGATCAAACGCCCCATCGCATTGGCCATATAGTAGAAGCCAACATCCAGTGAGACACCATCGCCCTTGGCATAACTGACAATCAGGTAAGAGTGCAGTGACGAGTTGACCGCGAATATCGCGCCAAACACCATTAAGCCACCAACAATCACCCATTCCGGTTGCCAACCGATCTGCACGGCATAGGCAATAGCCGCCGTCACGACGGCGAGTGCCCCGGCCCAGACTAACGCTGCATGACCATCAGGCACGCGGCCCTGCGCTTTGCCGGTGATCTTCGGCGCCAAGCCTTGCACTATGCCGTAAGCGATGGTCCAGGCAGCGAGAAATCCCCCCACCCACAAATGCTGCCAACCAAAAACAGAACCTAGGTAGATAGGTAAGGCGACCACAAACCACACATCACGAGCGCCAAACAAGAATAGGCGCGCTGCCGAGAGGATGTTGATGGACTCAGATTTAGAGAAAATCTGCGTAAACTTGGGTTTGTTTTTGGCTTTGCCCATACCACTGTCTAAGCTCAGCACACTGCCAATAAAGACCAAGGTCAGCACGCCTGCCATCAGCAATACTGCGGACTTAAAGCCCACCAGCGAGAGCAGTAAACCACCGATAAAAAAGCCCGCCCCTTTTAGGGCATTTTTGGAGCCGGTTAAAATCGCGACCCATTTATACAGCGAACCTTGCTGCTCATCCGGCACTAACGTTTTGATCGAACTTTTCGCGCTCATCTTGTTCAGATCTTTAGCAATACCCGATAACGCCTGCGCCGCCATCACCCAAGGGATGGTCAGCCAAACGTTCGGCACCGCCAACATTAATAACGCGCCGATTTGCAGCGCCAGCCCTAGATTCATGGTCTTGTTGAGGCCCAAACGCGCACCGAGCCAGCCGCCGACCAAGTTGGTGACGACGCCAAAGAACTCGTAAAACAAGAACAATGAGGCAATTTCGAGCGTGCTGTAGCCCAGATCATGAAAGTAAAGCACCACCAACATACGCAGGGCGCCATCGGTGATGGTGAAATTCCAGTAATTAAACGTGACCAACATGTATTGGCGGACGCTTTTGCTCAGGTTAGCGAACATAATTCACCTATCGCGATGTTTGAGCGCTTTTGAGTTGCCATAGTCCAAAAGCGCTCTTCGGTTGTTAGCCAGCTACGGATTGAATGTAATCCACTTGCACAGGCTTAGTGAATGCGCCCGGGCGCAGCGCCTGCACTTCTTTAATGATGGTCTCTAGTGGCCAATTTTTTTCCAGCAACAGATGGGCAGCGAATAGACCGGTACGACCCGAGCCGCCCATGCAGTGCATCGCTACTTTGCCGCCATTATCGACAATACGGTGCAGCGTTGGGCTAGCGAGTTTCCACTTAGCCGCAAATTCACTGCCAGGGGCGCAGTCGTCTTCTATTTCAATTTGAAACCACTGCATACCGAGCGCTTGGGTTTTTTCGCCCAACGCCGCGACATCTTTACTGGCTAATTCCGCATCGTCGAGCGCAGTGACGATCGCTTCAACACCTTGTGCTTTGAGTTGTTCAAGCGAGGCATCAAGGTCTGCGTCTTTTGTACCTGGACACGGCGTCAGCACCAACGCACCTTGTTCTAAATCCAGTTGCCATGTTGGGTGTGTCATGATCAATCCTCCTTATGCCAAACCGACTTTGCGTACCAACTCAGCAGTGCGAGTGGCGTAACCCATTTCATTGTCATACCAAGCGTAGATTTTGACCATGCGGCCACCAACGACCATAGTCGAGAGTGCATCTACGATAGTTGAGCGTTGGTCACCCTTGTAGTCGATTGAGACCAGTGGACGCTCTTCAAAGCCCAAAATGCCCTGTAATTCGCCTTGTGACGCTTCTTTAAGGAGCGCATTCACTTCTTCAGCGGTGGTGTCTCGGCTCACATCGAAAATAATGTCGGTGAGCGAGGCGTTGGCCAGTGGCACACGTACGGCGTGACCGTTAATCTTGCCTTCTAACTCTGGGAAGATTTCGACGATCGCTTTTGCTGAGCCGGTAGTGGTTGGGATTAGGCTCATCCCACACGCGCGCGCGCGGCGTAAATCTTTATGCGGCGCATCCAAGATGGTTTGCGTGTTGGTCAAATCATGAATGGTCGTGAACGAAGATTGCTCAATACCCAGTTTTTCATGAATGACTTTCACCACGGGGGCAATACAGTTGGTGGTACATGACGCTGCCGTCACAATTTGATGGACCTCAGGGTCGAAAATATGATCGTTCACGCCCACCACGATGTTCGCTACACCCTCTTCTTTGACAGGTGCAGAGACCACAACACGCTTCACGCCTTGCGCAAGGTATTGGTTCAAAAATGACGTTTTGCGATGCACGCCCGTTGATTCAATCACGACATCACATCCTGACCAATCAACGGCATCGATGTCGCGCGATTGAGTGGTCTTAATACGCTGACCATTGATGATCATGCTATCGCCCTCAACGCCCACTTCATGATGCCAACGGCCTTGCACGGAATCGAACTCTAGCAAGTGCGCTAACGTCGCGGTATCACCCGCCACATCATTGATTTGAACAAACTCCAGCTCATCCCAATCAAACGCAGCGCGCAGCGCCAAACGGCCGATACGACCAAATCCGTTAATCCCTACTTTAATTGTCATGTTGCACTCTCTCTCAATTGGCAATCTGTTTCATCATTCATTTAGACCGCTACACGCAGCACACAGGGCGAGCCTGAATCGCGTGTAACCTTTGTTGATCTTGTTGGTACTGCGTCTTTAAGCAGTTTGAAGCCACCAGATCATCGATCAATTTGTTCATCCATCCCGGCAAATCGGCGGCCAGTCGATAAAAGACCCACTGGCCCTGACGTACATCGACCAAAATGCCGTTTGAGCGTAGCAACGCAAGATGACGAGAAATTTTCGGTTGGCTCTCTTGCAGCGCCTCGGTTAACTCACCGACACACAAACACTCTTCGCGCACGATCAGCATTAAGCAACGAACGCGAGTCTCGTCCGACAACAACTTGAAGAATTGGTGAGGTAACATTGTCTACATTCTCATATGTGGATATTCATATATATTCATCTATCAGGAGAGGAAGATCAAGAGGGAGAGTGGCAATGTCATAAAAGTTTCAAACAAGGTCGCGCGCTGTCAATGGACGCGCCTGACATTAGGCGCTTTACACTAGACGGTTAACGTCTTGGCTCCAGCGCTGCGCTTCGTTGATACGCGGCATGACGTCATCCACGCTGAGGTTGAGTTTTCTACACACTTGCTGCATACCGTGCCAGTCGCAGCGTTCGTAGCACTCTTCCAGCAGCAATAAGTCGCCGTAAGGGCCTTGGCGCTCCAATAGAGCCAATTTAATCGCACGATTGAGTGGCAACTGACTCACCAGATCCTCAAGCGGTAAGTCCAGCAGCGCATCCAAAACTGAGAATAAACCAATTAAGAAGGCTTGATCTCGATAAGGCTGGAACGGATTGTCATACGACATCAGTAAGCAGAATTGCGCGCGCTGCAACGACAAGTTATACAGCTCTACGGGTTTGTTGGTCGAGATGTATGACGCCACCGCCAACGAGACAAAGACACGCAGCTTATCCTCACCGAGGTAAACCAAGGCTTGGCGAAATGAAGAGATGGTGACCGACAGCCGCTCCGACATGGTATTGACGAACCGCAGCAATTGATAAGACAACGCGATGTCTTTCGCGACGATCGCTTCGACCTTGTCAAAATCAACACGAGGCTGGCACACCTCTTTGAGCAGCTCCATCGCAATCAAGTGTTCCGGTGTGACGTATTTCTGCCGGGAGAGAATCGGCTTACTGAAAAAGTAGCCTTGAAACAAGCTAAAACCTGCCGAACGCGCGGCGACGTATTCCGCCTCTGTCTCTACTTTTTCTGCTAAATATTGCCGTTTAATACCACGATTTTTTTGTTCTTTGACGATTTGACACGCCGCCTCCAAACCCAATGCCAACACATCCAACTTGATGATCTGCACATACGGCAAAAAGCGTTTCCACTGCGGGGTATAAACAAAATCATCCAGTGCGATCACATACCCTTGGCGGCTAAGATCTTTAATGGCATCAAACAGCTCATCGGTTGGCTCGCAGGTTTCCAGCACTTCGACCACAATCTGCTCTTTGGGCAGCGATTCGGGCAAACGGCGGATGAGACTCTGGTAAGGGAAATTGATAAAGCAGCGCGATTTCGCTAACGACGGATTGGTGCCGAGCGAGAGGAAGTTCTCCACAATCAAGCGATAAGTCGCTCGATTGGAGGTAATGTGCGCCGGATACGCGTTGTTTTCTCCATCACGAAACAACAACTCGTAACCGACGGTTTGTCTTTTAGCGTTAAAAATTGGCTGGCGGGCCACATACGTGTCACGCATGACTACGACCTAGCGGGTGTCTATTATGCTTTTGCAGTGGCCAATAATGCCCCACAACCGACAAACATGGAACCAAATAGCTTATTGATTTTACTCATAACATGACCGGAACGAATAAATTTTCCCATTTGAGCTGCCAAACTGGTGTATCCCAGCATCACGACAGAATCGATCACCACTGTCGTCGCTCCCAACACCAACAGCTGAGTCAGCTGATCGCCCTTAGGATCGATAAACTGGGGAAACAAAGCGACCAAAAACACGATAGATTTAGGATTGGTGAGATTAATCAAAGTGGCATTGCGAAGCAGCTGACCACTGGTCAGTGCCGCGCTGACCTCGGCAGTGGCAAGCGTTGATTTATCACGCCATTTTTGAATGCCTAGCCACACCAGATACACCACACCAACCCATTTGATGATGCTAAACGCCAGAGCAGACTGAGCGACAATCGCACCAATGCCCGCCCCGACTAAGGTGATATGGATGGCGAGGCCAAGCTGCAAGCCCGCAATGGCCGCAAGTGACTTACGCGTGCCGTAGCTGAGACCATTACTGATCGAGTTCACTGTGCCTGAGCCAGGCGCTAAGCTAAACACAATCGCGGTCAGCACATAAGCCAACCATAAGTGCATATCCATTTTGTTTTCCTCTCGACTAACGTGCGTTTGCCCAACATAATTGAGTTTCTACTTTGGTGCAGCAATAGGTCTCCATACCATGAATCCTTCTCCTTCACCCATCAGACCTCGTTATACTCAAGAGACAAATTTTGAGCAAGCGATCCATGCCGATATTGCGCAATTATGGCAGAGCCGCCAAGAAGGCTACCTAGCCATGCGCGATAAAAAGAAGCTCTATTGGGCCGCATTGACGTCAGAGCATCACAACAAAGCCGTGGTGGTGGTGAATGGTCGCATTGAGTGCGCAATCAAATACCAAGAGCTGTTTTACGATCTCTATCAGCAAGGCTTTGATGTTTACTCTTACGATCACCGCGGGCAAGGGTTGTCAGACCGGTTAATCGATGACACTGAGATGGGCTTCGTGCAGGAGTTTGACGACTATGTCCTTGACCTAGATAGCATGGTGACGCACTTTAACTTAGAGCGTTATAACGAGCGCTTTATTCTCGGCCACTCAATGGGTGGCAATGTGGTGACACGTTACTTACAGACCCAAGGTATTGAGAACAAAGAGGCCTTTTTCCACGCCGCCGCGCTGAGCGCGCCGATGTTTGGCGTCAATATTGCGCCCTACCTCAAGCCTTTCGCGCCCATGATTGGCCAGTTCCTCACCGCCGTCTACCCCACTCCTAGATTTGCCCCCGGCCAAGTGGCGTATTATCCCAAACCGTTTGAGGGCAACTTTCTCAGCCAAAGTGAGGCGCGCTACCAGTGGTTTCGTAATCTCTATGATGAGATGCCACAACTGAGAATTGGCGGCGCCAGCACCCGCTGGGTCTGGCAGAGTTTAATGGCGTGCAAACAGTGTTTGTTGATGACCCGCCACCTGAAAACTCCGCTGCTGATTTTGCAGGCGGGCGACGATCAGATTGTCGCCAACGACGCGCAAACTCAGCTCGCTCGTAAACTCATCAAAACCAACTCTCGCAGCAAACTGGTGACCATTGACGGAGCGCGCCATGAACTGCTGTTTGAACGCGACGAATACCGCAACCGCACCCTAGATGAGATTTTGTCCTTCTTTGACCAACATGGCAGCGTGTAAGCTCGCAATGCACTCTCTCAGAAACAGGTCAATGGGCAGTGTGAAAACAGGAAAAGGGCAACAGAGAAAATTACCCTCTTTTTCTTGCCATGCATGACGTAGAATAAGCACTCTTGCCCATTGGCCAACAACATGTTGGCCCTCCTATATGGCACACGGCAACCAATCATTAAGAGGGTGATATGACCGACACACGTACCGACACGCCTTTTCGCATTGTCGCTTCCGATCTCGATGGCACGCTACTGGCACCCAACCACCAGCTGAGCGCGTTCTCCAAACAAACATTGAAGGACCTGCACGCCAAAGGTTACACCTTTATCTTCGCCACCGGACGCCACCATGTTGATGTCGCGGGCATTCGTGAAATTGCTGGCATCCCAGCGTACATGATCACCTCAAATGGCGCGCGTGTTCACGATCAGCATGATCAGTTGATGTACAGCAAAAATATTCCCAGTGATCAGGTGCAAGCGGTGATCGATGTGATCAAGCAAGATCCCAACCTCTTTATCCACATGTACCGTAATGAGGAGTGGTTGCTTGATCGCGACGACGAAGAGTTGGCCAAGTTCCACAGTGAATCCGGCTTTCGTTATCAACGTTTTAGCGCCAATGCCGCGCCAACCGAGGGCATTGCAAAAATTTTCTGCACCCACCCAGACAAAGATCATGACCGTTTGGTGGAGTTTGAAACCCAACTTCGCGCCAAATTTGGCGATAGCTTAAGTATTGCTTTCTCCACTCCTTGGTGTCTGGAAGTGATGGCAGCAGACGTGTCAAAAGGCGAAGCGCTGAAAGTCGTGGCCGAGTCGCTTAACCTGACACTCGACAACTGCATCGCCTTCGGTGATGGCATGAACGATGTGGAAATGCTCTCGATGGCAGGCAAGGGATTGGTCATGGCGACCTCTCACCAGAAAGTGAAAAACGCGCTGCCCAATAACGAAGTGATCGGCAGCAACGCAGACGATGCCGTCGCGCATTACTTGCACGACCACCTGTTTTAAGCGCTCCCGTCAGCCCGAGACTCTCGGGCTAAAATAGCCTGCCATTGAGATTCCGTGACCGGCATGATCGACAAGCGATTGCCCTTTTTCACTAGGGGCATCGCTTCCAGCTCAGGCATGGCTTTCATCGTCGCAAGCGAAATTAAGCGATCGGTTTTGCGCACAAATTCAATATCGACCATAAACCAGCGCGGATTGTCTGGGCTCGATTTCGCATCAAAATAGTCGCTTTGTGGGTCGTGAGCAAAGTGATCGGGGTACGCCTCTTTGACGACCTTCGCAATCCCCGCAACGCCGACTTTCTTACACGAGCTGTGGTAAATCATCACCAAATCGCCCAGCTTCACCTCATCACGCATCATATTTCGCGCTTGATAATTGCGAACACCTTCCCAACACGACACCTTTTGTGTACGAAGAGTGTCAATAGAGAAGGTGTCTGGTTCAGTTTTAAATAACCAATATGCCATAATAAAATCCATTACGTTTACGCTAAGGAAGATATAGCATGAAGGCGCTTCGAAACCCAGTCGCTCTGTCCATCATATTGTTGTTACAAGCGTGCAGTTCTCAGCCATCACCCAGCAGTGTACAACCTGCGCATGTAACGCTCGATAGCGAAACGCCCACGCCTACCCAAACCTTCATGCTACGCGGTGAAGTGGTGCTCGGCCACGAAGTACGCAGCCTCACCCCTTGCGGCAGCAATCAGCAGTACTGGCTGGATCTCTCCAATGACCGATTTGCCCAAGGCATGAAACTGGTGCGCTCACCGTACAGCCCTTTGTATGGTGAAATCGTCGGTCACCTAGAGCCCACAGGGCAACAAGGGTTTGCGGCCAATTACGCCGCCAAGTTTGTGGTTGAGAGCATTAACCTTCTTAGCGCTGAAAATCCTAAACGCTGTCAACAAGCGCTAAAACCGACCCGGGCGTTTGGTAATGAGCCGTCTTGGTCTGCCCATTTTGAGTCAGACCAATTGGTCTTTCAGCGTATGGGGTTTGAAGCGCAGTCCTTCACCGTCGAGCGCAAGCGTCTTGAACAAACCCGTCGCCGTTACAGTTGGCAAGATGGCTCACTCGAACTCAATCAACGCAGTTGCGTCGATGGCATGAGTGACAGCCTGTATGGTTGGACCTCCACCCTAACGATCGGTGATAAGCAGTATCAAGGCTGCGCCACGCTTGCTAACCAAGACAACACCCAACACTGGGTCGATGACTATCACGCGGCCTCGACCAAAGCACAGCACTTCACCGTGACCATGGCACTCAACCCTGACCATACCGCCATGACGACCTACGCCTATAACAATGGCGATGGCGATTCGGTGGAACACGGCTTTTGGCAGCAGATTAATCCTGATCAGGTGCAAGTGGTGATGACTCATCTTCAGCAGCAACCGTTACTCTCAGAGCGTATCTTTACTCGTGATGGTCATCAGTTGAATGCGAAGAAAGAGCGCGTTGGCGACGTGATTTATGCCATTAATGATGGTGGGCTAACGTTATACAAAGCTAAGGTGGCCTTGACGCAAACAGGCGCGCAGTCTGCTGCGGCGGCCTCTAGCCTCACCCGCCTACCGCAAGGCGATGACATTCCTTCTTCAGCCAAGTTTGATGCACAGGTCGATAAAGCACTTCGCGACTATTTCGCCATGCACAATACCGATCCAAACGGGACAAAATACCGCTGGCTGACCTATGATCTCAATGGTGATGGTCAACCGGAACTTCTGGCACAACTGGACTGGTGTGGCTCTGGCGGCTGTACACTGCTGATTTTTGAACAGCACCAACAAACGTGGCGATTCAACAGTAAAATCACCTTAGTGCAAACCCCATTTAACCTCGGCACTCAGGCCCATGGTCAATGGCAAGATTTGGTGATGTTCGTCAGTGGCGGCGGCGCCGTGCCTAATCAACACGTGTTGCGTCACAATGGCATCAACTACCCGCTTAACCCCAGCGTTGAACCTGTCGCCAATTACGATGAGCTCAGCCCAGTGCAGCTTTTCTCCGATGGGGTCACGCCGCATCAAGAAGGGCTAATACTAAAATGAGTAGCGCCCCTTGCCCGCGATGTAAACTGCGACATCAATGTGTGTGCGTTCGTCAACCACACGTTGAATTGAACGCCCACATTGCCCTGCTGACGCACCCAAACGAGCAGCAGCGCGATACCAATACCGGAGGGCTGCTCAGTCACACTCTGTCAACGTGTAGCGTGCATACGTGGCAACGAACCTCGCCTTGCGATACCTTGCTAACGCTGATGCAAAACCTACGCTATCGGCCATTCTTGCTTTACCCAGGTGAGCAAAGCCTAACGCCTCAGCAAGCGAGCGCCGACGCTGATATACACGGTGCAACGCCGCTGTTTATTGTGTTGGATGGCACGTGGCAAGAAGCGCGCAAAATGTTCAATAAGAGTGCGTGGCTCGCTTCACTGCCTTGTGTGCAGCTCTCGCCTCAAGCCGCTTCTCTCTACGACTTGCGACGCAATCAATCGGAAGGGCACCTGTGCACCTATGAGGTGGGCGCTGAGATCGTGCACGCGTTAGGCGCCCCCCAAGAGGCAACGCGCATGAGAGAGTTTTTCAGTTACTACTTAGCGGCCTTTCAAGCGGATAAAAGTGGCCATGCACTGCGCACTTGAGCACTGAAACACCATGTGACACTAATCGGTCAGTAACAGCAAATCCGACAATTGGTTAATTTCTACATCAGGCAGCACCCGCGCGTGTCGAGCCTGCCTTGGGCTGATAGCGGTATCATTAAACCAGCACGCTTGAAAACCACTGGCTTTTGCCCCTTGCACATCGGTATTGAGATGATCGCCTACATGAAGAATGCTACCGGCATCCAGCGCCAGATGCTGCGCCGCTTTGCTAAACATTTCGCCATGCGGTTTTGCGTAGCCATCCGGCCCCGCTTTGAGCGTCAGGGTGAAATACGCCGCTAAACCGATTCGTTCGACATCAACGTTACCATTGGTGATGGCCACCAGCGGCATCTGCGCTGCTAGCCGAGTTAACACACGATGGGTCTCTTCTGGCACACTAAAGTCACTGCGCAGTCTCAGCACTTCCTCAATCGCGCTCGAAGCAGCGCTGTGCGCTTGTTGCTCGTCATAACCTAGTCTCACCAAGCCACTCTCTATCTGTTGAAAGCGCCACTTGGTGACATCATTAGGCAACCAAGGATCGCGCTCGGCCAAGCGTCGCTTGTGGCTCTGCCACCAGCTCAGTGGCACCGTCGCGCTGACAGGGTGGTGATGGTGTAGCCACTCGACCATACGCGCTTCTAAGGTACGAATGATCGGCCAATTATCATACAGGGTGTCATCAAGATCGAACGTCATTGCCTTGATGGGTTTGAGCTGGCGATAAAATTTCACTCATCCTCCTCTTTTTTCGACCTGCCCTTTTTTCGCGCTCTTGGGTGCGCTTGGTCATAGACCTGCGCCAAGTGCTGAAAATCGAGGTGCGTATAGATTTGGGTGGTGGAAATGTTTTCGTGTCCCAAGAGCTCCTGCACGGCACGCAAATTGTTGCTCGACTCCAGCACATGCGTCGCAAACGAGTGACGCAATTTATGCGGACTGACATGACTGGCAATGGCCTGCTTCTGCCCCCACTCCGCCATGCGTTTTTGTACGCTGCGATGAGAAATTCGACCACCCAGCTTAGAGACAAATAACCCTGGTTCATCGGGATGCGCTAAATGTCCGCGCACTTTGAGCCATTTCGCCACCCAGTCGGCAGCCATACCCGAAAACGGCACTTTGCGCTCTTTGTCTCCCTTACCGACGACGCGAATTTCACCGTCCGAAAGACCCACGTCTTTGACATTCACGGCGATCATTTCAGCCAAACGTAAGCCAGCACCATACATCAGCTCCATCATGGCGCGATCGCGTATCGCCAACGGATCATCTTCATTGACTTCAAGCAGCTGCCCCACTTCATCGACATCAAGGTTCTTAGGCAGTGGCCGCTGTTTGCGCGGCGCAGAGACGCCTTTGGCTGGATTCGCCGCAAGATCACCTCTCAGCACTAAAAAGTCAAAAAAGCTACGCAAACAAGAAAGACGTGTCGCAATACTGCTTCCTTTCATCCCTTCACGCATTGCTTTACCGGCCACCTGTCTAACCCAACCCGCGTCCACTTGGGTCCACTTTTTTATACCCAAACTCGCTAGGTGCGCAGCCATGGTTTCCAGTTGCTGTTTGTAGTTGCGTTGAGTATGCAAACTCAGCCCTTTTTCACTTCTTAAATAATCGTAGAAGCGTAGTAAGGGCTGCTGCAAACCATTAGGCAGAGGTGGTGGAGCGTCGCTCATTATCTTGCGCCTGCCAAGGCAGGGTATCAATCAGGTGAGAAAGGACGAGCGCCAGATGGCGCAAAAAGAGAGTATCCATGTGTGGCTGAAAATGGCCACCGTCGGAGCTGGAAAAGGCCAAGATACCTTGGAGCGAGGTCTTATTCAGTGGCATCACCACGTAAGATCCCATTTCCGGCGCTGGGCTATGCGGCCCAAACAAGAGTTCACGATCGCACGAACGCATACGGCCAAGATAGGCACTCTTACCATTCAGGTGGTTGGTGGCAAAGCGTTGATAGCTCTCTTTGCTCAGGCGATACTTATCTTGTCCGCCCTGCACACCAACCAAGCGAATATACGCCACTAAGCCCAGAGATATCGCCATGTCTTCGATCGATTTGAGCACCGAGCTTAAGCTATCGCTGCGCAGAATATGCTCTTGCAGCTCCATAAATTCATGGAAAGTACGATCGTTATTTTTCGCCAGCGACATCAATGTCGTGATCTCTTCTTCAAGCTCTTCAATACGCTGACGTTGGCGGTTCAGCTGAACGTGGACGAGAGAGACAGCGCCTTGCTCTTGGTGAGGCAAAGCCAATCTGTCCACCAGCGCTTGACGCTGGGCGAAAAAATCCGGGTTGTCACTGAGGTACTCGGCAACCACTTCCGCGGTCAGTGCGTCCACTTCAATTTGAGACACAATTCATCCCTTTACTTGTTATCTATCGAGGTGTGGATTGAGCTAGCAGCTCAGCTGGCCATCAAACACATGTGTGGCTGTGCCTGTCATGTAAAGCGGTTTACCTGGCCCCTTCCAGCGAATGTTGAGCTCGCCACCGGGCAGAGAGACTTTGACATTCTCATCCAATAAGTCTTGGACGATACCGACGGCCACCGCGCCACATGCGCCACTGCCGCACGCCTGCGTTTCCCCAGCGCCACGCTCGTACACACGTAGGTTGATCGCTTGGCGGTTAACCACTTGCATAAAGCCAGCATTCACGCGTTCAGGAAAGCGCTCGTGCGACTCCAGCAGCGGACCTAGATTATCCACATCTGCAGTTTGAACGTCATCGACAACCGTCACAACATGAGGGTTACCCATGCTCACCGCTCCACAAAATAGCGTTTTATCTGCGGCGCGTAAGATGTACGTTTTCTCGGTTTGCTTGGCTTTAAAAGGGATCTTGCTCGGCTCAAACTCTGGCACGCCCATGTTGACCGTCACTTGATCGTCCTCTTCAATATTAAGGACCATCTTACCTTTCTTGGTGCTGACACTGATGCTGTACTTGTTGGTCAAACCTTTCATGCGGACAAAACGCGCAAAGCAACGAGCGCCGTTACCGCATTGCTCAACCTCACTGCCATCGGCATTGAAAATTCGGTAGTGAAAATCGGTTTCCGGATCGTACGGCGCTTCCACCACCAACAGTTGGTCAAAGCCCACGCCAGTATGTCGATCCGCCAAACGGCGGATCAGATCCGGTGAGAAAAAGATGTTTTGGGTAATACAGTCAACGACCATAAAGTCGTTGCCTAAACCGTGCATCTTGGAAAAGTGAAAATGCATAACCCTTTCATTACTCCGGAAGAATATTTTCTAGCGCCCACAAACTGGACAGCTCTTCACGCTGGCGAACCAAATGCAGCTTATCACCATCAACCATCACTTCCGCCACACGAGCGCGAGTGTTGTAGTTGGATGACATCACAAAGCCATATGCACCGGCAGAACGCACCGCAAGCAGGTCGTTCTCTTTCAGCACCAAGGCGCGATCTTTACCTAAGAAATCACCGGTTTCACAGATAGGTCCGACCAAATCGTAGGTCACCGCTTCCCCTTCGCGAGGTTTCACTGGAACGATGTTTTGCCACGCTTGGTATAGCGCAGGGCGCATCAAATCGTTCATCGCCGCATCGATAATGGCAAAGTTTTTGTGCTCCGTGTGCTTCAAAAACTCGACCTTGGTGAGCAAGACACCCGCGTTCGCGGCAATCGCACGACCTGGCTCAAAAATCAGCTCCAAATCTTGATGATTGTCCAAGCGGCCCAGTAGCGCTTTGGCGTACTCCGAAGGCTGCGGTGGTAATTCATCACGGTAGACGACCCCTAAACCACCACCGACATCGAGGTGCGCAATGTTGATACCTTGCGCTTTTAAGTCATCGATCAATGCCAGCAGGCGATCGGTCGCGTCGATAAATGGGTCGATGTGTGTCAGCTGTGAACCAATGTGACAATCGATACCTTTGATCTCCAGGTTGCTCAAGCTTTGCGCAAACTTGTAGACATCCGGGGCGCGTTCAAACGCAATACCAAACTTGTTGTCACGCAGACCTGTTGAAATGTAAGGGTGGGTATTCGCATCCACATCCGGGTTAATGCGCAGTGAAATAGGCGCTTTCACCCCCATCTCTACCGCGACTTGGTTCAAGCGCTCAAGTTCCGGCTCAGACTCAACGTTAAAACACTTAATGCCAAGCTCAAGTGCGCGTTTCATCTCTTGTGCCGTTTTGCCCACACCAGAAAAGACCACCTTGCTCGGATCGCCACCGGCAGCAATCACGCGCTCCAACTCTCCACCAGAAACAATATCAAAGCCCGACCCTAGACGCGCCAACGTATTCAATACCCCAAGGTTGGAGTTCGCTTTCACGGCGTAACACACCAAATGAGGGTGCTCACCCACCGATTTGTCGAAGGCATTCCAATGGCGCTCTAACGTCGCTCGAGAGTAGACATAAAGTGGCGTACCAAACTGCTCAGCCACATCACTAAGCGGTACGTTTTCGGCCCAGAGCTGGCCATCGTCCTGATAATTGAAGTAATCCAAAGTACTTTCCCTTAAATAGTCGTTTTAATTGCGATGAACACCGTTAATGGCGATGGACGCGTGGAGATTAGGAGGATTGCTCGTTCGTTTGCGTCTCTTCTGGCATGTACAAACCGCCCGTCTGACCACATCCTGCCAGACCTAACACTGAAAGAAGAAACAGAGCAAGGATTGATTTTTTCATGGGTTCTATCGTGATTATTTGTTCAATGCCCCCTATAATCGCACCACAACCAAGAAAAGCAATAGGATAGATAGGATGAACGAGACTGAATTTCATCAGTTGGTGGATGTTCAAATGCAAATCATTGAAGAAATGATTGATGACTCAGGCGCGGACATCGACTACGAGGTCACAGGTAACGTGATGACACTGGAATTTGACGATCGCAGCCAGATCATCATTAACCGACAAGAGCCGATGAAAGAAATCTGGCTCGCATCGAAATCCGGTGGTTTCCATTTCTCCTTGGTCGAGCAGCAATGGATCTGTTCAAAAACAGGCAAAGAGTTGATCGCCATGGTCAAAGAAGAGTGTGAAAAGCACGCCAATGAAGAGATTGACTGGGCTTAACCCCATTCAGAATCAAAAAAAGAGCACGCGGTGCTCTTTTTTTATCTCTTTACTTTGCGGGTTCAAGCGTTCACAACTCGGCTTGGCTTGGAGTAGTTTGAGCCATCATTGCGATAAGGGACGATGTAAGAGTCGCCCTCTTCGGGATGCACGATTTGATAATACTGCGGCAAATTGAAGTTAATGAATTTAGACGCCAATTCGCTTTCGGTTTTGACGGACGAGTAGAAACCATTGACGCTCGCGATCATCTCATCTTTTTCACCGCTAAATTGGTGATACACCTCAACTTGGTTTGACTCATCCAGCACATAGATGTTGAAACCTTTGTCTGTGTCTTCAAAGAAGAACTGAATCAAACCTTCACTGGCAAAACCATCAATGACCTCTGGCATTTGATAATCTTGCTCTTTATCGAGCATCAACAAGGGCGAGCCTTTCAGTTTGTTGGTTGAAATGCTGCGATAGAAATCGACTGAGTTTTCCAGCATTTGCACCGACACCCCACGGCGTTCAAAAAACAAACCATAGGTCTGTTGACCAATCTTAAGCGCTTTGAAACGACGACGTTTTTCTTGCTCAACCGGCTTCAAACGCAAATCAATGCATTCGGCCAATAACTGGTAGACCATGTTGCGCATCACACCGCGCAAGTTCTTGCTGTAGCAGAACACATCCACCGACTCCGGTGGCAACGCATCTTGGTGCATCTTACCAAGTACCGTTTTGAGCGCATCCAACATAGCGGTCTCCCCTTTGAAGTGCAAGGTACGCACTTCATGCCATGAGTTGCGATAGACCAAGTCCACGCTACCCACAAGACAGGTTTGGTCAGGGCCAAAGCTAAAGATGTCTGTGCTCTTTTGATCCAACTTCAGCGCACGGCCGCTCAGCTCTGAGGTCGGGTCACTTTCAAAGTTGATGAACATGGCCAACTGGCTGATCTCACACGGACTCGCCAACGCCTGCATCGTAGGGCGACGCTTGCGCAGTGAGAAGGTATTGCGTAGATCGCTGACCATTTGGTAGAACTTATCGATGTCCAACTCGGCATCACGAATCACAGAGTGCAAACGGGTGGATTCCGTGATCAAACCGTTAAAGAAGGACCAAGCCACCAGTTTACTCAAGTATTCGTTGTGCTCAAGTGGCGCACGACCGATGATTTTCTCTGCCTCTAACGGCTGTTTATACAAGTACCATCCCGCTTTGTTCGTTCTGCCCGGACGTACCTCAATAAAGCTCAAATCAGGTTCATGCAGATCCGGAGAAATTTGCGGATTCAGCAGCGTCACCTTACCCGGCAACACCTCAAACGCAGCGTACAACTTGCGCGCCAAGATACTGATATCTTGTGGGCTAATCGCGGAGGTGATGTCGTTACGACGTGCAAATTGGATCAGGTTTCGGTAACTCTGCATCAAAGCATCTAACAAGGCGTGGTGTACCACTTTCACTTGCTCGACTTTCCAGTTGCGGCGATCATCCAATTCAGCGATCACGCTCGGTGACCAGTCCCATTTTTGGATCATGTCAGACAGCGCTTCACGGCGCCAAGCCACCGAACCTGCGCCAGGCTGGCGAGAGAGTTTTTCATGGGTTTTGAGATAGAAACAACGACGCACCAAATCCAAGCGGGTGTGATCACCGATACGCTCTAAATAGCGCGTCACTTTCTCAAGCATCAAATAGTACGCGTCCATCCCATAGAGATCGGGCTTGTGCGCGAAAAAACGGCGTTTAGTATCAAGGCTCAACAACTGGGTGTGCGGATACTCCCACGAGTACGCCTCAAGCAAAATCGCTTTCAATACCGATTTGTAGGGCGAATCGATGCTCTTATAGAGTTGCCATAGGTTTGAGCCAAAGTACTCTTCTGCCGGGATACGGTTCAATTTACCAAAATCAATCCACTCCGAGCAGTTAATCACATTCTGGCTACAGAGATGCGTCACGTACTCGTCGTAACACTCTTCCATTTCTGGTGGCACGATTTGCCACAGCAGCCTTTGGCCAGCTAAACGTACCGCACTGCGATAAAACTCATCGAGTAACAACAGGTGCTGCGATGACCCGCAGTTATCCCCGGTCATCTCTTCACACTTATTGCTGCGAAAACGGCTTTCGTCCATCAAGAAAAAGTTGGCTTCAACGCCACGGCTCAGCGCCCACTCGGTGATCAAGAGACATTTGTTGGTCAAGCTGTCTCGTTCGTCAGCACTCATCTTCGAGGACACGCACACCCAAATGTCTAAATCACTGGAGGTACTCTGGCCAATTGAAGAGGTGCTCCCCATAGTATACAGACCCAAAATCATTGGGTTGTCTGCGGTGACGAGCGGTTGACCGATCGTCAGCTCGGTGTCCGACACAAACTGACTTTGAGGTTCACTCAATTCAAAATTGCGAATACCGTAGGGGACTTTGGATGCGTAGTAGCCGGGAATTAAAGGATGGTTGTAGTGCAGAAGAGTAGGAATCAGATGGAAAACATGCTGGGCCTGCGCATCCATAAGCGCTAACGCACGTTCAATGCGTTGCTGATTGAGATCATCAAGTCTATGGATTAGCGATTGGGTGTAAGCCAGCAAGGGATGTTCCTTGGTTAATTATCTACAGCGTGCTGTGTTTAATAATTATTCTGAAGCACTATCAAAACGTGATCAATTTAACACTTTTCTTTGGGCTGGTAAAGAATTGTACGATCGATTCAACACTATTTTGTGTCTCTTGACTGACGAGTCGTTCTCTTTTTATTACGCGCTACAGTGTGGTCCGGATACGTGATGAGTAACAATAGCGCAGCTCATAAACGAGATTGCAATCACACTTTTTTGATGATTTTTTGCTACGGATTGAGGATTGCCGCTTAGGACTCATATTGCATTGAGCATTTTTATCTCAGAGTGATACGATGGAGCCATCATTTGGTTTATCTGTTTCTATCATGACTCAAACGACTCCGATCCGTATTGCAACGCGCAAAAGCCCCCTTGCTCTTTGGCAAGCTCATTATGTGAAAGACGCCCTTCAAGCCGCTCACCCTGGTCTAGAAGTCGAGCTGGTGACTATGGTCACGAAAGGCGACATTATTTTAGACACGCCACTCGCCAAGGTCGGCGGAAAAGGGCTGTTTGTGAAAGAACTAGAGGTGGCGATGCTTGAAGGTCGCGCGGACCTCGCCGTGCACTCAATGAAAGACGTGCCGGTGGAGTTCCCCCAAGGCTTAGGTCTCGTCACCATCTGTGAGCGCGAAGATCCACGCGATGCCTTTGTTTCGAATCAGTACAGCAACATCGACGATTTACCACAAGGCGCAGTTGTCGGTACATGCAGTTTGCGTCGTCAGTGTCAGATAAAAGAGTATCGTCCCGATTTGGTGATCAAAGAGCTACGCGGCAACGTCGGCACCCGACTCTCTAAGCTCGATGCAGGTGAGTACGATGCGATCATTTTGGCCGCGGCTGGCTTAAAACGACTCAAGCTTGAAGAGCGCATTCAGAGTTACATCGAGCCAGAGCAATCCCTACCCGCCGTTGGACAAGGTGCCGTCGGCATCGAATGTCGCCTTGATGACGAGCGTTTAATCGCGTTACTTGAGCCTCTCAATCACCCAGACACGGTCGACCGCGTGTTGTGTGAACGCGCCATGAACCTCACCCTTGAGGGAGGCTGCCAAGTTCCTATCGGCAGTTATGCACTGCTGGATGGCGATCAAATCTGGCTTAGAGCCTTAGTCGGTGAACCGGATGGATCCACCATCGTTCGTGGTGAGATCAGCGGTCCTCGAAGCGAAGCGGAGCAACTGGGAGTCACACTGGCCAATCAACTGCTCGATAATGGCGCCAAAACCATTTTAACTAAGCTATACGCAGAACAAGAGTAATGCCATGGCAGTATTGGTGACCCGGCCAGGTCAGCAAGGCCAATCGCTCTGCCATCAATTGCAACACCTCGGTGTCGCGAGTGAGCATCAACCGCTCATCTCGCTTCACCCGGGGAGACAACTTAGCGATATCGCGCATGCGTTACATCGCGCCGACCTCATTATTGCCGTGAGCCAACATGCGGTGCACTTTACCGATCAAACCCTTCGCCAACATCAGCAACACTGGCCACATTCAGCGCGATACATTGCCGTTGGTCAAAAAACTGCACAGATCTTAAGCACAAAAACGCAACAAAACGTAGACTATCCTCAAGTGGGCGATAGCGAGCATCTACTTGCGCTTGAACCCCTTCATGACGTCACCAATAGGCGTATTGTCATCCTACGCGGAAACGGTGGCCGAGATTTGATTTTCAATACCTTGCAGGCACGAGGGGCCTTAGTGGAGTATCGAGAAGTCTATCGTCGTGAAAACATTGCTTTGTGCTCAGATTTGCTCGTCCCACTCTGGCAAAATAAGCACATTGATCAGCTAGTCGTTACTAGCTCGGGTCAGCTTGAACACCTTGTCTCGCAAATCGGCAAGCGCTATCAAGCCTGGCTATTTGGATTAACGCTATACGTTCCTAGTGAGCGTATCGCTCTAGACGCACACCAATGGGGCTTTGTCGATGTCATCACGACCCCTAGTGCCTCTAATTCGGACTTACTGGCCGCTCTCCAGCCAAAACAACAGGACAAAACATAATGACAAGTAAAAAAAACAATGGACATGTTGAACCCGAAGAAAACAAAACCGCGCCAAACCAAGCAGCGATGACCGAGGAAAGCAGCGCGGTGGACACTGAATCTCAAGATGTGACTTCACCTGAAACCGCATCAGAGCCAAGCCCGGACGACACAGCGCCAGTTGATAGCAAACCCAAAAGTGAAGAGCTTGAAGAAAAACAAGGCAAACGCGGCGTGAAGCTAGCTACGATCGCCATCGTTATCGCGGTGCTGATTGGTGGCGGACTCACCTTTTACATCCAAGAGAAGAATCAGCAGCAGCAAGCGCAAATCGCTGCGCTGCAATCAGAGCTCAATCAAGCCAAACAGGCCATGCAGGCTCAGTTGGATCAGAACCAACAACAAATCTTATCGAAGGCCACTGAGCTTAGCCATCGCGCAGATACCGTTCTAGAGCAGCAGCAAAAAAGCATCGAGAGCTTACAGATCGCCATGGCAGACGTAAAAGGCCGTCGCCCCAATGATTGGTTACTGGCTGAGGCTGACTACCTCGTCAAGCTCGCTGGACGAAAACTGTTTTTAGAACACGACGCGGTCAGCGCCACTAAACTGATGGAAAGTGCAGACCAGCGCATCGCAGCACTGAATGACCCAAGTCTTGTACCTCTGCGCAAATCCATGGCGAATGACATCACCAAACTCAAAGGGGTCCCCCTTGTAGATCGAGAAGGCTTGGTGCTAAGACTTACCGCTCTTCAGCAACAAGTCGATAGCTTACCGCTCGCCAATGCCATTCTTCCAGAGGCGCAAGCGGTGGAAGCTCGTCAAGTCTCGCAAGACGTGGCAGATTGGAAAGACAACCTGATGACCTCGTTACAAGAGTTCTCAGAGAACTTTATTACGTTCCGAACTCGTGATGGCAATGTCATCCCACTGCTCTCTCCCGAGCAGCATTTCTATCTCAAAGAAAACATTAAAGCGAAGCTAGAAACCGCCATCAAAGCGGTATATGTCGAGCAACAAGAGATCTACACCACAGCGCTTGCCACCGCAGGTGACTGGTCTCAAGCGTTCTTCAACCAAGATGCCAACAATGTTCGTGAGTTCAATCAAGCCCTAGGCATGCTAGGCCAACAAACCATCCAAGTCGATTACCCGGTAAAACTCGACACACAAGAAGTGCTGTCTGACGTTATTCGCGATCGCCTACGCCGCGAAGTCACCACATTGATTACGGAGGAGAAATAATGTTTAGACTGATTTTCCTCTTTGTCATCTTAGGTGCGGGGTTGTTTGTCGGCACTCAATACTCGGGGCAACAAGGTTATGTCCTAGTCTCTATCGCCAACACCACGATTGAAATGAGCGTCACCACCTTAGTGATTTTCTTGATTGCGACGTTGGCCGCCCTCTTTGCTCTTGAGTACCTCGTTAAGAAAATGCTCTATGCCAGTTCTGCCACTTGGAATTACTTTAGCGTACGTAAAATGCGCCACTCTCGCAGATTGACGAATGAAGGCTTAATTAAACTGATTGAGGGAGACTTTAAAAGCGCAGAAAAAAAGGTCACGCGCTGGGCAAACTATCATGATATGCCTGTCGTTTGTTACCTTATTGCCTCAGAAGCGGCGATAGGTCTCGGAGACAACAAAAAGGCCGATCACTACCTTGAGCTCGCAGGTAAACAGCCTGGTTCTAACTTAGCGGTGGAGCTAACACGTGCCAAGCAGCAGGTGAGAGAGGCCAACTACGCTGGCGCACTGGAAACCTTACATCTTCTTAAGGGCCAGCATCCCAACAACGTGGTGATCGTTAACCTACTTAAGCAAGTCTATGTAGAACTGAAACAGTGGCAGTCACTGATTGATCTGACGCCCCAGCTAGGCAAACTTGGCTTGATTAGCGAACAAGATCAACAAACCTTGATCCAAAGAGCGCAATGCGGCTTATTGGCTGATGTCGCCGAAAACAAAGGCAGTGAAGGCCTAATTGGTCACTGGAACAGCCTACCGAGAAAGCTCAAGCAAGACGCCCATCTAGTAGAGTGTTTTGTGAAACAATTGATTGCGCGCAACGCCGATCACGAAGCCTTCACCGTCATTAAAGAAACAGTGAAAAAGCACCCGAACTCCACACTGATCACCTTGCTACCAGAGATGAAATTGTCCGACACCCACCCAAGCAAACTACTGCTAGAGGAAATGGTGCGTAAAGACGCCAATAGCGCCGAAGCACACAGCGCTTTAGCGCAATTGCATATGAGAAACGAACAGTGGCAAGAAGCGCAGCAACATCTTGAGAAAGCCTTATCTGTCCGCTCTAACGTTTCCGACTATGCATACTTGGCAGATGTACTGGAGAAACAAAACCTCAACAAGGCAGCGCAGGAAGTATCGAAAAAGGCGCTGAGTATTATCCAGTCCTAGTTTCTACCGTGAATAAAGCGGGTCATTAGCCCAATACCAAAACTGGCCAATACGGCCAGTTTTTTTGTCCTTAAGAAAGCGTTTAAAGCATGGTCACTGAATAGTGACAAGGGACTATTGGCCACAAGGTAAACGCGATACTGAAAGCCTATCGTAGACCAAAGGCTTGCCCTTTATTTACGCTAGTATCCGACACGAATTGAGCAACGACATCAAGTTTGATGGAGGAAGGTGCACGTGTGAGAAAACTACGAGCAGCGGGTGCTAGATAATCCGTGGACGTTGCCGCACCATTCGTCGCATTCAATCGACACACTACCTAGAACGCAAAGATCCTGAAGTGCGAGACATTATTCTTTAATCTCGCCTTGCTCTCTCTTCGAAGCCAGCACTTTCGGGAGCGTTAAACGTAAAAAAGCCCAGTCTTTCGACTGGGCTTTCTAATAAGTGGCGGAGTGGACGGGACTCGAACCCGCGACCCCCGGCGTGACAGGCCGGTATTCTAACCAACTGAACTACCACTCCGCAGTGGTATCACTCGCCTAAGCAAGTGTCCATAATTTAAAGCCTGGCGATGTCCTACTCTCACATGGGGAAGCCCCACACTACCATCGGCGCTAATTCGTTTCACTTCTGAGTTCGGCATGGAATCAGGTGGGTCCAAATCGCTATGGTCGCCAAGCAAATTCTTTAATTCGGAAAGCTGTTTTCAGTTCTTACACATTCAATGTTCTTTCATTGAGTCCATCAAAACCCTTTGGGTGTTGTATGGTTAAGCCTCACGGGCAATTAGTACAGGTTAGCTCAACGCCTCACAGCGCTTACACACCCTGCCTATCAACGTTCTAGTCTCGAACAACCCTTAAGGGCACTTAAAGTGCCAGGGAAGACTCATCTCAGGGCTCGCTTCCCGCTTAGATGCTTTCAGCGGTTATCGATTCCGAACTTAGCTACCGGGCAATGCGATTGGCATCACAACCCGAACACCAGAGGTTCGTCCACTCCGGTCCTCTCGTACTAGGAGCAGCCCCCTTCAATCTTCCAACGCCCACGGCAGATAGGGACCGAACTGTCTCACGACGTTCTAAACCCAGCTCGCGTACCACTTTAAATGGCGAACAGCCATACCCTTGGGACCGACTTCAGCCCCAGGATGTGATGAGCCGACATCGAGGTGCCAAACACCGCCGTCGATATGAACTCTTGGGCGGTATCAGCCTGTTATCCCCGGAGTACCTTTTATCCGTTGAGCGATGGCCCTTCCATTCAGAACCACCGGATCACTATGACCTGCTTTCGCACCTGCTCGAATTGTCATTCTCGCAGTCAAGCGGGCTTATGCCATTGCACTAACCTCACGATGTCCAACCGTGATTAGCCCACCTTCGTGCTCCTCCGTTACTCTTTGGGAGGAGACCGCCCCAGTCAAACTACCCACCAGGCACTGTCCTCACCCCAGATAATGGGGCTAAGTTAGAACATCAAACATACAAGGGTGGTATTTCAAGGTCGGCTCCACAGATACTGGCGTACCTGCTTCAAAGCCTCCCACCTATCCTACACATGTAGGCTCAATGTTCAGTGCCAAGCTGTAGTAAAGGTTCACGGGGTCTTTCCGTCTAGCCGCGGGTACACTGCATCTTCACAGCGATTTCAATTTCACTGAGTCTCGGGTGGAGACAGCGTGGCCATCATTACGCCATTCGTGCAGGTCGGAACTTACCCGACAAGGAATTTCGCTACCTTAGGACCGTTATAGTTACGGCCGCCGTTTACCGGGGCTTCGATCAAGAGCTTCGACCGAAGTCTAACCCCATCAATTAACCTTCCGGCACCGGGCAGGCGTCACACCGTATACGTCATCTTACGATTTTGCACAGTGCTGTGTTTTTAATAAACAGTTGCAGCCACCTGGTATCTGCGACTCTCAATAGCTCCATCCGCAAGGGACTTCACCGTCAAGAGCGTACCTTCTCCCGAAGTTACGGTACCATTTTGCCTAGTTCCTTCACCCGAGTTCTCTCAAGCGCCTTGGTATTCTCTACCCGACCACCTGTGTCGGTTTGGGGTACGATTCCAACTTATCTGAAGCTTAGAGGCTTTTCCTGGAAGCATGGCATCAATGACTTCACGCCCTTGGGCGCTCGACATCGTGTCTCAGCCTTAAAGAGAGCCGGATTTACCTAACTCTCAAGCCTACGCACTTGAACCTGGACAACCGTCGCCAGGCCCACCTAGCCTTCTCCGTCCCCCCATCGCAATAAGTTGAAGTACGGGAATATTAACCCGTTTCCCATCGACTACGCCTTTCGGCCTCGCCTTAGGGGTCGACTTACCCTGCCCCGATTAACGTTGGACAGGAACCCTTGGTCTTCCGGCGAGGAGGTTTTTCACCCCCTTTATCGTTACTCATGTCAGCATTCGCACTTCTGATACCTCCAGCATGCTTTACAACACACCTTCAACGGCTTACAGAACGCTCCCCTACCCAATACCTAAAAGGTATTGCCGCAGCTTCGGTTTATAGCTTAGCCCCGTTACATCTTCCGCGCAGGCCGACTCGACTAGTGAGCTATTACGCTTTCTTTAAATGATGGCTGCTTCTAAGCCAACATCCTAGCTGTCTAAGCCTTCCCACATCGTTTCCCACTTAGCTATAATTTGGGACCTTAGCTGGCGGTCTGGGTTGTTTCCCTCTCCACGACGGACGTTAGCACCCGCCGTGTGTCTCCCGGATAGTACTTACTGGTATTCGGAGTTTGCAAAGGGTTGGTAAGTCGGGATGACCCCCTAGCCTTAACAGTGCTCTACCCCCAGTAGTATTCGTCCGAGGCGCTACCTAAATAGCTTTCGGGGAGAACCAGCTATCTCCAGGTTTGATTGGCCTTTCACCCCTAGCCACAAGTCATCCGCTAATTTTTCAACATTAGTCGGTTCGGTCCTCCAGTTGATGTTACTCAACCTTCAACCTGCCCAT
>NZ_JCBDHE010000059.1:0-137403 GCF_059834225.1 Vibrio sp. R10-SG3-ISO3 | reverse complement strand
TGTCTAAAGAAAAATTTGAACGTGTAAAACCGCACGTAAACGTTGGTACTATCGGCCACGTTGACCACGGTAAAACAACTCTAACTGCTGCTATCTGTACTACTCTTGCTAAAGTGTACGGCGGTGTAGCGAAAGACTTCGCATCTATCGATAACGCTCCAGAAGAGCGTGAGCGCGGTATCACAATCGCAACGTCTCACGTAGAGTACGACACTCCAACTCGTCACTACGCACACGTAGACTGTCCAGGACACGCGGATTATGTTAAGAACATGATCACAGGTGCTGCACAGATGGACGGTGGTATCCTAGTTGTAGCTGCGACAGATGGCCCAATGCCACAGACTCGTGAGCACATCCTACTAGGCCGTCAGGTTGGTATTCCTTACATCATCGTATTCATGAACAAATGTGACATGGTTGACGATGAAGAGCTACTAGAACTAGTAGAAATGGAAGTACGTGAACTTCTATCTGAGTACGATTTCCCAGGTGATGACCTACCAGTAATCCAAGGTTCTGCACTAGGCGCGCTAAACGGCGAAGAGCAGTGGGAAGCGAAGATTGTTGAGCTAGCAGAAGCGCTAGACACTTACATTCCTGAGCCAGAGCGTGCAATCGATCAGCCATTCCTAATGCCAATCGAAGACGTATTCTCAATCCAAGGTCGTGGTACAGTAGTAACAGGTCGTATCGAGCGTGGTATCCTAAACGTAGGTGACGAAGTTGCTATCGTAGGTATCAAAGACACGACGACTACAACATGTACTGGTGTTGAGATGTTCCGTAAGCTTCTAGACGAAGGTCGTGCGGGTGAGAACGTTGGTGCACTTCTACGTGGTACTAAGCGTGACGAAGTTGAGCGTGGTCAAGTACTAGCTAAGCCTGGTTCAATCACTCCACACACTAAGTTCGAGTCAGAAGTATACGTACTATCTAAAGATGAAGGTGGTCGTCACACTCCATTCTTCAAAGGCTACCGTCCACAGTTCTACTTCCGTACAACTGACGTAACAGGTAACATCGAGCTACCTGAAGGCGTAGAAATGGTAATGCCAGGCGATAACATCAAGATGACTGTAGAGCTAATCGCACCAATCGCGATGGACGAAGGTCTACGTTTCGCAATCCGCGAAGGTGGCCGTACAGTTGGTGCTGGTGTTGTTGCTAAGATCTTCGACTAATTCTGACGAATTAATTGAGATCTAGCACTTCTCTTCATTCGTGAAGAAAGCGCGACAAGAAAAAGGGAAGCTTAGGCTTCCCTTTTTCGTTTTTTGACGGCGAGCGAATGAGATGAGTTATAAGAAAAACATCGGCGAGAAGAGATGTCGCTATTATTTTTATCGCTAGATCATTAGCTTACTAGCGGCATTGAAAATGCTTCGCTGCTAAGTGAATCAGACCCACATTTCCTCATTTCTTTTATAACCAATCGATCTATATTTTACTCATTTGAGACTGGTAATAAGAATGGTTCTCTTTTATATTCAATCTAGAAGTCGTTAGGTCAGGTAGTAAAATTATGTTCGTTTGTTTGTGTCATGGCGTCTCGGATAAAAAAATCCGCAAGTTAGTTGTCGAAGAGGGCGTGACCGATATAAAAGGAATCAAGAAATGCACAGCCTTAGGCACCCAATGTGGTAAGTGTGTGCGCACGGCGAAAGAGATCATCAACGAATCGGCAGTGAATCTGTTTAAACAAGCTAGCTAATCCACTAGCTAAAAATGTGTCGACTTTTTTGACACCTTCTCATTTGGTTCTACAGTTAAAAGAGCCAAAGAGGAGGGCTTCTGTCATGAAAGGCGATCCAATTATTATCCAGCATCTCAACAAAATTCTCGGCAATGAACTCGTTGCCATCAACCAATACTTTCTTCATGCTCGTATGTACAAGGATTGGGGGCTAAAGCACCTCGCAGACAAAGAGTACCATGAGTCTATCGACGAGATGAAACACGCCGACCATCTCATCGAGCGCATTTTATTTCTAGAGGGCATTCCTAATCTTCAAGACCTGGGTAAGTTGATGATCGGGGAAGACACCAAAGAAATGCTCGAATGCGATCTGAAGTTAGAGCTGATAGCCATACCGGATTTGAAAGACGCCATCGCCTATGCGGAAGACATTCGAGACTACGTCTCTCGTGATCTGTTCCAAGAAATCCTAGAAGATGAAGAAGAACACGTGGATTGGCTTGAAACGCAACTTGGATTGATTGATATGACCGGTATCGAAAACTATCTCCAAGCGCAATTTGTTGATGAAGATTAACTAACGTTTCACTAACGTCACTACCGAAGCTGAGTGTATGCGTTGCCTACAACGCACACTCGGCAACCTAGCCAAGTTTGTCATACCTAACTCATCTTTTCTCTTGCTTAAACTGCTTTCTTTCTGTACTATTCCGGCTCCTTAAATCTCAGTCAATTATCTTTAGTTCCTTGCTTCCTCTGGACGACTGAGCCAATTGTGGAAGCTGAATAATCCGTAAGGAGCAACCCATGCGTCATTACGAAATCGTATTCATGGTGCACCCAGATCAAAGCGAGCAAGTTGCTGGCATGATCGAGCGTTACACTGGTTCAATCACTGAAGCTGGCGGTACTATCCACCGTCTAGAAGACTGGGGTCGCCGTCAACTGGCTTACCCAATCAACAAGCTTCACAAAGCTCACTACGTTCTAATGAACGTGGAAGCTGATCAAGCTGTTATTGATGAGCTAGAAACTGCTTTCCGTTTCAACGATGCAGTTCTACGTAACATGATCATGCGTACTAAAGCGGCTATCACTGAGCAATCTATCATGCTTAAGCAGAAAGAAGAGCGTGCTCCTCGTCGCGAAGAGCGTGCTGAAGCTAAGCCAGAAGCAGCGGCTGAGTAATTTCACTTATGACCAATCGAATGGAGCTCAGTGGCACCATTGCTAAGCCTCCCATTCGAAGTAAAAGCCCAAGTGGTATTGAACACTGTCGGTTTTGGTTAGAGCATCGCTCGACCATGATTGAAGCTGACCTACCGAGACAAGTCTATTGTCGTCTACCGGTCGTGATCAGTGGGCAAAGGTCACAAGCATTGACTCAGAATTTAGTACAAGGCAGTAACATTAAGGTAAGTGGTTTTGTCGCTTATCAAACCGGCCGAAATGGCGTTGGGAAATTAGTGTTACATGCCGACAACATTACTCAAATTTAAGATCAGGAGATAGCCCATGGCTCGTTTCTTCCGTCGTCGTAAATTCTGCCGTTTCACTGCAGAAGGCGTACAAGAGATTGATTACAAAGACGTAGCAACTCTTAAAAACTACATCACTGAAGCTGGTAAAATCGTTCCTAGCCGTATCACTGGTACAAGCGCTAAATACCAACGTCAACTAGCTCGCGCTATTAAGCGTTCACGCTACCTAGCTTTACTTCCGTACACTGACAAGCATCAGTAATCGGTCGTTTTATTAAGAAAGAGGATTAAGCAATGCAAGTTATTCTACTTGATAAAATCGGTAACCTAGGTGGTCTTGGTGACACTGCAAACGTTAAATCTGGCTACGCTCGTAACTTCCTTATCCCACAAGGTAAAGCAGTTATGGCAACTAAGACTAACGTTGAGATGTTCGAAGCTCGTCGCGCTGAGCTAGAAGCAAAAGTTGCTGAGCAACTTGCTGCTGCAGAAGCTCGCGCTGAGAAAGTGAACGCACTAGAAGCGGTCGTTATCGCTTCTAAAGCAGGTGACGAAGGTAAACTATTCGGTTCTATCGGTACTCGTGATATCGCTGATGCAATCACTGCAGCTGGCGTTGAAGTAGCTAAGAGCGAAGTTCGCCTACCTGAAGGTGCTCTACGTACTACTGGTGAGTTTGAAATCAGCATCCAACTTCACTCTGAAGTATTTGCTGCTATCAACCTACAAGTTGTACCAGCTGAGTAATTCAGCCTTAAGACGAATAGCAAAACACCAGCCTCGGCTGGTGTTTTTTTATGTCTGCTATTTTGCTCAGGGTTCTTCTTTCATTTAGAACACAAACAGCAAGTTGACCGAAAACATACTATCAGCTTTGCTTAGCCCTTCTGGAACCTTATCGTGATATTGGCGGTTATGAGTGAGCTTAAGCGCAATATCCTCAGTGATGTTGTTGGTGACACTGATGTCGGTATCGGTTCGGGTGTTACTGTGGCCGCTAACCCAAGTCACGTCCGCGGAGAGACGTAGGCTTTCAAGCACTTGCCAACTGCTGTTGATGTTGCCACGAAAAATCGCTTCCCTCACAATGTTGGGAAAGATGATATCGTCATCATCAATTTCATCAAGGTTGGGTTCTTGGTAGCGATAACCCGGACCGACTTCGACTTCAAGCAAGAAGTCATCCGTGTTTGATAACTGATAACCGAGCCCTCCCGAAAGCGTGTGATCTTTGTAGTACGCGGTGTACTTTGAGTTGACGCCTTTATAACTCGAATAGAGGTAGGTCTTGGGCCCAAGTTTATAGTCACCTTGCATAGTGTAGGTGGACTGCCGCTTGTCTTCTGTCCCATCTTTGTAGAGCAGGTAGTATTTCCACTCTCCGCTGGTACGGTAGCGACCTTTAATGTACTCGGCACTTAAACGAGAGTTGAGCGATTCGGAGTCGGAATTGCCCTTGTGTGCTTGATAGCCGAACTCGACCTCTGTATCCCAGGGGGAAGGTACTTGGATATCCATTTCACTTTGATCCGTACTATCTGCGTAGGCCAAGGACGAGCCTATTAACCCCACGCACAATAACCAAAGTTTTGACACTCAGTACCTCTCGGTCGAAAAATAACAGGGCGCAATAATAAACAGGCTTTGTATAGACTTGGTCAGGGCGGAGTCAAAACTCAAATCGGATCGTTGTTCCTAGCTTGAAACGGGAGACATAGCGATGATTCTCGTTATAATGTCCGGTCAGGAACAAGTTGTTGAGTGAAATCATGGCCCAGAGCAAAGTAGAGAATCGGAACCTTAAACCACGAGACGCCCAAGTCGATGCCATCAAAGTCCCACCGCACTCATTAGAAGCCGAGCAGTCGGTCATTGGTGGCTTGCTGTTGGATAACGAGCGTTGGGATACCGTCTCTGAGCGTGTGGTCGCCAAAGATTTCTACAGTCGACCTCACCGTTTAGTGTTTCAAGCGGTACAAGCCATTTTGGAAGACAACAAGCCACTTGATCTCATCACCTTGTCAGAATTTTTAGAGCAGCGCGAACAGCTTGATGAAGTAGGCGGCTTTGCTTATCTGGCGGACTTAGTCAAAAACACCCCGAGTGCGGCGAACATCAATGCGTACGCAGACATTGTGGCTGAGCGCGCACTGGTTCGCGACTTGATCGGTGTTGCCAATGAGATTGCCGATGCCGGCTACGATCCACAAGGACGCAGCTCAGAAGATCTGCTCGACTTGGCTGAGAGTAAAGTATTTGCCATTGCCGAGTCCCGCACCAATGAGAATGAAGGTCCGCAAAACGTCGACAACATTCTAGAAAAAACCCTCGAACGTATCGAACTGTTGTACAAAACGCCGCAAGACGGGGTGACTGGCGTCAACACGGGCTTTACGGATCTCAACAAGAAAACCGCGGGTCTACAGGGTTCTGATTTGGTCATTGTCGCAGCGCGTCCATCGATGGGTAAAACCACCTTTGCGATGAACTTATGTGAGACCGCGGCGATGGAACAAGACAAGCCCGTGCTGATCTTCTCTCTTGAGATGCCCGCGGAACAGATCATGATGCGTATGCTCGCCTCGTTGTCGCGTGTTGATCAAACGAAAATTCGTACCGGTCAGTTGGATGATGAAGACTGGGCGCGTATCTCATCGACCATGGGGATTCTCATGGAGAAGAAGAACATGTACATCGATGACAGCTCAGGTTTGACACCGACGGAAGTGCGCTCGCGCGCTCGTCGTGTGGCTCGCGATCATGGCGGTCTGTCGATGATCATGGTCGACTACCTTCAGCTCATGCGCGTCCCTGCGATGTCGGATAACCGGACGTTGGAAATTGCAGAGATTTCTCGCTCATTGAAAGCGTTGGCTAAAGAGCTCAATGTGCCTGTGGTGGCGCTGTCTCAGTTGAACCGTTCGTTGGAGCAACGAGCCGATAAACGTCCGGTGAACTCGGATCTGCGTGAATCGGGCTCTATCGAGCAGGACGCCGACTTGATCATGTTCATCTACCGTGACGAGGTGTACAACCCAGATAGCCCGATGAAAGGGACCGCAGAGATTATCTTGGGTAAGCAGCGTAACGGTCCGATTGGTTCAGTGCGACTGACCTTCCAAGGTCAATGGTCGCGCTTTGACAATTACGCGGGTCCTGCGTTTGATATGGATGATGAATAATCGATGAGTTACATGAAAGCGGCAACCGCATCGATTAATTTGGATGCGCTGAAACACAATTTGGCTCGCATTAAACACCAAGCGCCGAGCAGCAAAATCATGGCCGTGGTGAAAGCGAACGGATACGGGCATGGACTTCGTCACGTTGCCAAGCACGCTGAAGGTGCGGACGCGTTTGGCGTCGCGCGCATTGAAGAGGCGCTGGGGCTTCGCGCTTGTGGTGTGGTGAAACCTATCCTCCTTCTCGAAGGCTTTTATTCACCAGGGGATTTACCTGTATTAGTCACCAACAACATCCAAACGGTGGTGCACTGTGAAGAGCAGCTTCAAGCATTAGAAGATGCCGAGTTGGATACTCCTGTTGTGGTTTGGCTGAAAGTCGACAGCGGTATGCATCGCTTAGGTGTCAGGCCAGAGCAATACGAAACGTTTGTTGCCCGTTTGAAGCGCTGCCCGAATGTGGCGAAGCCGCTGCGTTACATGAGTCATTTTGGCTGCGCTGATGAGCTCGAAAGCAGCACCACGCAAGAGCAAACCGAGCTGTTTCTCTCTTTGACGCAAGGTTGTGAAGGTGAGCGTTCTCTCGCCGCGTCTGCGGGTTTACTGGCTTGGCCAGAGAGCCAGTTAGAGTGGGTAAGACCCGGCATCATCATGTATGGCGTGTCGCCATTTAATGATCAAAGTGCGGCGGATCTCGGCTATCAGCCAGTGATGACGTTAAAATCTCACCTCATTGCGGTTCGAGATGTGAAGCAAGGGGAAAAGGTCGGTTACGGCGGCACATGGACTTGCGCGCAAGACACCAAAGTCGGCGTGATTGCGATTGGTTACGGCGATGGCTACCCAAGAACCGCGCCCAATGGCACCCCTGTGCTGGTCAATGGTCGCAGAGTGCCGATTGTCGGTAGAGTGTCGATGGATATGCTAACGGTCGATCTTGGCGGTGACGCACAAGACAAAGTGGGTGATGAAGCGATTCTTTGGGGGCAAGATTTACCCTCCGAAGAGGTGGCGTCCCACATTGGCACCATCGCCTATGAACTGGTGACTAAGCTCACTTCGCGTGTTGAGATGGATTACCAGAAGTCTCTGCAAAGCTATGAATAAACTGCGAATGCTGGCCCTAGTGGCCAGCTTTTTTATCGCTACCTTTTGCCACAGTGGCGAGAAAGATTCTGCGTTTCTGCCCTTTTATTTTAGTACCGAAACGCTCGGTAATACCTTCGGTGTTGCTGGGGTGGCGAAAGGCGTAGGGCAACCGCAAACCGTGCTCTTTGGCATGGGGTTGTACTCTGATAAAGCCAGTTATCTTGGTTATGTTGCGGCGTTCAATTACGCACTCTCCTCTCATTGGCTGGTCAGTACGCAGATGTACCAAGCGCGCTTTAATGACAACCCTTATTACCTTGGAGAGCAGGGTAGCAATGCGTCGCCTACGGGGGGCAGCACCATCACCAACGGTGATGAGCAGAACTACCAATTCGAGTTTAAATATTTGCTCCCTTGGGGGCTGGTTTCACAGCAAGGCATGAGTGGTGTGTTTGCGCCGTCACGTCCGGTCAGCACCGCCTCACCTTACGACTCTGGCGTCACTTCCATCAGCGTGACGCCGTTTTACTCAGAGCGTCAATTGGATGTCTACACGCAAGCAGAGAAAGCCACTGGCGTTGAGGTGAGCCTAGATTGGGATAATAGAGACAGTGTCCGCAACCCAACCAAAGGCTCACACTCGGCGTTCACGGTCAGCATGGGCACAGAGCAGCGCCTTAGCGATAGCTGGATAAAGTGGGAAGCGCAGAGCAGCCAGTATGTTGCCCTTGGCCCTTTGGGCAGTTGGTTTGATCAGCAAGTGCTGGCGTTTGATGTCTATGCCGCAGACACGCCCACCTGGGATGCCTGTGAGGGTTGTGCGAGACCGCCAGAGCAACTTCAGGCGCGACTTGGCGGTTTATATCGCCTACGAGGCTTTACCGCAGGGCGGTATCACGGTCGCTCGGCGCTGCACTACTCGATGGAGTATCGTGTCTTACCCGATTGGCAGCCGCTAGAGAGTGTGCCCGTTCTTAATTATTACGATCTGCCTTGGTGGCAGTGGGTACTGTTTGCCGAAGCCGGTCGTGTGGCTGATGAGTTTGATTTAGCCACGCTCCACTCAGATATGCAGTGGAACCTTGGCGGAGCAGTGAGGCTTCAGGTTGAAGGCGTGGTCGTTCGCGCCGAAATCGCGAAAGGAGCGGAAGAAGGCACGTTTCGCGTGATGATCAATCAGCCGTTCTAATCACACCGATGGGCTCTACTCTCCTTGTAGGGTGGCAATAATAGTTCGTTTCCCACCGTTGTCTCGGTGTTCACCCAGATAAATCCCCTGCCACGTTCCTAGTGCCAATCGACCTTGTCGAATCGGAATCATGACACTGGCGCCGAGAATCGATGCTTTAATGTGCGCGGGCATATCATCATCACCTTCATAAGTATGACGGTAGTAAGGCGCGTTTTGTGGCACAAAGTGATTAAAGTGCGCTTCCATATCGCTGCGCACGGTAGGATCGGCGTTCTCATTGAGGGTAAGACTTGCGGACGTATGTTGGATGAACAGCTGTAATAAACCGACAGAAATCGATTGAATTTGTGGCAATTGTTGCTCAATTTCATCGGTAATGAGATGAAACCCGCGCGGTTTCGCGCGCAATTGTACTTGGGCCTGAGACCACATAGAGACTCCTTATCTAGACAAACCCGCTGGCAAAATTGCTTAGGGTTAGTGCAGTGATCAACGGTGCAGCATCACCAAAATCAATGCTATTATTCCACGTGCAACGACGCAGTTGCTCGGTTTTGAAGCGGGTAACGTGACCTAACTCAAAGAGAGTGAGGGTACCCTAGGTCATAATGAGCAACTGAAAAAAAATTACAATTATTCTTCATTTTCAAATTCGGGGATTCCACCAGTTTTCGCTAGACTGAATGGAATAAAAACGGACTGTAACATCGGGATAACGACCATGTTGAAAACTATCAATCCAACGCAGACATCCGCTTGGAAAGCACTCACCGCACATTTTGAATCCGCACAAGATATGGATCTTAAAGCGCTCTTCGCACAAGACCCAGCGCGCTTTGACAAATTTTCGACTCGCTTTGGCGACGATATGCTTGTCGACTACTCAAAAAACCTCATCAATGAAGAGACGTTAAAGCACCTGTTTGCTTTGGCACAAGAAACGGATCTGGCGTCCGCGATTGAGGCCATGTTCAGTGGTGACACCATCAACCAAACTGAAGGCCGCAGCGTTCTGCACGTGGCGTTGCGTAATCGCAGCAACACGCCAATTATGGTCAATGGTGAAGATGTGATGCCAGCGGTGAACGCGGTTCTAGAGAAGATGAAATCGTTCTCTGAGCGTGTGATTGGCGGTGAGTGGAAAGGCTACACAGGCAAAGCCATCACCGATGTCGTGAACATTGGTATCGGCGGCTCTGACCTAGGCCCATACATGGTGACTGAAGCGCTCGCGCCGTACAAAACACACCTCAACATGCACTTTGTCTCTAACGTTGACGGCACTCACATCGCTGAAACGTTGAAGAAAGTAAACCCAGAAACCACACTCTTCCTTGTGGCATCGAAAACCTTCACCACGCAAGAAACCATGACCAATGCGCACTCCGCTCGTGATTGGTTCTTAGCATCAGCCGGTGATGAAGCGCACGTAGCTAAGCACTTTGCGGCCTTGTCGACTAACGCTAGCGCGGTGTCTGAGTTCGGTATTGATACCGACAACATGTTTGAGTTCTGGGATTGGGTCGGCGGTCGTTACTCACTGTGGTCTGCGATCGGTTTGTCGATTGTATTGGGTGTCGGCTACGACAACTTCATCGAGCTACTGACCGGTGCTCATGAGATGGACAACCACTTCAAGTCGACAGAGCTTGAGAGCAACATTCCAGTGATCATGGCGTTGATCGGTATTTGGTACAACAACTTCCACGGCGCAGAGTCGGAAGCGATCTTGCCATACGATCAGTATATGCACCGCTTCGCGGCGTACTTCCAGCAAGGTAACATGGAATCCAACGGTAAGTTTGTCGATCGCAACGGTGATGCTGTGACTTACCAAACGGGCCCTATCATTTGGGGTGAGCCAGGAACCAATGGTCAGCACGCGTTCTACCAGTTGATTCACCAAGGCACTAAGTTGATCCCATCGGACTTCATTGCGCCAGCGTTGAGCCACAACCCAACCGGTGATCACCATCAGAAATTGATGTCGAACTTCTTTGCTCAGACTGAAGCACTTGCGTTTGGTAAATCTGCAGAGACAGTGAAAGCGGAGTTCTTGGCGGCAGGCAAAACGGAGCAGGAAGTGGAAGCCCTGGTGCCATTCAAAGTGTTTGAAGGTAACCGCCCAACGAACTCCATCTTGGTTAAGCAGATCACTCCACGCACATTGGGTCAATTGATTGCGATGTACGAGCACAAGATCTTTGTTCAAGGCGTGATTTGGAACATCTTCAGCTTCGACCAATGGGGGGTGGAGCTCGGTAAACAGTTGGCGAACCAGATCCTACCTGAACTCGGCGATGACGCGCCAGTGAGCTCTCACGATAGCTCGACCAATGGCTTGATCAACGCGTTCAAAGCACTGAAAGCGTAATGATCGGCTGTTGACCGCCAAGTATGAAAACGCCAGCGATGTCGCTGGCGTTTTTTTGTCGTTTGATTTTGTTTGTCGGCCACTACACCGTGTGGTGAATCGAGGAGTTTGACGCGTCGGTATTGGCGCTAAATTTCTGATTGAGGAGCGCCAACAGCTGATCGTAATACTGGGTATTGGGCTTATTCCCTAGCAGTTTGCACAGCTCGTTGCCGGTAGGGCTAAAACGGTAGTAGAGCAGTCTCACGCCTTTGCTGTGCGCTTGCAACAAGAGTTGTTTGCCTTGGTAGGTCAACGCCAGTGGTGAGTCGAGCTCAATCTCGCCCGATTCGAGCTCTGCTGAGTGCATTAGCCCCAGTTCAAACAATACCAATAAACTCGAATAGGGGAGTTGGAAGTTGCCGACATTGATGTTGTTGGTGGTATTTCGCTTGCCAAAACTAAAAATGCCCCCTTGGGCGCGGTAACCGATCAAGAGCTTGCGGCTGTTGTCTCCGCCAAAACTGCACGCCAGTGAGGATGCGCGTTGTAAGATCTGCGCCTCTTTGGGCGTCATATCTTGCAGCACTTTTAGGGCTTTCATCGACGTGGAGCCAGGGTTGGTGACTTCACGCTTCAGCACCTGAGCCCACAAACGTTGCATAGCGCTGTTGTGCACCTCTTGCGCCATATCGAAGAATCGATACAACCAATCTTGGTCAGGATCGCCTGCGGTTTCGTTCTTACATGAGGTGTGAGCAAGCTTTAGGATCTGCTCAAGGTTTTTCTGTCTGAGCTCTTTGCGTTTACGCTCGCGCAACAAAGCGCGTTCGAGTGCCGTTTTTTCCGGTGTTTGCGCTTGCAGCATGGCATCCAACCCATATTGCTGGGCGATGGTGAGGATACGGCTGGCGCTGTCTTTGACGTAGCTGGACTTTTTTTCTTGCTTATCGGTGTGGGTAGCGTCGTGCTCAATCACAACCGGCTTATTTGGCTCAGACATGATGATATTCCTTAGCAGTCATATCGTTATTAAATCATATTGCACAGCGATGCCGGATGCTACCCGCCATAGAGTGTGATGCTTATCCGAATAAGATTATAAAAATATCACTATCACGAATGATAATAAGTTGTTAAAATTGTTGCTATTGTTTTGGAGGGCTTTATGAAGTTTTCAAGTGATGAAAAACTGAAAAAGCACCTGCTAATCGCCTTTTTACTCCTGACTTATCTCGGGATCCTAGCGTATCTCTCTCGATATCTGACCTAAGCTGGGCGTTTAACAGGTTGCTTTATTGTTAATGGATTCGAGGGGTTACTGATCGTCGTACTCAGTAATCGCGGTGCCTTCAATCAGGTAACCCGTTTCGGCCAACTCATGACTCATGGTTTCTGTCTTGAGCGTACCGACCACATAAATCACGTCCCACAGCTGTTGCACTGGTGCCCCTTGAGGGAACTTCACGTAAATGATCTGGTTTGGTGGCGGTGGCGGTACGTGAATACAGGCACCAAAGTAAGGTACAAGCAAGAATTCGGTGACCTTCTCTGCATCTCCTTCTAAAGGAATGACAAAGCCAGGGATTCGCACTGTGCTGCCGTTAAGATCTTGGCGCACGCCACCAATCTTTGATTGCTCCATCGTGCCACCTGAGTGGTCTACGTTCGGATCCGGCATGCCGAATGAGTCAAACTGGTTGCGTTCATTCTCTGGTACGAGATCGATCCACTCTAAGGTTAATGGCTCCGAGGCGTGGCTGAAAAAGCTGGTCATTACCATGCTTATTGCCAGCATAAATATAGAAACTATTTTGGTCATAATTACACTCTAATTGTCATTCCATCACTGAGAGATTGCCTGTAGGCGCGCAACGCGGGAATAAAGCCAATGACGGTTCCCGCCAGTTGAACAGCACCAAGTAGCATCAGTTCATACTGGGACAATATCTGCATTTGTAGGTTGATGCCATAGCTTTGTTGGATAATCGGCGCGGCAATGGCGAGCGCGAGATACAAGAAAGCGGTGCCGGTTAAGATGCCGATGAAGGTCAGCGTACTGGCTTCTAAAATCAGCAAACTAAAGACATGGCGCGGTCTTGCGCCCATCGCGCGGAGAATCGCCATCTCTCGGCGGCGCTCTTGTAGGCTGGTTAACAGGCTCGACAGCATCCCCAATAACCCGGCGACCACCACAAAGCCAGAGACGGCCATCAGCGCTTGTTCGGCGACTGACATCATGCTCCACAACTCATGCAGAGCGATCCCCGGCATGATCGCGCTGAGCGGCTCTTTCGGGTAGGTGTTGATGGCACGCTGCAAGCTGAAGGTCTGAATTTTAGACTTTAGCCCGATCAGCATCGCAGTGATTTGTTTCGGCTGGAAGTCCATGCTGGCCAACTGATCCGCGTCTGGGTTGTTGCCCATATTGGCGCCGCTTTCCCACCCCACATGAATGGCTTCAATCGCCTCTAGCGAGACATGCACCGTTTTGTCTACGGGTGTGCCGGTGGGCGCTAAAATACCGACGACAGTAAAAGGGGCATTCTCATGACGGTTAAACGCCACATCACTAATGCCATGCGCAATGATGATCTCTTCACCGACTTTATAGCCCAGTTCTTTGGCCACATCGGCGCCAATCACCGCTTCCAGTAAAGATTCAAACTCGCGCCCTTGCTTGATGACCAGCGGCTGCTTTTGTCCGTATCGATAGTGTTCAAAATAGCTGTGGTTGGTGCCCATCACGCGAAAACCTCGGTGCGAGTCACCTAGCGAGATAGGAATGGCCCAGTCGACCGCGCGATGTTGGCTAAATTCTTTGTAACTTTGCCAATCGATATTATTGGTCGCGTTGCCAATTCGAAACACGGAGTAGAGCAGCAGATTGACCTGCCCAGAGCGTCCACCAACAATCAAATCTGTGCCTGAAATGGTATTGGCAAAGCTGGATTTGGCTTGGGTTCGAATTCGCTCGACACCCAGTAGCAGCACGACGGAAATGGCCACGGTCAAAATGGTCAAGATGGCCGTCATTTTTCGGTTGCGTACACTTTTAAACGCAAGGCTGAGAGTCGGGGTCATACCTGGGCTCCTGCTTGATTGATCTGTTGTAAATCGAGCGTGCGATCAAACTGCGCTTCCAAGGTCGGGTCATGACTCACAAACAGCAGGGTAGAGTTGGCTTGGTTGACTTGCTCAAGCAACAGTTCAATAAAAGCGCTGCGGTTGTTGTAATCGAGCGCAGAGGTCGGCTCATCAGCGATAATGATTTGTGGCTGACCGATCAAGGCTCTAGCGGCCGCGACGCGTTGCTGCTGACCAATGCTCAGTTCAACCACAGGTTTATTGATCAGTGCCTGTGGCAGACGTAATTTATCCAATAGCTGTTTGGCGTTCTCTTGCAATGATGGGGTTACTTGGCTGCGTCTTAGCGCTGAAAACTGGCACGGCAGCATGACATTTTCCAGTACGCTCAAATAGGGCAGCAAATTGAACTGCTGGAAGATGTAGCCTATTTGGTCGGCGCGAAAACGGTCACGAGCACTGCCTGAAAGGGCAGACAGATCATGGCCAAGCACTCGAACTTGACCATTTGAGGTGCTATTGATGCCAGTGAGTAAGCCAAGCAGAGTTGATTTCCCGCAGCCACTTGGGCCTTTGATAAACAGATGTTCGCCGCGATTCACGGTTAACGATGGGATGACTAATGTTGGCTCACTGTTGCCAGGCCAGGTGTAATTTACTTGGTTTAACTCGACAACGGGATGCGCTTCTTTTGTCGCCATGAAGAGTCCTTGAGCTTGAAGGGGCGGCCCAACAGTTGGGCCGCGAATGAGGGTTAATGCTTAAACATCAACGATTAAAATGCAATACGAGTTTGACCTTGACCGAGTTTCAATGCGGCTTGCGTTTGATCGGTCAAGAGGTTCACGCTGATCGCTTCCGTTGATGGGAAGTGGTTAAACCATTGCGTGTCGATGCTGTTAAGCGCTTGAATGCTTTCACACTCATAGTGGTACTCGATGGTGAATTCACCGTGACCACCGTGCGACTCGTGATCGTGTGAGTCATGATCGTGTTTATCGTGGTCATGGCTGTCGTGGTCGTGTGAGTCATGATCGTGCTTATCATGGTCATGGCTGTCATGGTCGTGTGAGTCATGATCGTGCTTATCATGGTCATGGCTGTCGTGGTCGTGTGAATCATGATCGTGGTCATCGTGGCCCTCTTCACCGAGTGTATGAGAGACAGAGCGATGCTCTAGGCGACAGTTGGCCTGTGAGGCCAGCGTGAAAATGGTGCTTGCATCGTTGAGTGTGGTGACGGCGCGGCTTAGCGTCTCTTTTTGCTCATCGGTGCTTGGTGCGTGTTCAAAACCGACGACATCGGCGCCGGGAGCGGTGATTTCGATCAATAGCTCTTTGCCATCTTGGGCAATATTAAACTCCACTTGACCATGGACGTGGGCATCGTGCTGACGAAATGTCTCTTCGGCAAAGGTGGTGGTTGAGAAAGCAAGCGTCATACCCAGTGCGATTGGTGTGAATGTGTTCATGTTAATTCCTGTGATGATTCATTAAAGGTTTGCCCAACATCGGGCGTTAAAAGGTGCATGAACCTAAGGTGGGTGGCGAGCGAGCTAGGTACGCAAAGGTGCCGAGTTGACGAGAGTAACGAGGCAGCGCCGTCAATACCGAAAAGCGGCTGGGTAACAGGACAACGATAAGCAGCGCGGCCATGATGCCGTGATGCAAAGCGAGAAACAGCTCGCATTGATGATGGGCGTGGTGATCAGGGTGATGATCTAAGGCGTGTTCCACAGACGCGAAGCTGAGCCATAAGGTCAGCAAGATCGTGGTGAACACGATCAGAGTTCGGTGTGGCGTCGAGAAGAACAATCGCATTATCGGCACATCATCAAAAGCAAACAGGAGCTGTTATAATATAACAACTCCTGTCAGCCGAACAATCGAAACTGTATTACAGATTGTCACGCACAAGATTGAGTACCGTCTCAATCTCAGTCTCAGAGAGAGTGCCTTCTTTGACAAACAGTACTTGGCCTTGCTTGTCTTGCACTATGATCGCCGACGATTTCTCTGCCAGTGCCCATGCGTTGGCCACTGCCCCTTCTTCATCTAACACCATGGAAGACCAAGGAAAGGACTGCTTGCTGTCTTCAGCCGAGGATTTGACGAAAGAGCCCGTCCCCCAAATCGCATCATCTTGGTTAATGATTGAGGTCGTTTGATACTGATCCTCTGGAAACTTTGCCGCCGTAATGGCCGCCATCAGTGGGGCGTTCATCTCTTTGGCGCTGCTACGACCCGCGATCGCTTGGATCACTCTGACCTTGCCCACCAGGTCAGCCGATGACCAAGGGGCAAAGCGGGTTTGGTCACCATCAAGCAAAATTTCACCGTGACTGCTGACGTCCACCGCGGGTACGGCTTGGCCAACCGTCAGGTTGTGTGCAAAGGAGAGCGCTGGAGAGCAAGCCAGCATGAGAGCGAGTAGGGTTTTGTTTTTCATTATGTTCTTCCTTTTATGGTTGCGGAAAAAGTATATACCCTAAATAGACAAAGGGTAGGAATTGTCCTTATTCCTACCCTTGAAAATGTGAATGAGGCAAAATTCGCCGCTTAGATAAAGCAGACGCCCGTTCCACCTAGTCCACAATAGCCGTCTGGGTTTTTGGCTAAATATTGCTGGTGGTACTCCTCGGCGAGATAGTAGGTACCCGCGGGTAAAATGTCGGTGGTAATGGCGCCAAACTGATCGCCGAGCAATGCTTCGTAGCGCGCTTTTGAGGCGATGGCGGTTTGGTATTGTTCATCGCTAAATAGGTAGAGTGCCGAGCGATACTGAGTGCCGATATCATTGCCTTGACGCATGCCTTGAGTCGGGTCGTGACGCTCCCAGAATTTCTCCAATAAGGCGTCAAAGCTTAAGCGGCTAGGATCAAACACTACGCGTACCACTTCAGTGTGGCCAGTGTTGCCGGTACACACTTCATCGTAAGTGGGGTTGGGAGTAAAACCACCGGAGTAGCCGACCGAGGTGGTGATCACGCCATCAAGTTGCCAAAACAGGCGTTCGGCGCCCCAGAAACATCCCATGCCGATCAAGACTTCCTCGCAACCTTGTGGCGCTGGCGCGGTCATATTGGATTGATTGACGAAGTGAGTAGGGTTGATGACCATTGGTGTTTCTCGACCGGGTAGGGCAAGATTGGGGTCGATCATGGTCTGTTTGCCTGCCATTGAATTGTCCTTTGTCAGTTATTTGAAAATAGAGCCGCTCATCTGCTGTTTTCGTACAGACTTATGAATTCACTGGCGCTATTATTTTGGTCATTACGTTTGGGTACCTAATTAAGCATGATAAGAACCTCTTTACCAGCACTGTTAACGCTCTTTCTCTCTACAGGGGCACTCGCGCAAGAGGTCTCTTTGTCGATTCTTGGTTTGGACGGCGAGCTAGAAGATAACGTCGAGGCGTATTTATCTTCGATCCCCGAAAAGGAATACAGCACCGGTCTTCGCTTTCAAGCTCGTCTCGAGCGTACCATCACCGAGGCGTTGAATGCGCTTGGTTATTATCACCCAGAGTTTACGTTTCAAGTCGGAAAAGAGAGCACAGAGCTGAGCGTTACGGTGCAGCCCGGCGAGCCAATCTTGATTGAGAAAGTCGATATCCAAATCGCCGGTGAAGCGGCCAATGATGCCGACTTCAACGCCTTGATTGCCCAAAGCGGTTTGGTCGAAGGTGCCAGGCTCAATCACAGCCAATACGACGCGCTGAAATCTGGGATTCGCAATTTAGCGCTGCGCAAAGGCTACTTTGAAGGCGATTATCAAGTCAGCCGCCTTGAGATTGCGCCTGAGTTGAATCAAGCCTTTATCCGCCTCTACTATGATAGCGGCATGCGCTATGCGTTTGGTCGAAATACCATTAACGGCAGTCAAATCCGCGAGGACCGTGTGGCGTCCTTATCCCCCTATGAAGAGGGCGAGCCCTATTTGGTCTCCAAAGTGGGGGAATACAACCAAAATCTCTCCAATACCGATTGGTTTTCATCGGTGTTTGTCGAGCCTGATCTGAGTTACCTAGGTCAAACTCGTGAGCTGCCGATGAAAGTGTCACTCGCCCCACAAGCGCGCAATCAAATCGAGACGGGTATTGGCTACTCGACCGATGTGGGCGTGCGTGGCACGCTCAAATGGAAAAAGCCTTGGGTGAACGATAAGGGCCACAGCTTTGACAGCAGTTTCTCTTTGTCGATTCCAGAGCAGACCATCACCGCTGGCTATAAAATACCGCTGCAAGACGCGCTCAATGAGTACTACCGCATTCAGTATGGGATGAAAAACCTCGACCAGCGGGACACGCAAAGTCTCGAGTCCAACTTATCTGTTGAACGCCATTGGGTGTTTGACAGCGGCTGGCACCGAACCGTGTATGTTCGCTATTTGCTCGAAAGTTACGAGCAAGGCTTGCAAGACGATACCGGACACTTCCTTCTACCGGGTATCTCCTTCTCACGCAGTCGTGTTCGTGGCGGCACTATGCCGATGTGGGGGGACAGACAAAGCGTCACCATAGAGTATGGCGACCCGAGCGTGATTTCCGAAACGCGTGTGACGCGCATTATGGGCGGCACCACCTGGATTCGTGGCATTGGCCAGAACCATCGCGGTATTTTCCGTGTTGATGGCGGGGCGAACATCGCCGAAGAGTTTGACAAGCTGTCGCCGTCACTGCGTTTCTTTGCCGGTGGTGACAATAATCTGCGCGGCTACGGGTATGAGTCGGTCTCTCCGGTGGATGAAAGTGGCGCCCTGACCGGTGCCAAGTACATTGCTACCTCCACTTTAGAGTATCAATATCGCGTGCACGGCAACTGGTGGGGCGCGCTGTTTTTCGACTACGGTGATGCCTTTAATGACACACCCGATTTCAAACGGGGGACGGGTTTTGGCGTTCGCTGGGCGTCTCCGGTTGGGCCTGTGAGACTGGATTTTGCTTGGGGATTGGATGCGGATCCGGGTGATGAGTTCCGTGTCCACTTTACTCTGGGGCCTGATCTATGAAAAAGCGCATTCTCACTTGGACAAAATGGCTAACGGTACTGACGACAGGGCTACTTACTGCGCTGCTGGTGCTTGTCGGGGTCATCCTGTTTACCAATCCTGGGCTCAATGTCTTGGTTTGGGCGGCGAATGCGTTTGTGCCGCAGTTAACGATCGAAGGGCACAGTGGGGCTCTTTTTCCGCGCTTTAGTCTCCATCAAGTGCGTTATGTGGATGAGGATTTATCCCTTGATGTTGCCGCCAACAAACTCACTTTAGCGATCAATCCCAACTGTTTTACTGAGCCGTCGGTCTGTATTGATGAGATAGCGATGGATGGATTGGACTTTCACATGCCGACGCTGCCGAGCAGTGATGAGTCTGCCGACGCAGAGGAAGAGGGTGAGCCACTGACGGCGATCACCGCGCCTGTACCCATTCAAATCAGCCGCATTGCACTGTCCAATATCAATCTGGATATTTTGGGCAACCAGATCGCGTGGCAGCGTTTCTCCTCTGGAATAAGCTTCCAAGGCAACCGACTGGTGTTGAGCAAAACGCAGCTTGATGGTACTCGCGTGGCATTGGCGCCGAGTGATCCTCAAGCACCACAGGCTCAAAGCGCCGCGCCAGACAGTGACGCCTCCTCACCGATCGTCTTGCCTGACATTACCCTGCCGCTGCAAATCCAACTTTCTCGCTTAGACATCAACGACTTTAGGCTAGAGCAAGAGACACCGCTGGTGGTCAACCACCTAGGGCTTTCAGCGACCGCTCGTGGATCGCGGATACAGGTGGCAACGCTGGAGCTTGATATGCCACAAGGAGAAGCCAACTTACGCGCCGATGTCACCTTAAAAGGTGATTATCCGCTGAGTGCTTCACTTGACGCTATGGTGAAAGACCCGATTGCTAATGGCCAAGTTATTGCGCTTAACCTTGAAGGCAGCGTGCGTGACTTGGCATTGGACGCCGAGTTATCGGGTTTGGCACTGGGCCAAATTGAAGCGCATTTAGCGAGCTTAGATCCCGATTTACCGTTTGAGCTTCACCTGCGTGATGTTGATGCCAGCTGGCCGCTCAGCGGGGAGTCGGATTATCGTGTGGTGTTGCCAGAGTTTTCTGCCCAGGGCTCGTTGCAAGGTTTTCACCTCAATCTGCAAGGGGTGTTGAGCGGAGAAAGCATTCCAGAGCTCGACCTGGCGCTTAAAGGGCAGGGGGATATAGGTCAGATTGAATTGACCGACTTTCTGCTCAAAACGTTAGGCGGTGAAGTTGAGGGATCACTGCGTGCGGGGTGGCAAGAGCAAGTGAGTTGGGGCGCAAACTTAGCCCTTAGCCATATCCAACCGGGTTTGCAGTGGCCTCAAGCGGAAGGTGACATCAGTGGCACGCTTGAAACCGCAGGCGGTCTGACGGCCCAAGGCGGTTGGCGTGTGGAACGCACCGACCTCAACATTGATGGTCTATTGCGTGGCTATCCGCTTAATATTGCTGGTGATATCGAGGCGTCGGACGCGGCAGGAGATGGCAATGTTCGCGCTAAAACGTCGGGCTTAGTGCTCTCTCATGGCCCTAACAAGATTGCCGCACAGGGCGAGTTGGATAAGCAGTGGGATATGTTACTGACATTGACCTTGCCACAACTTTCGAAAACAGTGCCTGATCTCAAAGGTCAGATTTTGGGGCAAGTGGCGCTGAGCGGAGCGATGACTGAGCCAACCTTAGGGCTAGACATCAACGCCAACCGATTAGCCTGGCAAACCTTAGCGCAAATTGGCAGCGCGAGCATCAAGGGCAAGGTGACCCCACTGCCTGTGCCGCAAGGCGATCTGCAATTGAATGTTAAGCAGGCGACGGTTCAAGGCGAGCAGATTGAGAGTGTCGCACTGACCTTTTCTGGCTCGCAACAGCAACATAAGCTCAGCTTAGATCTGCTATCTGAGTTGGTGACGAGCCATATCGACTTGCGTGGTGCATTGACGTTAGAGCCGCAGCTGAAGTGGCAGGGCGAACTAGAAGAGGTATCGTTCTCCACCCTGCAGGGCGAATGGATGCTGGCTGACACCACCGCACTGGGCTTTGACGCTGAGCGTAACCAAGTGATGGTTGCGGCGCACTGTTGGCTGCAGTCGGATTCCGCGTTGTGTTTGGATGAGGATATTCAAGTGGGGGAAAGCGGTGAAGCCGCGCTCTCTTTGTCGCAGTTTAATGTCAATCAACTGCATGCCTTTATCCCACCCACCACTCAGCTCAAAGCTGAAGTGAATGCTAATGTGTGGGCGAAATGGTCGCCAGAGACACCGCCTGAAGTAAAAGCCTCGGTGTCGATGCCTGCCGGTCAAGTGACGCAAAAGCTCGAAGAAAATGTCACCTTGGCGTGGCATGCGGTGACACTGGAGGCCGCGCTAGCAAATAACCGTTTGGATGCCGACTGGCTGATTGATGTGCGCGACAATGGCGACCTTTCTGGCCAAGTGAGTCTCCCTAACGTATTGGACGCCAACCCCAAGATCGACGCCAAGCTCGAGTTAACTCCGTTCCACATTGATTTTCTTGCGCCATTAATCGGCGATTTTAGTGAGCTAAAATCGACCATCAGTACCGATCTCGCCATCAGCGGTGCGGTAACGCAACCGAAAGTCGAGGGGCAACTGCTGATCGATAAGATGTCGCTGAAAGGGGAGCTCTCTCCGGTAGAAGTGGATTCAGGTCGAGTGAGCCTCGAACTCAACGGTTATGATGCGCTGCTCGCGGCAAAATTGACCACGCCAGATGGCGATTTGGAACTCTCCGGTGAAGCCGAGTGGCGTGAGCTAAGTAACTGGAACGCGCAACTGCGAGTGTACGCTGAAGAGCTGCTGGTCAATGTGCCGCCTATGGTGGCGCTGAAAGTGCAGCCGGATATGACGATATCGGCCTCGCCTAAATTGGCGCGCGTGGATGGAAGCATTCATCTGCCTTGGGGGCGTATTATCGTCGAAGAGCTACCGCCGAGTGCCATTGGCGTCTCAGACGATCAAGTGTTACTTGATAAAGATCTCCAACCTGTTGAGAACGCCACCGAAGTGCCGTTTAATCTCGAAACCAATATTAATATCAGCATTGGCGATGACTTCAAGCTAGTGGCGTTTGGGCTTGAAGGCGGACTGAAAGGTAACTTGAATGTGGCGCAAAAAGACAAAGGTCCGTTTGTCCAAGGTGAAATCAACATTGTCGATGGTTCGTATCGCTCCTTTGGTCAAGATTTGATCATCAGTGAAGGTAAGATTTTGATGAATGGGCCAGTGGATCAGCCCTATGTGCAGATCACAGCGATTCGAAATCCCGATAACACCCAAGACGACGTGACGGCCGGGGTCAAAGTGACTGGACCGGCCGATGAGCCATCGGTCACCATCTTCTCTGACCCCGCCATGCCGCAAGCGAATGCGCTATCCTATCTATTGCGTGGTCAAGACATTGATGGCGAAGCAGGCGGCAACGCGATGACCACCACACTCATTGGTTTGAGCCTAGCGAAAAGCGGCAAAGTGGTGGGCGAAATTGGCGAAGCCTTTGGCGTTCAGGATCTGCAGTTGGATACCGCGGGCTCGGGTGATGACTCTCAGGTCACGGTGAGTGGTTATATTCTCCCTGGCTTGCAGGTTAAATATGGGGTCGGCATTTTTGACTCGGTGGGCGAGTTTACGGTGCGTTACCGCTTAATGCAGGATCTTTATTTAGAGGCGGTCTCTGGTGTGAGTAGCGCTGTGGATCTGCTCTATCAATTTGAGTTTGATTAATAGTGACTCTAACACAGAGCCGACGTTGAGACACACTCAGACAGAGAAAGGAAATAGGGGCGGGCAATGCAACATCTATTGTTTGTTTATGGCACCTTGCGCAAAGGGGAGTCGAACCAAGATTTTTTAGCTGGCTCGCAGTGTTTGGGTCACTTTGATACACCGCCCTTTTATGCGCTGTATGATTTGGGGCCCTATCCGGCGGTGATTGAAGGACATGATTCGATCTCAGGTGAAGTCTATTTGATCGATGATGTCACGCTCGCACGTATAGATGAACTAGAAGATGTGCCGGTAGAGTATCGCAGAGAGCACATCGATACGCCGTTTGGTCAGGCTTGGATTTACCTCTACCAAGATGTCAGCCAATTGGATGTGTTGATTGCATCGGGCGATTGGTGCCAGCGCGTCTAGCGCCATTTTATGGTGAGAACAAGCGTTCAATAAGGAGAGTCCTATGTTAGCGCTGAAACGTACCATCACACCCGTCGGGGCGTTCGTCGCCCTGTTACTCACAGGCTGTACCACTGTCACTACGCCAACGTCTAACGTCGATCAAGATTGGTATCAGTTCGGTGTTGATCGCGGTGAAAACGGCTTACTGAACTTGTCGCAATCTAAGTTAGCCAAAGCGGATCAAGCTGGCCATTTGAACGACGACCGTTATGCCGCCTATTTGGCCGGATATGAGCAAGGTCGCGGCCAATATTGTCAGCAAAACGCCTACATGCTTGGTGTGAGGGGCAAACCCTATTATGGGGTGTGCGACCGTCTTGACCCCTTCTTCCAGCAAGACTATGTATCAGGGCGTAATTCCACGGCAGGTTCGGGTTTTTAATGGTTGAATACCGATAAAGAAAACGGCCAGAGTGTCACTGCTCTGGCCGTTTTCTGTTATTTAATGAGTCACGGTGGTTGGGTGAGGATTACTTACTCGCGCGCTCAAACGACTCCAGAATCTCTTGGCGCGCGGCAGCGACGTCTTCCCAGCCCTCCACTTTGACCCATTTGCCGCTTTCGAGCTCTTTGTAGCGCTCAAAAAAGTGGGTAATTTGCGCTTTGAGCAGATCAGGAATATCACCGACATCTTGGATGTGCTCGTACTCTTTGGAGATTTTACTGTGCGGCACGGCGAGCACTTTGGCATCTTCACCTGATTCATCGGTCATTTTCAATACACCGACAGGGCGACAGCGAATCACACTACCTGGCATCAAGGGATAAGGGGTCGGCACTAGGACATCAACCGGGTCACCATCTAAAGAGAGTGTGTGATTCACATAGCCATAGTTACATGGATAGAACATAGGCGCGGACATAAAGCGGTCCACAAATACCGCGCCAGAATCTTTGTCGACCTCGTACTTGATCGGATCGGCATTGGCCGGAATTTCGATGACGACATAAATGTCATCCGGGAGTGATTTCCCTGCAGGGACGTGATTAAGACTCATGGGCAAGCTTCCTTGTTATTGGTCGATATGTAGGCAAATACCTTACCGCTAAACTTGGTTTTTTGTAAATGACGGACGATGAGAGCTTGGTCAAGAAAACACCGATTGTGAAGCGCAGCGACTGGGGAAGCGATGGAAGTTCATAAAAAACAAGGCGCTCAGTGAGCGCCTTGAAGAGAATAGCTGAGCCTTATTGGTCTTTGTATTCTGCGAGGAAAGATTCGACTTTCTTGACCATGTTTTTTGAGCCAACAAAGAAAGGCACACGTTGGTGCAGCTCTGTGGGTTCAATATCCATGATGCGTTTCTCACCGTCTGAGGCAATACCGCCCGCCTGCTCAATAATGAACGCCATTGGGTTGCACTCATAAAGAAGACGCAGTTTGCCGTTCGGGTGGCTTTGCGTGCTTGGGTACAGGTAAATGCCTCCTTTCAGTAGGTTACGGTGGAAGTCCGACACCAAAGAGCCAATGTAGCGAGACGTGTACGGGCGACCGTCATTCGGTTCGTTTTCTTGGCAGAATTTGATGTACTTTTTCACGCCCATTGGGAAACGGAAGTAGTTACCTTCGTTAATTGAGTAGATCCGGCCATCTTCTGGCACCATCATATTCTCATGAGACAAGCAGAACGTACCGATCGATGGATCGTAGGTAAAGCCATTGACGCCATTGCCTGTGGTGTAGACAAGCATGGTTGATGAACCGTAAATCACATAACCGGCCGCGACTTGCTTGTTGCCTGGTTGAAGGAAGTCTTCTTCTGTCGGTGGGGTACCGATAGGAGAGACGCGGCGATAGATAGAGAAAATCGTTCCGACAGAGACGTTAACATCGATGTTAGAGGAGCCATCGAGTGGATCCATCAATACCACGTATTTGGCGTTTTTGTTCAGTTCTTTATTGAACGCGACCGCCTCATCTTCTTCTTCACTTGCTACGCCACACACTTGATCACGTGCTTCAAGTGCTGCTTTGAACTTCTCGTTCGCGTAAACATCCAGTTTTTGTTGGGCTTCGCCCTGAATGTTCTCACTACCAACGGCACCGGTGATATCACCAAGGCCCGCCGCGTTAATTTCGCGGTTGACGATTTTAGCCGCAAGGCGAATCGACGACAGTAGGGATGATAGATCACCGCTAGCGTGGGGGAAGTCCGTCTGTTTTTCAACAATGAACTCGCCAAGGGTGCGCATTCCAGACATGTTTATTCCTTAAAATCGCATAAGTTTGGGGGGAGTTGGGCAACCTCTTGCCATTTTATTGTTGGGGCGCAAGAGGGACGAAGCTATGCGTGAGCTTTTGTTTTTGCCTTGAGCAATTGTAAAACCATGATCTTATTATTGGTAACGAACTAACTGTCTAACCTCTCAATTTTTTTGGTAATTATTCAAATATTTTCACGGTTTTTCATCTTGAACAAACTTTGCTCGATTGTGCCAAGATTTCACATCCGAAGGACAAAGAGGTTCGCTTTTCAAGCCATTATCGCCATAATGAGCACTTCAAATTAGCCTTTTCAGGATCACTCTATGCATATTCATATCTTGGGAATTTGTGGCACCTTTATGGGAGGAGCGGCAATTTTAGCGCGTCAATTGGGGCACAAAGTCACCGGCAGTGACGCCAATGTGTACCCGCCCATGAGCACGCTACTTGAATCGCAAGGTATTGAAATTATAGAAGGGTTTGATCCTGCGCAGTTAAATCCGGCGCCCGATTTGGTGGTGATCGGTAATGCGATGAGCCGTGGTAACCCGTGTGTCGAGCATGTACTGGATAGCAACCTGCGTTACACCTCCGGCCCACAGTGGCTGCAAGAGTTTCTGCTGCATGACCGATGGGTACTGGCGGTCGCGGGAACGCACGGCAAAACCACCACATCCAGTATGCTCGCTTGGATTCTGGAAGATTGTGGTTATGAACCCGGTTTTCTCGTGGGCGGCGTGCTTGGCAACTTTGGTTTGTCGGCAAGGTTGGGCAACAGCCCGTTTTTCATAGTTGAAGCTGATGAATACGACAGCGCTTTTTTCGATAAGCGTTCTAAGTTCGTTCATTACCATCCACGTACCTTGGTCATGAATAACCTTGAGTTCGATCATGCAGACATCTTCGATGATCTTGAGGCGATTAAGCGCCAATTTCACCATCTAGTGAGAACCGTACCGGGCAATGGTCGGATGTTTACTCCTCAATCAGACCTGGCGCTGCAAGACGTTATTGCCCGTGGCTGCTGGAGCGAACAAGAGTACACAGGGTGCGATTCTGGCTGGCAAGCGCAAAAACAGGCCCAAGATGGCAGTGTCTTTGATGTCTTATTGGCGGGAGAAATAGTGGGTCGAGTGACGTGGGATTTAGTCGGCGATCACAACGTCAGCAATGCGTTGATGGCCATCGCGGCGGCACGTCATGTGGGGGTCACTCCGGATCACGCTTGTGAGGCGTTAGGGCGCTTTATTAATACCAAACGCCGCTTGGAGTTAAAAGGGCAGGTCAATGACATCACTGTGTATGACGACTTTGCTCATCATCCAACGGCGATTGAACTGACATTGGGCGGCTTACGTAACAAGGTGGGTCAATCCCGAATCCTTGCGGTGTTGGAGCCGCGCAGTGCAACCATGAAACGCGGGGTGCACAAAGAAACGCTTGCGGCCTCATTGCAGGCGGCCGATGAAGTGTTCCTCTTTCAGCCTGAGTCAATTACTTGGTCTGTGAGTGAGATTGCCGAGCAGTGCGCGCAACCCGCTTATGTCTCTGACGACATCGACGACTTGGTGCGCAGCATCGCTCGGCATGCTTGCCCCGGCGATCAGATTCTGGTGATGAGCAACGGCGGGTTTGGCGGAATTCACGACAAACTGTTAGCGCAATTAGCCCAATAATAAGAGATACGCACAATGGCTGAAAAATCCATCACCCTCGCTTTTACCGGAGCCTCAGGCGCGCCTTATGGGCTGCGTCTGTTGCAGTGCTTGTTGGCCGCGGACTATCAGGTTTACCTGCTGGTTTCATCGGCGGCGCGAGTGGTGTTGGCCACCGAGCACGGATTAAAACTGCCTGCCAACCCAGACAGCGCCAAGCAAGCCTTGGTCGCCCATCTCAGCTGCGACCCGGCTAAATTAGTGGTGTGCGGCAAAGAGGACTGGTTCTCGCCCGTGGCCTCTGGCTCAGCGGCGCCCAAGCAGATGGTGGTTTGCCCTTGTTCGGCGGGCAGTGTGGCAGCGATTGCTCATGGTATGTCCGATAATTTGATTGAACGCGCCGCCGATGTGGTGATGAAAGAGCGTGGTCAATTGCTGCTGGTGGTTCGAGAAACGCCTTTCTCAACCTTACACCTTGAGAACATGCACAAGCTCTCGCAGATGGGCGTCACTATTATGCCGGCCGCGCCCGGTTTTTATCACCAACCTAAATCGATAGACGATCTTATTGATTTTATGGTCGCGCGCATTTTGGATCACCTCGGCATCGAGCAATCCTTGGTGGCGCGCTGGGGCTATGATCAACGTAAAGATTCGTGATTGCGTCTTGGTGGGCCGTCACGCAAGTATGGCTATTGTAGGGCAGACCTATTACAATCAAGCCGAACCTCATCGGGGAGCTATTCATTCACTGAATGACGCTGAGATCGAGCTTTGCTCGGGACCCGTAGACCTGAACCAGATAATGCTGGCGTAGGAATTGAGCGAGGACATCAGACGTCTGTTTGTCCCTCAGACCTGCGTGGCTCAACAAGGAGAGCGAGCAGTGAAATCCACTTTTATCCCTTCATTTATGCCACTTTGTGCCGCCGCGGCACTGACGTCTTTTTCTGCAACCGCAGCCGATACGTTAACCGTTTATACCTATGACTCTTTCGCTGCCGATTGGGGCCCAGGCCCAGTGGTAAAAAAAGCGTTTGAAGCACAGTGCGACTGTACGTTGAATTTTGTAGCTTTGGATGATGGCGTCTCTATCCTCAATCGCTTGAGACTGGAAGGCGACAATAGCAAAGCCGACATTGTGTTGGGGTTAGACAACAACTTGATGGCAGAAGCGCAGCAAACCGGTTTGTTGGCTGAGCATAGCGTCGATACGTCATCCGTCACCTTGCCAGGCGGCTGGTCCAATACGACCTTTGTGCCGTACGACTACGGTTACTTCGCGTTTGTCTACAACAAAGAGACCTTGGCTGAGCCACCGACTAGCCTCAAAGCACTGGTGGAATCAAATGACGACTTAACAGTCATCTACCAAGACCCGCGTACCTCAACCCCGGGTCAAGGTTTGATGCTGTGGATGAAATCTGTCTATGGCGACGAAGCGCCGCAGGCGTGGAAAGCGTTGGCGAAAAAGACAGTGACGGTCACGAAAGGGTGGTCTGAAGCGTACTCGATGTTCTTAAAAGGCGAGTCTGATATGGTGCTCTCTTACACCACGTCACCTGCGTACCATCTGATTGCCGAAAATGAGGCTAAGTTCGCTGCAGCGAATTTCGCGGAAGGTCATTACACTCAAGTAGAAGTGGTGGCCAAAGTCAAAACGAGCGCCAACAGCGACTTGGCGGATGCCTTTATGCAGTTTATCCTCAGCGATGACTTTCAGTCGGCCATGCCAACAGGGAACTGGATGTACCCTGTCACTGACGTTGCGTTGCCAGAAGGGTATCAAAGCCTGACGAAGCCTAGCCAAGCCTTGAGTTTTAGCGCTGAAGAGGTGGCTACCCACCGCAAAGCGTGGATTCGTGAATGGCAAAACGCGTTGACCTTCTAAGGTTAGGCGTTCGTGCAATCTGTCCCTAAATTAGGCGTATGGGTCGCGATGTTGATCGCGGCCTTTGTCGTTTCTGCGCTGCTGGCCTTGCTCAATCAAGCGCCTTCCCTCGATCTGCGTGTCATTTGGCAAGACCCTTATTACCGCCACGTTACCCAATTTAGCTTCTATCAATCTTTCCTCTCAACGCTGCTCAGTGTCGGCTTGGCGATCCCCGTCGCCCATGCTTTGTCGCGGCGGCAGTTTATCGGGAAAGCCTTGGTACTTAAGCTGTTTGCGACCACTTTGGTGCTGCCTGTCTTGGTGGGGGTGTTTGGCTTGCTGGCGATTTATGGGCGCAGTGGTTGGTTGGCGACACAGCTTGCGCAGTGGGATCTTTCGCTACCATTTAATATTTACGGTTTGCACGGCATTTTGCTCGCGCACCTCTTTTTTAATCTTCCTTATGCGGCGCGTTTGCTGCTGCAATCACTAGAGTCGATTCCGGCGGAGCAACACAAACTGTGCGCCCACTTAGGCATGGGGCATTGGCAAAAGTTTAAGTGGGTCGAATGGCCGCGGATGAGGCAGCAATTAGCGCCCGTTTGCGGGTTGGTGTTTATGCTCTGCTTTACCAGCTTTGCCACTGTGATGGCATTGGGCGGCGGGCCCAAATCGACCACCATTGAGCTCGCGATTTACCAAGCGATCAAGTTTGATTTTGATTTGCAAGCGGGCGCGTTACTGGCAATTTGGCAAATGCTGCTATGTGGCTTAATGGCACTATCGATTCAACGTTTCGCTCGACCTATTGCTATTTCGATGGGCAGCGACGCACCAACTGCGTTGGTGGTGAAAGACAGTCTATTCTCTAAGTGCTGGGATGGCGCTTGGATAGGTTTTAGCTTGCTGTTAGTGTTGCCGCCTCTTGGGATGGTGCTGACCAGTGGCATGAATTCTCAGGCGTTGGGTGTGCTGAGCGATGGCCGATTTTGGTCCGCGCTCGGCGCGTCACTGAAAGTGGCGAGCATGGCGAGCGTTATCGCTGTCAGTGCGGGCACGGCGATTTTATTGTCGAGCCGAAGACTGCGCCTCAATCAACGTGAGAAAGACGCGGATAAGATAGAGCTGCTAGGGACCATCATTCTGGTGACCCCAGGATTAGTGATCTCGACCGGGCTCTTTTTGCTGCTCCGTTCGTGGACGGATGCGCTCAGCTACGCCTTGGTCGTTGTTGTTACGGTCAACGCGTTAATGGGGCTGCCTTATGTGATCAAAACCTTGGCTCAGCCGATGTTGCAACTCGAGCAGCAGTATCAGTACCTTTGTGCAACCCTTGGAATCCGCGGTTGGCGCCGTTTACGAGTGGTGGAATGGCGCGCATTAAAACGGCCGCTGGCGCACGCGTTTGCCATCAGCTTTATGTTTTCTATGGGCGATCTCAGTGCCATCGCGCTGTTTGGCAGCCAGGAGTTTCGTACGCTGCCGCTCTACCTGTTCCAACTGCTCGGCAGTTACCAAATGGACGCGGCGGCAGTCGTATCGGTCACTTTACTGCTTTTGAGTGTGGGCTGTTTTGCGCTGATGGAGCGCCTGTTTCGCCCTCGCTCTGCTTCTACCCCCACCAATAGGAGTCACTATGCTCACTCTCAGTGACCTGCATTACGATTATCATGCCGAGTCATTTCAGTTTGATCTGCACGTTGAGGCAGGGCAAATCGTCGCGCTTATGGGACCCAGTGGCGCAGGGAAGTCGACCTTGCTCGCCTTGATGGCGGGTTTTATTGAACCATTAAGCGGTGAAATTTTAGCGCAAGGGCAAACACTCAACGGGCTGGCGCCTTATCAGCGCCCGTTTGCGATGTTGTTTCAAGAGCACAACTTGTTTGCTCACCTTACCGTGTCGGAAAACATAGGCCTTGGATTGGACCCCGGCTTGAAGTTGTCTGCAACGCAGAAACAGGCGGTAGTGCAAGCGGCACAGCAGGTGGGGGTGGCGGAGTATTTGTCTCGATTGCCGCATGAGCTCTCTGGTGGCCAGCGTCAACGGGTTGCGTTAGCGCGCTGCTTTGTACAGTCTGCGCCGATATGGCTGCTAGACGAGCCCTTTTCAGCGCTCGATCCTTTGCTCAGGTTAGAGATGCTATCACTGGTCAAACAGTTGGCGAGTGAGCGTGATATTACGGTAGTAATGGTGACGCACCACTTAGGTGATGCCAAAGCGATCGCCACGCATTTTGCGTTTGTATCACAAGGTCATGTCGCAGCGACTGGGCCGATTTCAGAGCTAGCGGCGACCCACTCGGACCCTAGCCTCGGCGCATTTGTTCAGGCGGCCACCACGGCGCACAACTGAGCGCAATAACAATGGGCTAGAAAGCAGAGATAAAAAAAAGCGGATAAGTGTGCACTTATCCGCTTCAATCATCACTGAGTAAGAGCGTGTTATTGTGGCTCTTCACTGCTCAATGCTTTGAGGATCTGGAAAATCTCTCGATACGCTTTAGCTGGCTTGTTGGCTTGCTTTTCTTTGTTCGCCTGACGAGCAAGCTGACGTAAACGCTGACGGTCCGCATCCGGATACAGCGTCAATACCTCTTCAATGGCGCTGTCGCCCTCTTCCACCACACGGTCACGCAATTGCTCTAATTTGTGCAGCAGCGCCGTGGTTTGAGAGTGCTTGTTACGGACTTTATCCAGCGCCGCTTGAATTGGCTCTGGGTCTTCGTGACGCATCAATTTTCCGATAAACTGCAACTGACGACGGCGCGCTTCGTTTTTAAAACGTTGCGCATCGCGAATCGCATCGGCCAAGTCTTCGCTGAGTGGAAATTTTTCCAACACAGAGGGCTTGAGGTTAACGAGCTCTTCACCCAGTTTCTGCAGCTCTTCCATGTCACGCTTCAACTCGGATTTACTTACCCAGATGATCTCTTCTTCTGGTTCCCATGGCGCTTTTTGATTTTTGCGAGCCATTTTCATACCTTCATTTGAACGTCTATTTCTCTATTTTAACAAGAATCATGGGGAGAAAGCGAAATTCTTGTTATCCTAGCGACAAAGCAACGACTGATGAAGAGAATATGGACGTAAAAAAGCAAGTGGCACAGCAGCGTATCGAGCTTGAAGCTGCCGTCGCGAAAGCGTTAGAGATGGCGGGTGAAAAAGCGGATGCCGCGGAAGTTGCCATCAGTAAAACCACAGGTTTAAGCGTATCGACTCGCATGTGTGAGGTCGAAAATGTGGAGTTCAACAGTGACGGTGCACTCGGTATTACCGTCTATAGCAATCAGCGTAAAGGCAGCGCCTCAACGTCAGACTTAAGCGAAAAAGCGATTCAACAAACGGTATTGGCGGCACTTGATATCGCTCAATACACATCAGAAGATCCGTACGCAGGCCCAGCACCGGCTGAACTGATGGTCAAAGATATTCCTGATTTGGATCTGTTTCACCCCGATACGCCTGACCCTGACTACGCGGCAAAAATGGCGATTGAAGCGGAGCAAGAAGCGCTCAGCTACAGCGATAAGATCAAGCAAAGTGATGGCGCCAGCTACGATAGCCACTATGGCGTCAAAGTGTACGGCAACAGCCACGGCTTACTGGCGAGTTATGCCTCAAGTCGCCATAGCATCAGTTGCTGTGTGATTGGTCAAGGCCAAAACGGTGAAATGGAACGTGACTACAGCTACACAGTGTCGCGTCACAAAGACGACCTGTGGACGCCGAAATCCGTGGGCCTGAGCGCAGCGGAGAAAACCGTCAGTCGTTTAGACGCGCAGAAGCTCAAAACCGGTCAGTACCCGATCATGTTTGCGGCGGATGTCGCAACGGGTCTACTCGGTCACCTTGTGATGGCGATCAGTGGTGGCAACTTGTACCGCAAATCCTCGTTTCTTCTTGATCATCTTGGTCAGCAAATTCTACCCAGCTGGTTCCAAGTCGACGAGCGTCCCCATGTGTTGCGTGGTCTGGCGTCAAGCCCGTTTGATAGCGAAGGCGTTGCTACGCAAGATAGACAAATAATCACTGACGGCGTGTTATCCACTTACCTATTGACCAGCTATGCGGCGCGTAAAATGTCGATGATGCCAACCGGTCATGCGGGTGGCATCCACAACTGGTACGTGCAATCCACAGGGCAAGATTTTGATCAAATGCTTAAGGCGCTGGGCACCGGCTTTTTGGTTACAGAAGTGATGGGGCAGGGCGTGAATATCGTGACGGGCGATTACTCGCGCGGCGCAGCCGGTTTTTGGGTTGAGAATGGTCAAATCCAATTCCCCGTCTCGGAGGTGACCATCGCAGGTAATCTCAAGCAGATGTTCAACCAAATAGTGGCTGTCGGCAGTGATGTGGAAACCCGTTCGCAGATTCAAACCGGTTCTATCTTGCTTGAGTCAATGAAAGTGGCGGGCGAATAAGCCTCACTATTTGACGTAGCAATGCTTCAGCGACGAAACACGAGAGTGCTTCGTCGCTGATGTGTATTTATAGTGCTGTTAGCGCTCAAACAGCTCGACATGCAACTTCTGAATCGCTTGTTTGGCTTCTGATTCACGCAGTAAGAAACAGAGGTTGTGCTGGCTAGCTCCGTAACAAATCATTCGTAAGTTAAAGTCTTCAAGTGTACCAAATACTTGTTTTGCATAGCCTTTGCTCTCGCTCATGTTGTTACCAATCAAGGCGACGACGGAGAGGTTGTGTTCCACTTTCACGCTGCACAGCTCTTCAAGCTCTTCACGCGCAGCTTGAGGTAACGATGGCGCACCGCCAGAGGTACCTGTTTGATCAAGCGTTAATGAGACACTGATTTCAGAGGTGGTGATCAAATCGACCGAGACCTTATGCTTGGCCAAGATCTCAAACACTTTGGCTAGAAAGCCGTAAGCATGGAACATTTTCGCGCTGCGCAGCGTCACCATGGTTTGGTTGTTACGTAGGGCTAGGGCGCGAAACAGCGGTGAGCTTTCCACTTGATGACGAATCCAAGTACCGCCTTGCTCTGGCGCTTTAGAGGAACCGACAAACACCGGAATATCATGGCGCAGAGCAGGGACTAGGGTCGAAGGGTGCAGGATCTTGGCGCCAAAATTCGCCATCTCTGACGCTTCGCTGAAGCTAATTTCTGCAATCGGTGCCGCATTCGGGGCAATACGCGGGTCTGTGGTGTAGATTCCCGGTACATCAGTCCAAATTTCTAAGCCAGAGGCTTGCACTGCCTCGGCAATCAAAGCCGCACTGTAATCACTGCCACCACGGCCAAGGGTAGTGGTGTTGCCTTCTTCATCGGAACCAATAAAGCCCTGTGTCACCACAACGTGCTCGCGGCACAGTGGCAGCAAGGTGTCACTGGCAAGCTCTCGAATGGCGGCAAGATCCGGTTCTGCGCGGCCAAAGTGGCTGTCAGTGCGCAGTACATCACGAATATCAAAGCGTACCGCGTTGATGCCGCGCTCAATCATTAGTTGGGTTAAAATGTGGGTCGACATCAGTTCACCACACGCAACAAGGTGATCAGTCAACTTATTGCTGGCTTGAATCGAGGCCGCTTCCGCAAGACTGGTGACCGTATCAAGCAGACTGTACACTTCACTCGCCGCATGGGTTGGATCATTGAGTTGATTAAGAATCGCATCATGAATCTCAGCGAGCTGAGTCAGAATATCGCTGCGTTGCTGCTGATCTTGTACGCCGTTCGCCAGCGCGACCAATAGATTTGTTACCCCTGAACAGGCACTGCTGACCACCAGTTTTGTCTCTGGATTGTTCTCAACGACCGCCGCACAACGGCTCATCGCTTCAAAGTTTGCAACACTTGTCCCACCAAATTTAGCAACGTTAAAATTGCTCACGGCATTTCTCCCACAACTTCCTGAATATTGAGTCTTTCCTTTGCGTGAGGTGAGGATGAGCGAGAGTAGAGGTAGGTATGGAGTACGACCTCAGAAGCTCATCACCAGACAGCGCTGATGACAGTTGATGGGACTCAACCCAAGTCAACCGACAGACTTAAACCACAATATAAGCCTACCTCGGCACTACTCCCCCTCAGAATGTTGTTTTGGAATTGTGGCTCCACAACATGCCTACCTGGGTAGTGCTCCTCTTCTGCAAAAAGCATAATTGTTTGTACAACAGGGTGACGAATTGTCTTGCCACCGCTTTCGCATTGAACGTGTTTATCCTCTTAATGTCAATGCGAAATTTACGGGTTAAAGACGATAGGTTCGGTTTGTGAGACTGGTATGACCTGTCGACTTTTTGCGCATTGCTGCGCTGGATGAATTCGATTATGGTGAAGAGATAACAACAAGAACACCCTCATGATTCAAAAGGAGTTGCCAATGACTTACCAAAGTTTTATCCCCCCTCGCCGTATTTTGATGGGCCCTGGTCCATCCGATATTTCCCCACAGGTACTGCAAGCTTTGAGCCGCCCGACGGTGGGCCACCTTGACCCGCTTTTTATCCAGATGATGGACGAACTCAAGCAGCTGCTTAAATACGCCTTTCAGACCAACAATGAGTTTACGATTGCTGTCTCGGCACCAGGCAGTGCAGGTATGGAGACCTGCTTTGTTAACTTGATTGAGCCGGGGGACAAAGTCATCGTCTGCCGCAATGGCGTGTTTGGCGAGCGCATGCGAGAAAACGTGGTGCGCTGCGGCGGTGAAGCGGTGCTGGTCGATGATGACTGGGGAACGCCGGTCTCGGTAGAGAAAGTTCGTGATGCGTTGCAGGCGCATCCTGATACCAAGCTCCTCGCGTTTGTCCATGCAGAAACGTCGACAGGGGCATGCAGTGATGCGAAGACGCTGGGCGCGCTTGCTAAAGAGTTCAATGTGTTGTCGATCGTCGATGCGGTGACGTCATTGGGTGGCGTGCCACTCAAAGTCGATGAGTGGCAACTTGATGCGGTCTACTCGGGCAGTCAAAAGTGCCTCTCTTGTACGCCGGGCCTCTCTCCTGTGACCTTCTCCAGTGCAGCGATTGAGAAAATCACCGCCCGTCAAACCCCGGTGCAAAGTTGGTTTTTAGACCAAAGTTTGGTACTCGGTTACTGGAGTGGAGAGGGCAAGCGTAGTTACCACCACACAGCGCCCGTCAACAGTCTCTATGCACTGCATGAAGCTTTGCTGATGCTCAAAAATGAAGGGTTAGAAAACGCGTGGCGTCGCCATCAGCAGATGCACAACAAGCTCAAGACCGGCTTATTGGCGCTCGGCTTTGAGTTTGTGGTGGAAGAGTCCGCACGCTTGCCGCAACTGAATGCGATTTATGTTCCTGAGGGGATTGATGAAGCCCAAATACGCAGTCACCTCCTTGATACGTACAATCTGGAAATTGGTGCCGGGCTTGGCGCATTGGCGGGCAAGGCGTGGCGGATTGGCCTAATGGGCTATGGTGCGCGGGAGGAGAACGTCGCACTCTGTTTACAAGCGCTTAAAGAGTCGCTCGGATAGAGTCGCTCGGATTAGAGTCGCTCGGCGAATAATTTGCCCTGTTAATGATTGCAGATGGCTCTCCAGTTCGGAGAGCCTTTTCTTATCTACTTTTTGTTTTCTTTTTATTCTTCGTCTGTACGAAGCAGTGCGTCGGTAGTCGGTGGCACGTATTGCACGTCTGAGAAATCGCGCCGAGGAAACAGGAATTGCGCTTCGGCTCGGATTTGTTCCGCCTTTTCACTGTCATTCAAACCTTGGTAGGCCAGAATTAAGTTGTTGTAGAATGCCGGTCTTGGTTTGTGGGTAATCACGCCCAGCGACCAATCCACGTACGGTTGAATAAATTCAGGGTTTTGCTGGTGCAGGCCAATATTGAGATAGGTGCTGTAGATGTCCCAGTCAAAACGCTCCTGCCAGACAATCGGGTTACTGACTCGGTTAAGGATATCTGGATCTTTTGGTTTGGAGAGCTCAAACTGCGTCAATATGTAGTTGGTGTGCAACGTGGTGACCATGTAAAACGACGTCACCAGCGGCAAGACCAAACTTGCTACGCGCAGCCCGGTCTGCGATACGATGCTCAATCGCGCGTATCGGTAGGCGCGCTTACGTTGGTCGACCCAGTAAATCAATAAGATAAAGGTTAGCCAATGAATCGCTGAGTGATAAAACGGATATTCTAATTGGGTGTGGAGCACGATGGGGATAAAGAGCGAGAAAATCGCCAAACGTGTGCCATTCTTCGCTGCGTAGATACGATACAGCACCAAAATGGCCGCGATCAACATAGCCAAAATCGGCAGCACACCCCCCTCTACGCCCCAATATAAGGTTTCGTTGTGTGGGTGATCCATTGATGCAAGCCCAGGCGGGTAACTGGCGTTGAGCTGATGTTGACGCGCCGTATAGACCAAGTATTCAGCTTCAAAACGTCCGTAACCATAGCCAGTAAATGGCTTTTCAATCAGCATATCGAGCGTCTGAGGGAAGGTGTATTGTCTGGGCCCTTCTAGATTCACCTTTCGCTCTGCTAGGGTGTTGTTCTCACCGATTAACGTGGTCCCTAAGCCAATGGTGACGCCAATAAGCACAGAGACGAGCCAACCGACGGTGCGTTTTTTGGTGGCAAAGCGCATCAAATAAGGGATCAGCAGCACGACGACCAGTAGCGCACTGAGCCAACCCGTCCGAGAGGCGAGCACTACCAGTAGGGGCAGCACGATGGCCGGTACCAGATAGAGTAGCGCCACATGGCTGACTTTTCTTTGATATTTAATGGGTTGACGGGTCAGAAAATAGCCAGACAGCGCAAGCCCTGTGGCTAAGAAGCTCGCCATGACGTTTGGTTGCTGAAAAATGCCGTAAGGACGATTGGCGTCGGTGTTATAGCCAAAGGGATTGCCGGGTTCGAGTACTAGGTACTGTACCCAGCCAAACAAGGCCTCAATGAACACGGCGATAACCACAAACCACAACAGCCTTTGACGCTGAGGGTTACTAAAACGAAATTGTTGCAGCACGGCAAACAGCAAAAAACCGGCCCACAATCCGCTTAATCGCGCGACCGACAACGACAGCTCAGAGTGCGGATAGAGCACGGGCACGGTCATGATCACACAACAAAGAAACAGACCTATGGTCAATTTGTTGTAACGAATTTGGCCACGTGTCCCAACTTGATAAAGCCCAAGAGCGATGGCGACTGAGCTCAGCAGCCAAGTGGGTGGGTTAAAGGCAAGGGCCAAGCCTGAACCGCCTGGGTTCGGCATGAAGAAATGCATCGCGACAAGGTAGACTAGGCCAATCATAGCCAAGAAAGGTTTCGTTAGAGGGCGAGCTTGTGTGCGTGCTTGAAGCTGCGTGCCTGCCACGTGGGTGGTTGCCATAGTGTTCCTTTCCAGCAAATAAAACGGGCTGGCACTAAGAAGCACGCCAGCCCGTTTACTTTACTATTTTTTTATTCACTTTTACTACTATTGCTTACTTTAACATAGGCTTAAGGAAGCGCGCTGTGTGTGAGCCTTCGACTAAGGCCACATCTTCCGGTGTTCCGCTTGCAATAATTTCACCGCCGCCTTGCCCCCCTTCTGGCCCCAAATCGACGATCCAGTCTGCAGTTTTAATCACATCGAGGTTGTGCTCAATCACCACAACGGTATTGCCGTGATCACGCAGGCGGTGCAACACGGCCAACAGCTGCTCGATATCGTGGAAGTGCAAACCTGTGGTCGGCTCATCGAGAATGTAAAGTGTTTTGCCGGTATCGCGCTTAGAGAGCTCACGCGCCAATTTAACGCGCTGCGCTTCCCCCCCGGAGAGGGTCGTGGCCGCTTGACCTAGGCGAATGTAAGACAAGCCCACATCCATCAAGGTTTGCAACTTGCGAGCAATCACAGGAACTGGATCGAAGAAGGTTCGTGCGTCTTCGACCGTCATCTCTAACACTTCGTCAATGGTTTTGCCTTTGTAGCGCACTTCTAAGGTTTCGCGGTTGTAGCGTTTGCCTTTACAGACGTCACAAGGGACATACACATCTGGCAAGAAGTGCATTTCCACCTTGATCACACCATCACCTTGGCAAGCTTCACAACGCCCGCCGCGCACGTTGAAACTGAACCGGCCCGGTTTGTAACCACGAGAGCGTGACTCCTGTGTGCCAGCAAACAGCTCACGAATGGGTGTAAAAATACCGGTGTAGGTCGCTGGATTTGAGCGCGGAGTGCGACCAATCGGGCTTTGATCGATGTCGATCACCTTGTCAAAATGTTGTAGCCCTTTGATGGTTTTATACGGCGCGGGTGTGGCGGTCGTCGCACCATTGAGCTCGGTGTGGGCAATTTTAAAGAACGTATCGTTGATTAAGGTCGATTTGCCTGAGCCAGACACCCCGGTGATGCAACTAAACAGCCCAACAGGGATCTCCAGCGTGACATCTTTGAGGTTGTTGCCCGTCGCGCCAATGAGCTGCACGACTTTTTTCGGATCCTTAGGCGTGCGCTCCGTTGGAACTCGGATCTGCTTTTGACCGCTGAGGTATTGGCCCGTGAGAGAGTTCGGATTGGCAATGATCTCTTCCATGGTGCCTTCTGCCACTACATTGCCGCCATGAACGCCCGCGCCCGGACCGATATCAATCACGTGATCCGCCATACGGATGGCGTCTTCATCGTGCTCCACGACGAGCACGGTGTTGCCAAGATCGCGCAGGTGAGTCAACGTCTTGAGCAGGCGCTCGTTATCACGCTGATGAAGACCAATCGAAGGCTCATCCAGTACATACATCACGCCAACTAAACCGGCACCAATTTGACTGGCAAGGCGGATCCGTTGCGCTTCACCACCGGAGAGTGTCTCGGCGCTGCGGGATAGGTTGAGGTAGTTGAGACCGACATTGACCAAAAACTGCAAGCGGTCGTTGATCTCTTTCATCACTTTCTCGGCAATTTGTGCGCGCTGACCTTCCAGAGTCAATTCATGGAAGAAGGTCTGTGCATCGGCAATACTGAGTTCGACAATTTCCGGCAGCGTCGTATCGCCAATGAACACATTGCGCGCTTCAAGGCGCAGTCGGCTACCGTCACAGCTGCTACAGGTTTTGGTTGAAATGTACTTGGCCAAATCTTCGCGTACCGAGTTAGATTCAGTATCGCGATAGCGGCGTTCCAAGGTATTGAGAATACCTTCAAACGGATGACGTTTAACGCGAATATCCCCGCGATCATTGATGTAGTTAAACTCCACTTCCGTTCTGCCAGAGCCGGTGAGAATCACATCGCGAATTTTCTTTGGCAGAGACTTAAAGGGTGCGTTCAGGTCAAACTGATAATGGTTGGCGAGCGACGTCAGCATTTGGAAATAGTAGTAGTTTTTCTGATCCCAACCGCGGATAGCACCCTCTGCCAAACTGAGTGACTCATCCAAAATCACGCGTGCAGGGTCAAAGTATTGCTGAACGCCAAGGCCATCACAGGTATGACAGGCGCCGGCTGGGTTGTTGAACGAGAACAAGCGCGGTTCAAGCTCTTGCATGCTGTAGCCACAATGCGGACAAGCAAAGTTAGCAGAGAACACGATCTCCTCGTCATTGCCCTCCATCGGCGCGACCACTGCAATCCCGCCCGACAGCTCTAGGGTGGTTTCAAACGATTCGGCTAAGCGCTGCTGCAAGTCGGCTCTCACTTTAAAGCGATCGACCACAACCTCGATGGTGTGTTTCTTGTGCAGTTCTAGCGTTGGGGGATCGGATAAATCGCAGGTTTCCCCATCAATACGGGCGCGGATAAACCCCTGCGCTGCCAAGGTTTCCAGCGTTTTGACGTGCTCGCCCTTACGCTCTTTGACAATCGGCGCCAGCAGCATCAGTTTTGTCCCTTCTGGCATCGCCAACACTTTATCGACCATCTGTGAGATGGTTTGCGCGGCGAGTGGAACATGATGGTCAGGGCAGCGCGGCTCACCCACACGTGCGTAGAGCAGACGCAAGTAATCGTAGACCTCAGTGATGGTGCCGACGGTTGAACGAGGGTTGTGTGAGGTGGATTTCTGCTCGATGGAAATGGCAGGAGAGAGACCTTCAATGTGGTCGACGTCGGGCTTTTCCATCAAGGACAAAAATTGACGTGCGTACGCCGAGAGTGATTCTACGTAGCGTCGTTGCCCTTCGGCATAAAGCGTATCGAACGCCAGAGAGGATTTACCTGAACCGGATAGGCCAGTGATGACAATCAGCTTATCGCGTGGGATGGTGAGGTTGATATTTTTTAAGTTATGGGTGCGCGCACCGCGGACTTCTATCTGATCCATTGTTATCACTCAGGGCAAAAAATAGTGGCACAAGTATTACATAGTGTGAGCAATGTGCAAATAAAATACTGGATGGAAGAACAGTGTTTGGAGGTGCTAGTTCCTAGTTCCTAGTTCCTAGTTTTGAGTTTATGGTAGGGAGGGAAAAAAAAGGGCGAGTAGGGGAGGCCTACTCGCACTGAATCTAGAGAGATTAGCTCTCTTTGGTTGTGGCTTGTTTACCTAACTCAGAGGTTTTGGTGTCTTTTAGGTAGAGGTTTTCGAAGCAGTAGTTGGTCGCCTCGATGTAACCTTCGACGCTACCACAGTCAAAGCGTTTGCCTTTGAATTTGTAGGCCAGTACGCAGCCTGCTTTGGCTTGTTTGAGCAGCGCATCGGTGATTTGGATTTCGCCACCTTTGCCTGGCTCAGTATTTTCGATCAACTCAAAGATGTCTGGAGTGAGAATATAGCGGCCGATGATGGCAAGGTTGCTTGGCGCTGTGCCTTTTTCTGGTTTCTCTACCATGTCGTCAACGCGGAAGATGTCGTCTTTGATCATTTCACCAGAGATAACACCGTATTTGTGGGTTTCATCTTCTGGCACTTCCTGTACAGCAACAATTGAGCAGCGGAACTGCTTAAATAGCGCGACCATTTGTGCCAGTACGCCTTCTTGCTCATTAACACACAAGTCATCCGCGAGAACAACGGCAAATGGCTCATCGCCAACCAGCTCACGCCCGGTGAGGATCGCGTGGCCAAGGCCTTTCATTTCACGCTGGCGAATGTAGGTGAAGTTAGCACTGTCGATGATGTCACGAATATCGACCAGCAACTCTTCTTTGTTGGTGCCGCTGATTTGGTGCTCAAGCTCATAGTTCTTATCAAAGTGATCCATGATGGAGTGCTTGCCACGGCCTGTCACGATGCACATGCCGTTCATGCCCGCTTGAATCGCCTCTTCGACACCGTATTCGATCAGTGGTTTGTTCACCACTGGCATCATCTCTTTTGGCATGGATTTGGTGGCAGGAAGAAAACGCGTCCCATAGCCCGCTGCGGGGAAGAGGCACTTTTTAATCATGAGTAATACCCTTTTTTTAATTTTTTAACCCTGTGAGCGCCGTAAGAACTGACGTGAACGACGTAATCACACTTTGCGATGTGATTGATGGCCGATACCTTACCATGACTGTGGGAAATGGCGAATAAAAGCGTTCCTTGTCGGTCCAGAAATGTGCGGGTGTTAGCTCGTCTGTGGAGGGTGACCGCGGCATCAGAGATTGGCTTTGGCCCACTCCATCGCTTGGACTCGATTTCGCACCTTGATTTTTTTGTACACTTGATAGAGGTGCGATTTTACCGTGAATTCGCTGATGAACAGGTCCTCGGCGATCTGTGCATTGGACGCACCACTCTTAAGGCAGCGCAGAATTTCTAGCTCGCGCATGGTGATGTCGAGCACCACTGTCGCCGTTTGGCTGCTCATCACCGTGCGATAGTGATAGAGCAATTGTGCAGTGACTTTGCGAGGTAACCAATTTTCACCATTAATGATTGCCGCGCAGCCTTTGGCAATGACCTCTGGGGAGTCGTCGCAGTAAAACAGACCCTTGAGATGTCCAAACGTCAATAATTCATCGGTGGAAAGGCGCTGATACAAGTTAATCAAAATCACTTCAAAGTGTTTGTTCAAAAGCGGTAGCGCTTCGATTTGCGCTTGTTGTTGATGTACAAATTGGTAGTCAAATATCAAAATCCGATGGCGTTCTTGTTGCAGGGCCAACATTAGCTCTGATGGCTCCATACGATGGATGGTCATTCGTAGCGCCCGTTGGATATCATCGATATGCGGGTGTGGGTCATTTTTGTTATTGCAAATAAAATGCAGTGTGCGAGCGTAAGACGATTTGGGCATGGCAGACCTATGAATCGGTGAATCGAGTCGTTAGCGTGGTACAAAACCGCATCAAGTGCGATTTGAGACCGTCGCTTTGCGTCTCGCTTCAAGCGCAAAAGTAATCGATGGATAGCTCAGCAGCAATCTGACGTGAGTTTGCTCGAAAGAATATCGGCGTGGGATTGGCGCGGGCTCGCAGTGTGTCCATCTTGATAAGGAATTCTTGATGACGGATTCTCGTGAAGAGAATCTTGGGATAGAAATTTATCAGCGCGTCAAAGCGTGTTATTCTAATGTGCTATTTAGGTATCAACACTCAAATTTGGACGGAGCGAATCATGGCGACCCGCGGAGTAAACAAAGTAATTTTAGTCGGTAACCTGGGCGGTGACCCGGAAGTACGTTACATGCCTAGCGGTGGCGCAGTGGCAAACATCACAATTGCAACGTCTGAAAGCTGGCGTGATAAAGCAACTGGTGAGCAGCGCGAGAAAACGGAATGGCACCGTGTGGCACTGTTTGGCAAGTTGGCCGAAGTCGCGGGTGAGTACCTGCGTAAAGGCTCTCAAGTCTATATTGAAGGTCAACTGCAAACACGCAAATGGCAAGATCAAAGTGGTCAAGACCGTTACACGACGGAAGTGGTTGTACAAGGCTACAATGGCGTGATGCAGATGCTAGGTGGCCGTGCTCAAGGCGGTGCGCCTAGTCAAGGTATGGGCCAGCCACAGCAGCAAGGTTGGGGTCAGCCGCAACAACCGGCACAGCAAGCGAGCCAGCCTTCTCAGCAATACGCTCAGCCGCAGCAAGCGCAACAGCCAAAACCTCAGTACAATGAGCCACCGATGGATTTTGATGACGATATCCCGTTCTAAGTCATTAGTTTTAGAAAAAAGCCGCGAATGTCGCGGCTTTTTTGTATAGTGACTAAAATCAAGCTATTACTTGCTGTCATTGATGGTCATCGAGCCTTGTTGGTCGGTATCGATGCTCACTGTTAGGAAAGGAACTCCGAACGCATGAGGTACACCCCTACCTTAAAATTGAGCACTCGCTTAGTCGCTTTTGTCACCATGATAGTGATCATTGCGATGTTCATCCTATTTCTCGGTGGGACACTCTCGTTTCGTAGTCTAGGTCAGCAGTATCTTGATCAATCCTTGCAGGGAATCGTTGAGGTTGTGGACAAGGAGATGGAAGACCCTGACGCTGCCTACTCTCTCCAACGCTGGATGCCTAAAATGCTCCAAGCGTCGAACATCGTCGAAATGGAGCTATCCTCCTCGTACGGCGTGATCTACCGTTTTAAAGACACGTCGTCCAAAGTCGAACCCGCACTCTTGTATCAGCGATCGTATCCGCTCGAGCGAAATGTCGGGTATCAGATCGATTTTAAAGCGGTGCCTCCTTATATTGGCTATGGCTACTCGCTGCAAGCCATGTGGTCAATCACCATGGCGATTGGTTTGGTTATTTTCTGTTTGATGCAAGGGGTGAAATGGCTGAAAGAGCAACTTTCGGGCAGCGAGCGGCTTGAAGAGCGCGGGCGGATGATTTTGGCGGGGCGAGTGGAAGAGTATGCGAAAGGTGACCCAACAGAGTGGCCTTACACCGCCAGTCAGGCGCTCGATACCTTAATTGAAGAGTTGCAAGATGCGCGTCAAGAGCGCAGTCGATTTGATGCCTTTATTCGTACTCAGACGTTTCTTGATCAGCTGACCGGAACGGCAAATCGTGTCCTCTTTGATAGTAAATTGGAGTCAGCATTATCTGAAAGTGGCTCAAGAGGTGGCATTTTGCTGCTCAGAGTGGATGATTGGGCGCTGATTCGAGAAGAGTACGGTGAAAAGCTTGCGAATGACTTTCTTATCGAGGTCGGAGAGGGGCTGAACAATGTGATTCAACGCTATCCTGATCTGATTTTGTCGCGCTACTACCAGTCAGACTTCGCGATTTTTGCCCCGCATTTGTCGAATAAAGAAGTGGCGAACTTGGCGAGTGCCGCGCTCAAACAGTTAGCGAAATTAACCCCGCCCAACCCGCTTGATAAAGACAACTGGGTTCATATTGGCGTGAGTATGTATCACGAGGGAGAAAGTCAGGGCAGAATCATCGACGAGGCGGAAACCGCGCTGAAAAGTGCTCAGCTGCAAGGCAATAATACTTGGAGCCGATTCAACAAACATACCTCTCCAGAAGAAGACCGAGGTAGCGTTCGTTGGCGAACCTTACTCGATATGGCATTGGCACCCGATAAGCTGATGGTGTTTGCGCAGCCTTGTTATTTGCTGACGGAACAACAAGAGACCCAGCTCGATCATTTTGAACTGTTTGCACGCATTAACGATCCCGAAAAAGGGGTACTTAAAGCGTCGCGTTTTATTTCTGCCGTAGAGTCAGTGGGTTATGGCGCCACTTTAGACAAATCCATGTTGACCTTGGTGATAAAGAGAATAAAATCTCAGCATTCTTCAGTATGTTATTCTCTTAACCTCGATGTGACGTCGTTCGCGGAGCGAGAGTACTTCAAGTGGTTTCGAGATGAGTTGTTACAATTGACCATTGCTCAGCGAGGCCAGTTGATGTTTGAGTTTTCTGAAGCTCGCCTGGTTAAGCATTTAGATTATATGCGTCCGGTGATCAAAGTGATGTCAGGCTTAGGGTGTCGCGTGACGGTCGGTCAAGCTGGGCGCTCTATTGTGAGTACGCATTACTTAAAAGATCTCTCTATCACCTATTTAAAACTGCATCGCGGTTTGGTTAAACAGATCGAGCAACGGCATGAAAATCAGCTATATATCCGTAGTATGCTTGGTGCGTGTGCGGATAAGCAAACGCAAGTCATCGCCGTTGGGGTAGATAACAAATTAGAATTTAGAACCTTACTTTCTCTTGGCGTCGAGGGTGTACAGGGGCGGTATTTTGAGGAAGAGCGTCAGCTTATTCCGGAAAGATCGGCGACTCAGTCCATCTCAGCTCCACCCAAAGTGCAAGTAGGTCGTAGAAATCGTTGGCGGAAAACAAGCAGCTAAATGGACATTAAATCACTGATTGGTCACTTCAAACCAAAATCAAAAAGCGCGCCCAGTTTGTCGGTGGTGGTGCAGCCTAGTGCGCTGCATTTGTCGCTGCCCGAGCATGCGGAGCAAGTCGTTGAGCTCGCTTGTGATAGCCAAAACTGGCAAGAGATACTTCTTAACGCGCTCAAGCAACATAAGGTGTCTCAGGGCGCGGTTAATGTCGTGCTTCACTCTGGCTTGTACCAAACTTACCAGATAGAAAAACCGAAAGTGCCTGAAGAGGAGCTCAGCGCCGCCCTACCGTTTTTGATTAAAGATCTGATTTCTGAAAAAGTGACCGATGTGTTGGTGGACTCCACACCGATGCCAACCAGCAGCAAGCTGCAAGTGTATGTCACGCAGAAAAAAATGGTGCTCGGACTCTATCAATCACTCAAATCGCTAGGACTAACGCTCAATGCTGTGGCCGTGGAAGATGAGCTGTGGGCGCACAGCGCAGGAGAACTGACGCAATTTCTCTTGCTGCAACGTGCCAAGCAAGGACAATTTAAGATCAGTGCATTCGTTGATGGGCACAGCGTGTTTCAGCGCACCATTCGCGGCGTTGCGCCGCCTTTGACTGGTGTGGCCAGCAGTTTATTGCAGCTAGATAGCATCGCACTGGAATTACAACGTTCGGTCGATTACCTCTCTTCACAGATGCGCTCGCTCTCTTTGCATCAGATGAAAGTGTGTTGTGATGAAGAGGATCAGCAAGAGATCGCCGATGCGCTCTCTGAGCGCCTGAGCGTTAAAGTTGCGCCACTGAATGATGAGTCGGTGGAGTCGGCCCATGTGCTGCTGCGTGCTGCGCAGCAAACGGTCACGATGGTCAACCTCTTCCCTGACAGCCTCAAACCGAAGAAACAGCGCTTTACCTTAACCAATGTCGCCATCGTGTGGGCGGCGTTACTGGTGGTTTGTGTGTTGCTCTACGGTTATGAGACCATGCAGCAAGGCCAACGCGGTAAAGAGTTGGCGCAGTGGAAACAACAAGAGAGCAGTTTGGACGCCGAAGCGAAGGCGCTGACAGAAAAGCTCGCCAAGCACAAACCTGATGCTGCCAAAGTGGCAGCGGTAGAGCGGCTGAAGCAAGAAATTGCTGCCACGCGAGACTCACTCCATGCGGTCCGTCAATTTGATCAGTCTGCGCAAGTGGGCTACTCCGGGGTGATGCGTTCGCTATCCGAATTAGCCAGAGACGATATCTCGCTCGACTCGATCGCTATCTCATCCTCATCACTCGATCTTAAGGGCTTGGCAAGAGAAGCTGCAGCGATTCCAAGCTGGGTGAGCGAATTTAAATCCGAACTCAATTTGGTCGGGCGTTCGTTTGAGCAGTTGAGTATCGGCCGTAATGAGCAAGACATCATTACGTTTGAGCTGAAAACAAAAGGAGAATCCAAATAGTGGCTAAGGTATGGATTCAATGGAACGATAAGTTTGCCAAGCTCAGCGCGAGAGAAAAGTGGCTGATCACTTTGTGTGGCGTGGTGTTGATCGTCATGGTGATGTTTGTCTTGTTGATAGAGCCTACGATCAAGGCCAACGAGCAACTGAATCGTCAAGTGATGACCAGTAAAGCCAACGCGCAGCGCCTCGAAGGGGAAGTGCTGCTCATGACGGCGAAGCTCAAACAGGATCCTAACCAAGCGATCAACCAAGAGTTTGAGCGTTTGTCTATCGAAAGTCAGGCGCTGTCAGAGGAGTTAGCGAAAACCATTGAGGGATTGCTAACCCCAAACCAAATGGCGCAAATGCTTGAAAGCGTGTTAGCCAGCAGCAAAGGTCTACGATTGGTCTCTTTGCAGTCGCTCAAAGCGGAGCCGATTATGCGTAAAGGCAATCAAGGTGAGTCTGGCTACTATCTTCACCCTGTACAAATTGAGCTCACTGGCGACTTTTTCTCTATCGTCACCTATCTCGAGACATTGGAGTCCATGCCAAGCAAGTACTATTGGCGACGCTTTCACTATTCGGTCGAAAGTTACCCAACCGCGCGCTTGGTGATGGAAGTTTACACCCTAGGGACAAGGCAGGAGTTTATTGGTGGTTAAGCAGCTTGTATTGGTCGCCATCGCGGCATTTGTTGGCATCGCGTTGCCCTCACAGGCATCCGATGATCCTACCGCGCCCCTTGGCTGGGTGAAACCGGCAGAGGTGGCGGTGGCCACCAAACCGAAACGCCCACCGTTGCCCAAAGTGCAAAGTATTGTCTGCCATGAAATGAGCCCATGTCAGGCGGTATTAAGCGGGAAAGTGGCGCAGCGTGGAGATACCGTGAACGGGTATCGAGTCAGCCGTATCGAGCCAGAACACGTGGTGCTCGCTCGCGGTAATCAGCAATGGACACTGTCGATGTTCACACTAGATATTAAGCAATAAGGTCATTGGAAGGATATGCGTAAACTTGCCATAGCAATAACAATAACATCTCTGGTGGGCTGCTCGATGGGCCATCGCGATCCGGTTGAAGTCAAAGCGGCCTTGAATGAATCCATCAATGAATCAAACAGTCGCGCCTTGACCGATTTGCCTCCGGAAGTGAGTGCAGACTTGATGCCTGAACTGAGTGACAGCGGAGCCAATCGCGCCAAAACCTTAAAGCGTTTTCGCGTTAAAGCGGACGGTGTTGATGCGAAAGCGTTTTTCACCAGTTTGGTGGTAGGGACAGAATTTAGTGCCGCCATCCATCCAAGCGTTGCAGGTAATATCACCCTTAATTTAACCGATGTGACCATGGATGAAGTGCTGGCGGTGGTGCGCGACCTCTACGGCTATGAGATCAGCAAATCGGGCAATGTGATTCAGGTTTATCCTGCGGGGCTTCGAACCGTGACCATTCCTGTCGATTACTTGCAGTTTACGCGTTCAGGGCGCTCGTTAACCTCGATCACGACGGGAACTATCACCAATACAGACACCAACTCATCAAGCAGCTCCTCCAGTTCGAGCTCCTCGTCGACTCGTTCGGCAAGTTCAACTAAAGGCGGAACGGAAATTGAAACCACCAGTGAAAGCGATTTCTGGCCACAGCTGCAAACCGCCGTCTCACAGCTGATCGGTAATGATCGCGGCCAAAGTGTGGTTGTCACGCCGCAAGCCAGTGTGATTACCGTGCGCGCGTATCCTGACGAAATTCGAGAAGTGCGTAATTTCATCGGCGTCTCACAACAGCGTATGCACCGCCAAGTGATCTTGGAAGCCAAGATTTTGGAAGTCACCTTAAGTGATGGCTACCAGCAAGGGATCAATTGGTCGAAGGCGTTCTCATCCAACGGCACCGATTTTAGTTTAGGTCAAGGGAGTATTAGTGGGGATGGAAGTGTCTCAACTTTACCTGGACTTGATGCCATTGGAACCTTGTTGGGGGGACAGACTAATTTGGTGATTTCTAGCGGGAGTTTTGATGCTGTGATCAGCTTTATGGCTACACAGGGAGATTTGAATGTCTTATCTAGCCCACGAGTAACGGCATCAAATAACCAGAAAGCGGTCATTAAAGTAGGTACTGATAGTTACTTCGTCACCGATTTTTCGACAGATACCGATTCGAGTAGCTCTACAACAACTACTTCAACGGATGTTGAGTTAACGCCTTTCTTCTCAGGTATTTCATTGGATGTTACGCCACAAATTGACGATCAAGGCAATGTATTACTCCATGTCCACCCTGCTGTGATTGATGTCAGTGAGGAGACTAAAGAGATAACCTACGGCAGCAATAGCCTCACATTACCTCTTGCCACTAGTTCCATTCGAGAGTCGGATTCGGTGATTCGCGCCCAAGATGGTGACGTAGTGGTTATTGGCGGATTGATGAAATCCAATACTCTAGATCAAACCTCGAAAGTCCCATTTTTAGGTGATATTCCAGCGCTCGGGCACCTATTTAGAAACACCAGCCAAATTACCCAGAAAACCGAGCTAGTGATTTTGCTTAAACCGACGGTGGTCGGGGTTAATACTTGGCAGAAAGAGCTTGAGCGCTCGCGTGATCTCTTGCTTGAGTGGTTCCCTGACGATAACTAGGTCATGTATTTAGAGCACTTTGGTTTTTCTCAGCAGCCGTTTCATCTCACGCCTAATACCGAGATGTTTTTAGGCTTAGCGCCGCACTATGAGGCGATTCAAACCGTGAATGCCGCGCTCAGCATGGGCGAGGGCGTGATCAAAGTGACGGGAGAAGTAGGCACAGGGAAAACCATGGTGTGTCGGATGATGACGCGTCACTTTCTCGATCAAGTGCAATTGGTATTTCTGCCCAACCCCGCATTGAGCGGCGATAAGCTGCGCTTTGCGATAGCCAAAGAGCTGGGCGTGTCATCGCAAAATGAGCTGAGTGTGGTCGATGATATCCACAACAAGCTGATTGAGCTGGCCCAGCAAGAGAAAAAAGTGGTGGTGTTGGTCGATGAAGCGCAAGCGCTCAGCGATGACGCACTGGAAGTGTTGCGACTGTTTGGCAATTTGGAAACCGAGCAAAGCAAACTTCTGCAAATCGTGTTGGTGGGTCAGCCAGAGTTGGATGAGCGCCTCTCGCAGCATCATTTGCGTCAGTTTCGTCAGCGCATCACCTTTAATGCTAAGTTGAGAGCGCTCAATTTAGACGAAACGGTCGCGTACATCGACAACCGCTTAACGCGCGCGTCAGCATCGGTGAGTCTGATGTCTCTGGCGCATAAAAAGGCCGTATGGCGCGCTAGCCAAGGTTATCCGAGATTGATCAACCAAGTGTGCCACAAAGCGTTGGTGTCGGCCTTTAGCAAAGGGGCGCATCAGTTAACGAATCAAGACTTGTTTGACGCTATTCATGATACGTTCGATACCGTTAAACCCAAATTTAAACACCCACTGTTGTGGGGGTGGAGTTAAACCATGAGTGCCATCAACAATGCTCTCACCCAATTGACGGATAAACAATCCGGCGCCAACGAGACGATCCAACGTGCCGTCGTTGCGCCCGTTAAACAAGTGCGTGTCCTACCTTGGGTGGTGGGGAGCTTTTTCTTAAGTCTGGCAGTCGGTGGTTTTGCGCTCTCTCAGCAAGAGACAGCCATCAGCCAAATGACCAAAAAGCAGAACGCCCCCTTGTCTGACGCGACTCTAGTACCTTCACCAACAGCGAAACTCACCTCAAGTGCTCAAGCCGTCTACGTTGCGCCTGAGAAAAAATCGGCACCATCGACTCAGTATGCCTCTTCACCATCTAGAGCGCCTTCCCCGACAGTGGTCGACAAGCCCGCGGTGGAGAAACCGATGCTCGTTGCCAAGGTGGCAACGCCGGTAAGCGTCACCGAGGTACAAGAAGAGAGTGTTTCCAATACGTCGCATACTCATTCGGTTGGTGGCACTGCCTCGAATAGCACTGTTTCGAATAGTACTGTCTCGAAGGGAAATGAATCGAGCGGCAGCATGGTGGTGGAGCACGTTGAACTGACGCCTGCACAATTGGCTGAGAAAGCGCAGGCGCGTGGGCAAAAAGCGCTTGAGAGTAACAATTTAAAAGAGGCCCTTGAGCATTATCATCAAGCGCTGAACTACACCCCGGAAGATATCGAGATCCGCAAACGTCTCGCGGCGCTCTACTATGGCAAAGGGGAAGTGCGTAAATCGGTCGATATTCTGCAAAAGGGCATCAGCCTAGACAAAGAGAGCAATGAGCTGCGCATCGCGCTGGCGACATTGCTTATTAAAGAGCAGCAAAACACGGCGGCGTTGACCGCATTGGCGTATCTGCCACGCCAAGCCTCGGTGGAGTATCTCTCTTTGCGCGCCGCGCTGGCACAAAAGCAGCAGCAAAACGCCCTCGCTAAAGAGAGCTATCAAGCGCTCACCGAGCGTGAACCTGACAGCGGTCGCTGGTGGCTCGGTTTGGCGATTGCCAAAGAGCGCGCGTTTGAATTAGACGGCGCGCAACAAGCGTATCAGCAAGCCCTATCGAATCTCGGCTTATCCAGTCAATCTCAACAGTTTGCCCGCGATCGCCTCGCGATTATTGCTCAACTACAGGAGCCCGCCCGTGAAAATTAAACTCAGAAAACGTCTTGGTGACTTGTTGGTTGAAGAGGGGATCATTACCGAGCAGCAAGTTGAGCAAGCGCTGGCGGCGCAAAAATCGACCGGCAGAAAGCTCGGTGCTGCGCTGATTGAACTGGGCTTTTTGACCGAGCAGCAGATGCTCTCGTTCTTATCGCAGCAGCTTAATGTGCCGCTGATTGATTTGGCGCGCGCGAACGTTGATATCGATGCGGTGCAAGTATTGCCTGAGGTGCACGCAAGGCGTCTGCGCGCCTTAGTGATTGGTCAAGAGGGCGACACCCTGCGCGTGGCCATGAGCGACCCGGCAGACTTGTTTGCCCAAGAAGCGCTGCTTGGGCAGCTGTCGCAATACAACATCGAATTTGTCATTGCCCCCGAGAAGCAGTTGGTGGACGGATTTGACCGTTACTATCGCCGCACCAAAGAGATCGCCTCCTTTGCGGAGCAGCTTCAAGCTGAACACCAAGTCACAGACGCGTTCGATTACACCATTGAAGATGATGACAGCGAAGAGGTGACTGTCGTTAAACTGATCAACTCGCTGTTTGAAGATGCGATCCAAATCGGCGCTTCCGATATTCACATTGAGCCTGATGCGAATGTACTGCGCTTACGTCAGCGTATTGATGGTGTGCTGCATGAAACGCTACTCAATGAAGTCAATATCGCTTCCGCTCTGGTACTGCGCTTAAAGCTAATGGCCAATCTTGATATTTCAGAGAAACGCTTGCCACAAGATGGCCGCTTTAATATTCGCGCCAAGGGGCAATCGGTCGATATTCGTATGTCGACCATGCCGGTTCAGCATGGTGAATCGGTGGTGATGCGTTTGCTTAACCAATCCTCCGGTATTCAAAAGCTTGAAGCGTCAGGCATGCCAGACGATCTCTTGGTTCGCTTGCGCCGCCAGCTTAAACGTCCACATGGCATGATTTTGGTGACCGGCCCAACCGGTTCCGGTAAAACCACCACCTTGTACGGCGCACTTAGCGAGCTCAATAGCCCAGCGAAAAAGATCATCACCGCCGAAGACCCGGTGGAATATCGCTTGCCACGGGTTAACCAAGTTCAAGTTAACCCGAAGATAGATTTAGACTTCTCAACGGTGTTGCGTACCTTCCTTCGTCAAGACCCAGACATCATTTTGATTGGTGAGATGCGTGACCAAGAGACGGTGGAAATTGGCCTGCGAGCTGCATTGACGGGTCACTTGGTACTCAGCACGTTGCACACCAATGATGCCATTGATAGTGCGCTGCGCATGATGGATATGGGGGCGCCGGGCTACTTGGTTGCCAGCTCAGTGCGAGCCGTGGTCGCGCAGCGTCTAGTGCGTAAGGTGTGCCCAGACTGCAAAACAGAAGAGACGCCCGATGAGAGTCGCAAGTTATGGCTGGCTCAGCGTTTTCCGAATCAAGCGGAGGCGACGTTTGTGCGTGGTCGTGGTTGTCAAAACTGCAACCTGACTGGTTATCGTGGTCGTATCGGTGTGTTTGAAATGCTCGAACTTGAACTTGATATGATGGACAAACTGCGCGCCAATGACGCCGTTGGCTTTGCTCAAGTGGCAAGGCAATCAAAAACCTACAAGCCGCTGCTTGCCTCCGCGATGGAACTGGCGCTGCAAGGTGTGGTGAGTTTGGATGAAGTGATGGGGCTTGGCGAAGGCGACTCCTCTGGCTTTAACCAAGCGATTTATCTCTAAGGTGAGCTATGCCGAGTTATCGTTACCAAGGGCGTAATCTAGAAGGGGCATCGGTGTCGGGGGTGCTAGAGGCGCCGACACAAGACGCCGCCGCAGAGCAGTTGATGAACAAAGGCATCATCCCCACCGAGCTATCGTTAGGGGGCGGCAGTAGTGGCTTTAACATCGATTTGAAAGCGCTGTTCACTCCCAGTGTACCGCTGGAAGTGTTGGTGATTTTTTGTCGTCAGTTGTACAGCCTGACCAAAGCAGGGGTGCCGTTACTGCGCTCAATGAAAGGCTTGACGCAAAACAGTGCTCACAAGCAGCTTACCGAAGCGCTAGAAGAGGTGACTCAGGAGTTGACCAACGGTCGCAGTTTGTCTGCGTCGATGAAAATGCACCCTAAGGTGTTTAGCCCGCTGTTTGTCTCCATGATTGGGGTCGGTGAGAACACAGGTCGCCTCGACCAAGCGCTGCTGCAACTGGCGAACTACTACGAGCAAGAAGTGGAAACCCGCAAACGCATCAAAACCGCGATGCGTTATCCGACCTTTGTGATTGTGTTTATCACCGTGGCGATGTTTGTTCTCAACGTCAAAGTGATCCCACAGTTCTCCAGTATGTTTGCCCGTTTTGGCGTCGACTTGCCGCTGCCAACCAAAATCTTGATCTCCACCTCCAGTTTTTTTGTCAACTACTGGACTTGGATGGTCGCTGCGATTGTCGCGGCGCTGTTTGCCTTTCGCTCTTGGGTAGGGACGGATAATGGACGAGAAAAATGGGATAAATTTCGCCTGAGGATGCCGGTGGTTGGAGAGCTTATCAATCGCGCTCTGCTGTCGCGTTTTTCACGAACTTTTGCTCTGATGCTCAAGGCGGGCGTGCCGCTTAACCAATCATTAGCGTTATCCGCCGAGGCGCTGGATAACCGCTATTTAGAAAATCGTTTGATGGAGATGAAAGCGGCAATTGAAGCAGGCAGTACCGTCTCCTCCACTGCCGTTAATAGTGGCATTTTTACCCCATTGGTGATTCAAATGCTGTCGGTGGGGGAAGAGACGGGGCGCATTGATGCCTTGTTGATGGAGGTCTCTGATTTTTATGACCGAGAAGTGGACTACGATTTAAAAACCTTAACCGCACGTATAGAGCCGTTCTTGCTGGTGGTGGTGGCGGGCATGGTCTTGATATTGGCACTCGGGATCTTCTTGCCGATGTGGGGCATGTTGGACGCAATCAAAGGATAGCGTCATGGTGATCGAGCGGGCACGGTTGGTGATATGGCTACTGTTGGTGATCATCTTGATCATGACGTACAGTATGGTGTGGCAAGATGTTGAACATCAAGCGGACGACGCCGCCTTTGCCGTGGCCTCCAAGCGGATTGTGGAGCGAGCCAGTTACTATAGACAGCAATGGTTGCTCGCCAAGCAGCCAACGTCGCTCACGATTGAGCAGCGTAAAGTGCATTTTTCCGCTAAGGGGTGGGTACTGCCCCTTAACGAGCAAGGGGATGTGGATTGCGCGTACTGGTATCGCGCACTCTACCCTGAAGAGAGAGTATTACGGCAAACTCCGCAGCATATTTCAGATGAATCTGATTTGCGGGGTTATATTTGCCATTATGATTACTCGTCCGATCAAGCGATCGTGATGAGCTTAAAAAACGGTAAGTTTTTGACTAAGGTCGTTTTTCTGGCGCGATAGGTCGGTATAATCGCCATCTTTCGTAGCGTATCTATGTTTTATCCGTATAATACGGCGTACTAATTACTGGGTTGCATATATGTCTAACAAACAGTTTGGTTTTTCTTTGGTGGAGCTCGTTGTGGTGATCGTTGTGGTCGGCCTACTGGCTGTCGCCGCGCTACCACGTTTTCTCGACGTGACGGATGAAGCGAAAAAAGCCAGTATTGAAGGTGTCGCTGGTGGATTTGCCACGGGCGTATTATCTGCCCGCGCGCAGTGGGAAGCGGAGGCTAGACCGTCAGTGAGCATCAACTCCGAAACCTACAATACGGTCAACTACGATGGTGTGGAGTTTTGGCTAACACGCTCAAAAACCAGCAATGGTACGGATACCGGTTTTCGTGATGGTTACCCGCAAGCATTAAACAGCAACAACGTCGACTACCCAACCAGTTTGACCGACCAAGCCTGCATCGACTTGATGGACAACCTATTGCAAAATCCCCCACGAGTTGGCACTGTAGCGGATGCAAGCAGTGACTCGAATATAAAGTATTCTGCGCAAGCCGATAGCTCGGCCTCCACTTGCACCTATGTTCAGCAAGAAGGCAGTAGCGAGCACGAGTTTGTGTATGAGATTGAAACTGGTCGTGTGACCGTAACTTTGCAGTAACCCTGCGGATATTCACTATAGAGAGATCTAACTATGAAAAGACAAGGCGGTTTCACCCTAATCGAACTAGTGGTGGTAATTGTTATTCTAGGTATTCTTGCGGTTACCGCAGCACCGCGATTTTTGAATTTGCAAGGAGATGCTCGTGCATCTTCTTTGCAAGGTCTCAAAGGCGCGATGGCTGGTGCTTCTGGTATTGTATACGGTCGCGCGGCAATTAATGGGCAGGAGACTATAGAGACTGTAACAGCGGCTTCAAGTGCAGATGGAATAGCCCTAACTTTTGGTTACCCTGCAGCTTCAGCAGATGGAATAGGTAATGCCGTTGAAGGATTAGAAGATACCGATGGAGACTGGATTCAAGTATCAGGTGCTGGTTCTACTGCTGACCCGGCCGTACACTATAGTTTCTCTGGTAGTGCAAGTGATACTGGTTGTTTTGTCACATACTCAACTAACGCATCAGCTTCCGCCCCAACGATCACGGTTAGTAAAGACTGTTAATCAGAAAAGGCCAGCATCGCTGGCCTTTTTCTTACGTCCTTTTCATCCCAATCTTTCCTTAAAAATCAACAGCTATTCCTTGCTTTACGTTATACTCAACGTAACACTCTTCGACTCAACATCTTTATGAAACGTCATCGTTATACGGGATTCACTTTTATTGAATTGGTTGTCGTGATTATCTTGATCGCGATCGTTTCAGTGTATGCATCGAGTCGTTACTTTGGCAAAAACAGCGTGGATGTGCAGTTAGTGCAAAGTGAGTTATTGGCGTCATTGCGTTTAACTCAACTTCGAGCCATGCACCGGAATGGTTATTGTAACCGTTGGCGGGTGGATGGCTCGGAAGCAGGGGATGCGTCGCTACCCAACACAGAAGAGTTATGCAGTACAGCCTTGATAAAAGACAGCAGTTATGTCAATGCTGGAGAAAAGGGCATCACCTTGGCACTGTCAACGAATACCGGCACCTCATTTATTGATTTCGATAGCTTAGGTAAACCTCAGCAGTGCGCCAACACGAGTTGTATGTTGACGATGCAGTCTTCATCGGGCGTTTCTCGCACAATCTGCATCAATTCCCAAGGCGGTATTTATGCGTGTAACTAAAGCGCTCGGTTTTACGCTGGTGGAAATGGTCATCGTGATAGTGGTCACAGCCATCGCGATTACCGGCGTAACGACTGCGCTATTTTCTCGGGGCAAACAGAGCACAGATCAGATAGCGGCGGTCAAAGCTGCGGAGTTAGGTCGAGCCGTACTCGATGAGATTCTTGGGCGGCAGTTTGATGAAAACTCAGGTCCTAACGGTGGACTGCCAGAGTGTACGATTACTGCATCTGGAGGTGTATTGTGCACAGAACCCAATGAACTGGGTGATGACGGTGAAACATTGAAGTCAGAGTACAACGATGTGGATGATTTCAAAGGCTATAATGGCCCGGTTGAAGATGTGCTGGATATTGAACTGGATGAGAGTTATCGAGGCTATCGTGTATCGATAGACGTCATGTATGAGCAAGACAGTGCGGGTGTGATGTCAGTGATAGAGAGCCAAGATACCATTACGCACTATAAGCGTGTGATGATCATCATTTTTGATCGCCAGAATAACCGCTATCCCTTTGCTGCAACGCGAGGCAACTACTGATGAGACGTTGGCAAGGTTTCACACTGATCGAAATGGTTATCTCAATCATTCTGTTGTCTATTGTGGGATTGTTTCTTGGTGAAGTTATCCGACAATCATTGGTTTTGTATTCTGATACTTCAACTCGAGAAGCGTTAGTTCAACAAGGTCGCTTTGTCACCGAACGGTTGCGGCGCGAAATTCGTGAGTCGGTACCCAACAGTGTCATCGTCGAGGGCAGTTGCATTGAAATTTTGCCTATTATTAATAGTGGGCTTTATATGGAACTTGCTTCCCCCAGTGCGGCTTCATCCTCGATTCGTGTGTTACCGCTTGAAAAAACGATCCAAGCGGGTGAACGTTTGGTTGTTTACCCAACGAATGCAGCAGAACTGCGAGATGATATTTCGGGGGTCAACCAGATTGCCGAGGTTGCATCAGATGTGGATTTTAGTGCACCTAATGATATTCAAATGGTAAATGTCAGCTTGACTCAAGCGACCGGTTTCACGACCTCTAGCCCTGCCAAACGTGTCTATTTTTATCGTCAACCAGTGGCTTTTTGCCAACGTAATAGTGAGCTATATCGATATGAAGGCTATCCAATCGACCGAGCAGCGTTAACGCCAGCTTTGCTCGATGCTTATGGCGTAAAGGTCGCAGAAAATGTGTCCAGCGTAGCATTCGCGATTGAGAGCCCAAAGTTACAGAGAAATGGCTTAGTGAAAATGGAGTTGACCTTTTCAGCCAACGGAGAAGAAGTCAGGTTTGATCATGATGCGCTTATCTACAACACGCCGTAGACAACAAGGTAGCGGTCTTATTTTGGTGGTGTTCATCATTGTGGTAGTGGTGAGCTTTGTGGCTGTGGTTGCGAACCAAAATCAACAGAGAAACAGTGACCAATTAGTGGCTGCTGTGATTGGCACGCGTGCTGAGATGGCTGCGCGCTCAGCGGCGGATATTGAAATCAGTCGCTTTTATCAAAGTACAACGGATGGGAGTTGTCATGCCAATACGGTTCAAACCCTATCGTTTATCGGTGAAGGGTTGGCGCAATGCGATGCTAAGGTCAGTTGCCAGTACGTTGGTCAATTGGATAATGCTGTTCAAGTGTACCAACTCGAAGCTAAGGGGCAATGCCAAGTGGGTGATTGGATGATGCAACGGGTAATAAAAGTGGGAGTGCGTAGTGATAGCTAGACTGGCAATCTTATTGGCTCTGCTACTTTCAGCGCCGTTGTATGCGCAAGAATATGTTTTGTCGCTAGACGCAGATGAGCGTTTGCTTCCTCCTTGTTCTAAGAGCTGGACATATAGCACTGGCGCGCAAGGTATTGTCTATATATGCCGCGATGGCACTGTAACACTAAATAGTGGCGACAGCGTCATCGCCAGTTCGAAAGCCGTATTGAAAGCAGATGGAGGTTTTAGTTTTTCTGGCAGTAATACGATTGGTAGCGAAACGCACGGTATCAGCTTGCAATCGAGTTATGGCTCTTTTCAGTGGCAAGGAGCCAACAATCGACTTTTTGGCGGTTTTACGGCAGAAAACACCACAGTGTCTCTATCGGGAGTGGAGATGAATGGCGGCGTAGACACCGGTGGCAACGTTGTTATTACTAATAGTGCATTGGGTGGTGGGGTGCGCTCCGTGAATAGTACGGTAACCATTACTAACAGTCAGGTTGCGGGCGATGTGTACGCCAACGGCAATATTACGGTGCAGCCAAACTCGCGAATAGAGGGAGACATCACCACGCCTAATAATCGTGTATCCATTTCAGGTGCGGAGGTGACTGGTAATATTAGCGCCAATGGCAATATCACTATTAACGATTCCAGTGTTGTTGGTGATATATCAACGCCTAACAACAGTGTGACGATCAACAGCTCAGAAGTGTTTGGTAATGTCAGTGCCAATGGCAATATCACTATTAACGATTCCAGTGTTGTTGGTGATATATCAACGCCTAACAACAGTGTGACGATCAACAGCTCAGAAGTGTTTGGTAATGTCAGTGCTAACGGCAATGTGACGGTGGACAATTCATTTGTTGATGGTGACCTCACCAGTACCAACAATCGGGTGATACTCAACAACGGCTCTGACATTGTGGGGAATGTTACCGCGGGTCAACCAAACTGGGGGACGGTTGAAGTAAACGGAGGAAGTACGGTTGACGGCACCTGCTTGTACCAAACGATACCCGCCAATGCGTGTGGGGTGTTGCCGCTTCCTGAACCCATTGCTTGGTATCACCTTGAGGAAAGTAGTTGGAGTGGAAGTGTTGGTGAAGTGAAAGACGTATCAGGAAATAATCTTCATGGCCGAGCGCTTAATGGCGCGCTGACCGCCACCTCGACACCAGCGCTGCCAGCTATCGATCAGATGGGGACCTGTGGTTACGGCTACTTTAACCACGACAACAATCAATACATCGAGGTACCCGACAACAACCTACTCGATTTTTCCACTGAATTTACGGCTTCGGCTTGGGTTTACCCGACAAGGCAACCCAACGGTAACGGATTGCACAGTATATTCTCAAAAGACACCAACTTCGAAGTCCACCTAAATGGCACGCGCAAAGTGTTTTGGTGGTGGCAAGAGTCTAATGGGAGTACAAGAACGTTAACCAGTTCGAATGCCTTACCGTTGAATACATGGTCATTCATTACGTTGCGGTACAACTCTCAGAACTCACAAGCGACGATTTTTATTAACGGAGAAGTTGCGGCAAGTTCATCGTCTAATCAAACTCGCTCTTTGAGAACAAACGCCAATCCGTTCCAAATTGGACAAGATCAAAATTATGCAGGGCGAGCGTTTGACGGTGCGATAGATGAGGTTCAACTGTTTGATAGCGCGCTCACAAATCAACAAGTCACTCAGCTTTATAGACAGAGGCATTTGTGTGACGACACGGTTGTATTGCAATGTTTTACCGATGATTTCAGCTCGGGACAATTGTCTGACCTTTGGGTCACATCCACCAGTAAAGGGACATTTCAACCTCAAGTGATCAGTAATCGACTTCGCTTTACTGAAGCGGTTCGAAATCAAGCGACTTCTTCGACATACCAGCGTCTCTTCCCAGCCCAAGATAACTTGGTCGAAATTGAATTTGATCACTTTGCCTACGGCGGTTCGGGCGCGGATGGTATTGCGGTGGTGCTGTCTGACTCAGGGGTAACTCCAAAGGCAGGAGCGTTCGGCGGTCCGCTTGGTTATGGTTATAAACCCAATGAGCCCGGCTTTGCTGGTGGTTGGCTTGGTTTGGGTATTGATGAGTATGGGAATTTCTCGAACGAAGGCGGCCGCAATGGCCCAGGTCGTCGCCGACAGTCTGTAGCACTGCGTGGTTCTGGTAGTGGAGAAAGTGGTTATCGTTACCTTGCGGGTGCGTGTAACAACGGCCAGACTAACACTAATGGAGAGTGTTTGAATCCTAAGGTGGATGGCAATAACTCTGGGTCTACCCATCGTTATAAGATTGTGGTGGACTCTCGACAGCAAAATGAGTCACAGGTAGAAATCTCGCGCAAGATAGGGGCAGGTAGTTGGCAAACGATTGTTGGCCCAATTAATGTTCTGGACGCGCAATACAATCAGTCTTCAGTCCCAGAAGATTTCTTGCTATCGATTACTGGCTCGACGGGTGGATCGACGAATGTGCATGAGATTGACAATTTCCAAGTCTGCGCATTGAAATCGAGCCCGATCGAAGAGCAGATCGATCACTTTAGAATCACGCATACCGGCGAAGAGTTAACGTGTAACGCAGAATCCGTCACCATCCAAGCGTGTCTAGATAGCGATTGTAGCTCGTTGTATACCGGCCAGGTGACGGCGACACTAACGCCTAATAGTGTCTCTGGCGGTGGGGGATGGGTAGGTGGCAATGTCGTGACCTTTTCAGGCGGTTCTGCCACTTTTGATATTCGTAAAAATCAGCCGGGTACCTTGACGTTAGGTGTATCGGGATCAACGCCGACCGCAAAGCCCTTTTCGACTAACTTATGTAATAAAGGAAATGGCTGGAGTGAAAACAACTGTGACCTTACCTTCGTCGACAGTGGCTTTTTAGTCGAAGTGCCAGATAAGATTGCGAATGCACCTGTGGTGGCACTCATTCAAGCGGTTGAGAAAAGTAATAGTGCCCAACAGTGTGTGCCGAGTTTCGAAAATGAAACCAAAACGGTTGATTTCTGGAGTGATTACTTTGCGCTAATTGAGGGAGAGATAGTCGGGGAGCCCGTTGTCACACTGACAGATACCTTTAACTCGATTGGCATCAATGAAAGTAGAGCTACGTCAATTGACATTACGTTTGACGGCCAAGGTAAGGCGGAAATTCCTTTAAACTACCCAGACGCTGGCATGGTAGCGTTGAATGCTCGTTACGCCGGTGTCGACGATGAAGCTGGCCTTGTGATGACAGGCAGTGATAGTTTTGTGAGTTTCCCCAAGTATTTGCAGGTCGAGGCTATCAATGACAGCGGTGACAATGGTCAGTGTGTTGCTGCTGATGTGAGCTGCGCCCTGTTTGCCAAAGCTGGACAAAGTTTTGAGCTTAATGTTACTGCTTTTGGTGAAGGGGATGTGGTCACACCCAACTATCAACACAGCAATATGGTCATCAGCCACCAAGTTATTGCGCCAAGTGACGGCGTGCCCGGCAACCTTGGGGAGTCCAGCTACGATCATCAACCGATAGAGAGTGGCGTTAATACTGTAAAGCAAAGTGTTGATGAAGTTGGCGTGTTTCAATTCACGGTTACACCCCCTGAGGTTTTCAATGGCAGCAACGCCTACCCAATTCCCTCCGCGACTTCGGAGAATGTCGGGCGCTTTTACCCCGCCTATTTTTCTATTGCAGCGACCACACCAGAGCTTCAGGCCGGCTGTAATGTCTTTACCTATCTGGGTCAGCCGTTTTCTTACAGCACAGCTCCAGGGCTGTGGATGTCCCCGAAGTCAGTAGGTGGCGGCAAAATATTCAATTATTTAGATCCTAAGTGGTTCCTCTATAACAACTATTGGGACAATCGCTCTTATGTATCGAGTGCGGGTTTAGACATCGAAAGTAAGGGTATAGCGAGAGTCGAGCAACTGGATGAAGACCGTTTCTTTGTTGAGTTGGTTGATGAAGGACTGGAATATGAAAAACCATCGGGGCCTATAGAGCCATTTCAGGCGACGTTTGATTTAGAGTTGAGTATTTCTGATTTTTATGACGGTGATAATGTTTGCTACAAAACCAGTGATGAAGGCGAATGCCAAACCTATGTCTTTGAGGATATTGATAGTGAGATGTGGTTACGTTGGGGTAAGTTGGTCATCCACGATACCTACGGCTCTGAATTGAGGTCATTACAGCAGAAGTTAGAGCTGCAGTATTTTGAAAACAATCAATTTACAAGAAACACGGATGATTCGTGTACCTCGTTTGTTTCGGTAAACCGTTTTGACTTTTCATCGAGCGATTATACGGTGGTAACGAGCGAGCCTACGGCCGCTGGCCAAGTGGGGGTTGAGTTTGAATCAACGTCGGGGTCAGGTTCGCCTTCAGTCGAGGACGGTCTAACTTGGCTCTCCTTCAGTAAACCTTTTGCCAATGATGTGGGCAAAATAACCACCTCTTTCAACATGGATACGCAAGGCTTACCTTGGTTACAAATCGACGACGATTTAGACGGCAGCTTTTCAACCACAACCTCTGGCATTGTCCAGTTTGGCTTGTACCGAGGCAATGACCGGGTTATCTGGTGGAGCGAGAAGAATGAGTGAGCCTGATATTTTTCGACTTTCGTTAGGAATCTGTTAGAAATTGCGGGTTTCTACCCATGTTTAGACGTCAATGCCTTGCTGTAGTGGCAAGGCATTGGTACATTTAGTGCAATTTTCTATCTTATAATTCTTTCAGGACGAGCGAAGAATATGTTCAAAAAACTTCGTGGCATATTTTCAAATGACCTATCTATCGATTTAGGTACTGCCAACACTCTTATTTACGTTAAAGGACAGGGCATTGTTCTTGACGAGCCTTCCGTTGTGGCGATTCGCCAAGATCGTAACCGTGCAGGTAAAAGCGTGGCTGCGGTTGGCCATGCAGCAAAACAAATGTTAGGTCGTACTCCGGGAAACATCTCAGCGATTCGTCCTATGAAAGATGGCGTGATTGCCGATTTCTACGTGACCGAAAAAATGCTGCAACACTTTATTAAACAAGTCCACGACAACAGCGTGCTTAGGCCAAGCCCACGTGTACTAGTGTGTGTACCTTGTGGTTCAACCCAAGTTGAGCGTCGTGCGATTCGTGAGTCAGCACTGGGTGCGGGCGCGCGTGAAGTGTACTTGATTGACGAGCCAATGGCAGCGGCAATCGGTGCTGGCCTGCGTGTCTCTGAGCCGACCGGCTCTATGGTGGTCGATATCGGTGGCGGTACGACAGAAGTCGCGGTGATCTCGCTGAACGGTGTGGTGTATTCATCGTCAGTGCGTATCGGTGGTGACCGTTTTGATGAAGCGATCATCAACTACGTCCGTCGTAATTACGGCAGCTTGATTGGTGAAGCGACGGCGGAAAAGATCAAACACGAGATCGGCTCGGCGTACCCGGGCGATGAAGTGGTTGAAATTGAAGTCCGTGGTCGTAACCTTGCTGAAGGTGTGCCGCGCAGCTTTACCCTAAACTCCAACGAAATTCTTGAAGCGCTGCAAGAGCCGCTGACGGGCATCGTATCGGCGGTGATGGTTGCCCTTGAGCAGTGTCCACCAGAGCTTGCGTCCGACATCTCTGAAAACGGCATGGTATTGACTGGCGGTGGCGCACTGCTGAAAGATCTCGATCGCCTGCTTACCGAAGAAACCGGTATCCCAGTGGTGATCGCAGAAGATCCATTGACTTGTGTTGCACGCGGTGGTGGTAAGGCGTTGGAAATGATCGACATGCACGGTGGCGATCTATTTAGTGAAGAATAATGGCGAGGCGTTATGCCTAAATTAGGAACTCAGAGTTAATGAAGCCGATATTTGGCCGAGGACCTTCACTTCAATTACGCTTGTTTTTTGCCGTCATTTTATCAGCCAGCCTTATGCTGGCTGATAGTCGTTTAGGTGCGTTTACACAATTTCGTTACCTTCTCAATAGTATGGTCGCTCCGATTCAGTACTTAGCCGATATTCCTCGTGTGATGTTTGACGGCGTTTACGAGCGGTTCAACACACGTCATGACGTCGTGGAAAGCAACCGAATGCTTAAACGTGAAGTGCTCAATTTAAAAAATGATCTGCTGCTTTTGGATCAGTATCGCGAAGAAAACCAGAGATTACGTAAGTTGCTCGGCTCTTCATTTATTCGTGATGAACGCAAGGCAGTCGCGGAAGTGATGGCCGTGGATACCTCACCGTATCGTCATCAAGTGGTGATCGATAAAGGGCATATCGATGGGGTGTATGTTGGGCAGCCGGTCGCCAACGAAAAAGGCATTGTCGGTCAGGTGACTTATGTCTCTGCGCACAACAGCCGAGTGTTGCTGCTTGTGGATAGCCAAAGTGCGATTCCTGTGCAAGTGATCCGCAATGATATTCGTGTCATTGCCTCGGGCGATGGGCAGATTGACGGCATTAACCTCGATCATATCCCGATCAGTATGGATATTCGAGAAGGGGATCTCTTAGTGACGTCCGGTTTAGGCGGTGTTTATCCGGAAGGTTACCCCGTTGCTCATGTGGCGAGTGTCGATCGAGATACGTCGCGCGAATTTGCTCAAATTGAAGCAGAGCCTGTGGTTGATTTTGAACGACTTAGATATCTACTGTTGATTTGGCCAAACGACTCAAGGCAGGAAAAAATACAAGCGGTGACCCCACCAGACGGTGAGGAGGCCAGCAATGAGCAATAGCCTTCTTAAAGGTAAGTTGGTGGTCGGTGTCTCCTTTTTGATCGCTCTCACTCTGCAAACCATTCCTTGGCCGGGTGTGCTGGAACTGCTGCGTCCTTCTTGGTTGCTTCTTGTCACCTGCTACTGGGTGTTGGCGTTGCCACATCGCGTCAACGTCGGTACGGCGTTGGTGGTGGGCTTATTGTGGGATCTATTGCTTGGCTCGACGCTCGGTATTCGCGGCATGATGATGTCGATCATCATCTATGTGGTGGCGCTCAACTTCCTAGTCATTCGTAATATGGCGTTGTGGCAGCAGGCGATTTTGGTTGGCGTGATGTCGATGGGACTGGATGTCTTGATATTCTGTGGTGAATACCTAGTGCAGGATGTCACGTTTAATCCAATGTCGCTGTGGAGCGGTGCGATCAACTGCATCTTGTGGCCTTGGATGTTCCTATTGATGCGCAAAGTTCGCCGTCATTGGCATGTCCGTTAGCAAGGGGCTGGAAGGTGAAATGAACACAGCTAAACGCAAGTTAGTTAAGCGCACATTAGTGTTAGCCTCAGGCTCACCACGCAGAAAAGAGCTACTGACCCATCTCGGGGTAGAGTTTGAGGTGCTGGTGACCGATGTGGAAGAAGCCCAACGGTCAGAGGAACAAGCGCAGGACTATGTTACTCGCTTGTCTAAAGATAAAGCTTTGGCGGGGCTTGCGCTGCGTGAAGACGCCGTCGTGTTAGGCAGCGACACTATTGTGGTGTGTGATGGGCAAGTGCTGGAAAAGCCAGAAAACCTTGCCCATTGCAAGCAGATGTTATCCATGTTGTCAGGACGAGCCCATCAAGTGATGACCGCAGTCACGCTAGTGAGCCGCGAGCGAAGTGAAAGTGTTGTCGTGACAACAAACGTATGGTTTAAGCCATTGTCAGAGCAAGAAATAGAACAATATTGGCACACCGGCGAACCGTGCGATAAAGCGGGCAGTTATGGTATTCAGGGTATTGGCGGACGTTTTGTCACTCGTATTGAAGGCAGTTATCACGCTGTCGTAGGACTTCCATTATTCGAAACTGACCAGCTCTTAAAAGAATTCTTATAACTAGATTTGAGGTGCGCCCATGAGTGCAGAGTTGCTGATCAATGTCACCCCAAGTGAGATTCGTGTCGCGATGATTGAAGGCGGCAGTCTTCAAGAAATCCACGTAGAACGTGAATCAAAACGAGGGATTGTTGGAAACATCTATAAAGGCAAAGTGAGCCGTGTGCTACCAGGCATGCAGGCGGCTTTTGTCGATATCGGCTTGGAAAAAGCCGCGTTTCTTCACGCGTCAGATATTGTTCCTCACACAGAATGTGTGGCGGAAAATGAGAAACAGCAGTTTCAGGTGCGCGATATCTCTGAGCTTGTCCGTCAAGGGCAAGATATTGTGGTGCAAGTGGTCAAAGACCCGCTGGGCACCAAAGGGGCACGTCTCACCACCGATATTACTTTGCCATCCCGGTACCTTGTCTTTATGCCGGGGGCGAGCCACGTGGGCGTCTCTCAGCGCATTGAGACGGAGTCAGAGCGTGAGCGTTTAAAGAAAGTGGTCGCTCACTACTGTGATGAGAACGGCGGCTTTATTATTCGCACCGCCGCAGAAGGCGCGGACGAAAAAGAACTGTCGCAAGACGCCGCGTTCCTCAAGCGTTTGTGGTCCAAAGTGATGGAGCGTCGCAGCAAATATAAGACGCGCTCTACGTTGTATGGAGAGCTTGGTCTCTCGCAGCGCATTTTGCGTGACTTTGTCGGCACAGAGATCACTAAGATCATGGTCGATTCACGCCTTGAGTACGAAAACCTCAAAGAGTTCACTTCCGAGTACGTGCCTGAGCTAACCGATAAGCTTGAGCTGTATGAAGGTGATAAGCCGATCTTTGATATGTATGACACGGAAAATGAGATCCAGCGATCGTTAGAGAGAAAAGTTGAACTCAAATCCGGTGGCTATCTGATTATTGATCAGACCGAAGCGATGACAACGGTCGACATAAACACTGGCGCGTTTGTGGGGCGTCGCAATCTCGAAGAGACGATCTTTAACACCAATATTGAAGCGACGCAGGCGATCGCAAGGCAGCTACGTCTGCGCAATCTTGGTGGCATCATCATTATCGACTTCATCGACATGAGCCAAGATGAACACCGAAAACGCGTGCTCACTTCCCTAGAAGCGGCGCTCAATAAAGATCGCGTAAAAACCAACATCAATGGCTTTACCCAGCTAGGCTTAGTAGAGATGACGCGTAAACGTACGCGTGAAAGTATTGAACACATTCTGTGCTCGACGTGCCCAACCTGCGAAGGCCGTGGCAGCGTCAAAACTGTGGAAACGGTGTGCTATGAGATCTTGCGTGAGATCACTCGAGTGAATCGTGCATACGACGCCGACAAGTTCGTTGTGTATGCCTCACCTGCGGTGGCCGAGACCCTGCAAGGCGAGGAGTCGCATGCGCTGGCAGAGCTCGAAGTGTTTATTGGCAAGCAAGTGAAAATCCAGGCCGAGCCGCTGTACATTCAAGAGCAGTTCGATGTCGTGATGATGTAAAGGCAATTTGTGAGCACAACGGCAACTCGCGTTGCGAGATTCTTTCTTTGGTTAGTCGTGTCAACCTTGGCCCTATTGGCCATTGTTGTCACGGCGCTGCGCATCACCTTGCCGCAGCTCGATCACTTTCAAGTTGAGATCCAGCAATGGGTCAACCAAGGCACGGCGCTCGACTTTGAAATTGAAGGCATTCATGGTTTTTGGCGCAACACGCATCCCTCACTCTCATTGCAAGGCGTCAAAGCACAAGTGGCAGAAAACAGCGGGATTGACGTGGTTGCCGATCGGGTAGAGATAGAAATCGACCTGATTCAATCGCTGCTGCAATGGCAGCCTGTGGTGGCTGATCTTAATGTTTATCAGTTGGCGCTCGATGTACGTTCGATTGAGTGGACGCAGACAGAATCGAAACCAGAACTCAATCCGGGGCGTGAGCAGCGCAGCGTCATCGCCCAGCTCGATCAGCTACTGCTTAGGCAGCTAGACAGCTTTTCGCTGACCGACTCCAAAATTCTCTTTCTCGGAATTGATGGTAATGAGCGTGTGCTCGACATCAGCCATTTGCAGTGGCGCAACCAAGGTCGCCGTCATTTGGCCGATGGAGAAGTGAGCTTTGTTCACGGCAACCTCAACTCTGCGCAGGTCAAAGCGGATTTTATCGATCATGGCTCACTGGTTGATGTGAGCGGCGAGTTTTATGTTTCCGCCGATAATGTGCGCATTACCCCTTGGTTGACCAAATACCTGAAAAACGAAACCGGGATTGAAAAAGGACAAGTGAGCTTTAATAGCTGGCTAACGCTCGAACAGAGCAAGCCCGTGAATGCCTTTGTTGAGTTGCTGTCGTCAGAGCTTATCTGGCAAGAGGGTCAGCAGCACGAGTTGTTGCTCGAATCTGGCATTGTGCAGCTTGAGCCGAAAGAGCAAGGCTGGCAAGTGAATGCTCACTCACTTCAGTTTTTAACCGACAATACCCCTTGGCCAGAACTCGATATCGCCTTTGCTTGGCAACCGCAGCATTGGCAACTCAATGTCTCGCAGCTGGATATCCAAGCGCTGACGCCTTTGATTAAGTTGGCGCCAGACTCCGCCGCCACCACCGACATGATCGAGACGCTGGCTGTGGGCGGCTTAGTGGAAGACTTACGTGTGTCCGCATATGAAGATTGGCAGAGCCTGACCTACTCGGCCGATCTTAGCGAAGGCAAAATGGCGCAATGGGAACTCTTGCCGGGGCTGCACTACTTGACGGCGTCGGTGAGTGGCGATCTTCATCAAGCGCGCGCGCAAGTGAGTATTTTTGACGATGTCTTACCTTACGGTGAGGTGTTTCAAGCGCCGCTGAACATCAAACAAGGCCATGCGGATGTCGTTTGGCAGCGCGATGAGCAAGGTTGGTCTTTGTGGGCAGACAAGGTCACCGCGGCGACGCCCGATTTGCAAGTCTTAGGCGCCTTTCGTCTCGACTTTCCCAACGGAAAAAGTCCCTTTCTTTCGTTTTACAGTGAAGCGGATCTATACAACGCAGGCGAGACTTGGCGCTATTTACCGACGTTAGCCCTTGGGCGCAACTTGACCGACTATCTGTCGACCGCGATTCAAGCAGGGCGGGTCAATACGGCCAAGCTGCTTTGGTATGGCGAGTTGGGCAATTTTCCCTACCACCAGAATAACGGTATGTTTCAAGCCTGGGTGGGGTTAAAAGAGGCCAAGTTCAGTTTTGACACCGCTTGGCCACCCATCACCGATTTGCAGTTGGATTTGCTGTTCCAAAACGATGCGATGTATCTCGATTCTGAAAGTGCAACCTTGATGGATGTCGAGGCGAAACGCATCACAGGGCGTATTCCTGCTTTGGCACCCAATGGCCATATTGAGATTGAAGCGCACGCGGTTGCCCAAGGCAACGCGGTTCGTGACTACATGACCGCTTCGCCATTGGTTGATTCTGTCGGCGCGGCGCTGACCGCCGTGCAAGTGGATGGTGAAGTCGACTCACAATTCCAGTTGATGATCCCATTTCACGGCGGCGCAGAGGCGCGTGCTTGGGGGTATGCGGATCTCAAACAGAGCCACGTTACGATCAATACGCCGCCAATGACGCTCGAAGCGGTCAGTGGCCGGATAGAATTTGATAATGACGTGGTGCAAGCTGCGGGGCTTTCTGCGGAGCTATTGGATCAGCCCGTGTGGATTGATTTTCACGGCGAGAATGTCGCCAAAGGCTACGGGGTTGGTATTGATATGGTTGGCGACTGGGATGTCAAACCTCTGGTGCCGTACCTTGGTGAACGTTGGTTAACCCCATTATCTGGCCATGCGCAGTGGCGCAGTGACATCGATATTCAGCTTAATGACGTTGGCTTTACTTATCAGGTTGAAACCGAAGCAGATCTCAAATACCTCGTCAGTGACTACCCTTATCCACTCAATAAAGCGAGTAAAGTGGAGGGCAAAGCCCTGCTGCAAGCCTCTGGCAATCAGCAGAGCATCAGTGCCCGATTGCAATTGCCGCAAGTCAAATATCAGGCTGAGATTGATATCACGGACGATGTGCCGCAGTTGCAAGCGACCAATCTCGTGGTCGGGCGCGGTAGCTACAAGCTCACGCCGTTCACTGGGCATGATGCGTCAATTCGGATTGATAAATTTAGCCTAGACCAATGGTTAGACGTCGCGTTTAAGCCAAGCGAGTCTACTTCTGAAGGCGTCATCAGTCAGATGAGGATGCCACAGAGCCCCGCGCTACAACGGGCAGAGCTCAAGGTCAAAGAGCTCGAACTGGCAGGGATCAAATGGAATGACGTCGACTTCTCCGCCAAGCGCAAGAATCTCGGTTGGCACATGACCATCGACAGCCAAGAAGCACTCGGTGAGGCGAACTATATTGAGCCCTACGACCTCTCCGTCGCCTTTGAACGCTTGCACATCTACGTGCCAGGGTTAGAGGAGTCCTTGAGCCAAACGCCGGAGCCTCTGCTCGAGCCGCTCACCCAACCGCTAGAGAAGGCGCCGCTCATCACCGATTTTGAGCGCGCGTTGCATCGCCAATTGCCTAATATTACTCTAGCGATTGACGACTTTTGGGTGCAAGGCTACAAAGTGGGTCGTGCGCATTTGGATCTTCAGCGCCGTGACAACAAGTTAGAGTGGAAGAAGCTGTCGTTCCAAAGCGGAGACAACCAGGTCGATGTGAGTGGCTGGTGGGCGTTGGACGGCGATCAAAGCCACACACAAATGACGCTGGCGGTCTCGGGCGAAAACAACAGTGATGTCATGGAGCGATTTGGTATCTCCTCGGGCATCCAACGAGCGCCGTTTGATATTCGCTCTGAGGTGGAGTGGGATGGTTCTCCGTGGGCCACACAAGTGAGCACCATGGAGGGGGAGGTCAATGTGAAGCTGGGCAAAGGAATGATCTCCGATGTCAGTGGCGCGGCGCGTCTGCTTGGCCTCTTTAGTTTGGATTCGATCATCCGCAAAATGCAGCTCGACTTTACCGATGTGTTCGACAAAGGGATGGCGTTCAACTCCATTACTGGCTCTGGTCAGATTAAAAATGGCGTCTTCCTGACCAACGATATTCGGATGGATGCGGTGTCGGGCGAAATGACCATCAAAGGGTTAGCCAACCTTAACACGCGCACGGTGGATGCCGAGGTGAATTTCACCCCAGACATCACGTCAGGCATTCCCGTCTTAACTGCGTTTGCGGTGACGCCGCAGACGGCGCTGTATGTCCTCGCCATCACCACGGTGATTTCACCGGTGGTCGAAGTGTTCACTCAGGTCAATTATGAAGTGAAAGGGCCGATGGATTCACCGGTTGTCAAAGAGCTGTCTCGCAGTAAAGGGGAATTCAAATTACCAGAGCGCTTACGCGACGCGGTTAAATAAGGAGAAGACTCATGGAACGAGTTGCACTGATTCAGATGACCTCAGGCCCGAATCCGCAAGACAACTTGGCCCACATCGCCAAGCAGGTTGAAGCGGTAGCGAAAGCGGGGGCGCAGCTTGTGGTTACCCCGGAAAACGCACTGGTGTTTGGTCAGCGAGCGGATTATCACAAGCATGCTGAACCTTTAGGTGATGGCCCGCTACAATCGGCGCTTGCCGCCATGGCGCAGCAGTGGGGCGTGTGGTTAGTCATCGGCAGTATGCCGATCCGCACGGCCAATGGCGTGACCACGACCTCTGTGGTGTTCGACCGCACCGGACGCCTTGTCGGCCACTACGATAAACTGCATATGTTCGATGTCGATGTTGCCGATGGTCACGGACGTTACCGCGAATCCGAAACCTTCACGCCCGGCGAGGAGATCGTCACACTCGACACGCCCTTTGGCCACCTTGGCTTATCCATCTGTTATGATGTGCGTTTTCCCCAGTTGTATAATGAGCTTGTCAGACGCGGCGCGACGCTGATTTTAGTCCCAGCGGCGTTTACTGCCGTGACAGGGCAAGCGCACTGGGAAGCGCTATTGAGAGCCAGAGCGATTGAAACCCAATCTTGGGTACTGGCGGTCAATCAGACGGGCACACATGACGGCGGCCGAGAAACCTGGGGCCATTCTATGGTCATCTCCCCTTGGGGCGAAGTGGTGGCGACGCTGGCGCGTGAGGTCGATAACCTTGTCGTCGAGATTGACATAAAACAGGTCGCAAGCTGTCGAAGCACAATGCCCGTTGGGCAACATTCACGATTCGACAATCAATTCATTCCGGTTCGATAAGCGATGCCTGTCGACTCGTCAAACCATTAACGTTAAGAGCGAAGTATGACCATTAACCTTGTAGAAGATGCCTTGTTGAAACCAGCTGGGCTGAGCGAAAGTGACGTCGCACAGACGCTAGCGAGCATCGCGACTCGTCAAATTGACTACGCCGATATCTACTTCCAATCCAGTTGGCATGAGTCACTGGTTTTGGAAGACAGCATCATCAAAGATGGCTCATTTAACATCGATTGCGGTGTGGGTGTGCGAGCGGTCTCAGGCGAGAAAACCGGTTTTGCTTACTCCGACCAAATTCAGCTTGAGGGCTTGAAACAGAGCGCGGTCGCAGCGCGCGGTATCGCCAAGCAAGGGCAAAATGCTCAGGTACAAGCGTTCAAGCGCATTGACAACCAACACATCTATGCGGCGGTCAATCCGTTAGACAGTTGGGAGAAAGAGCAAAAGACGACGCTACTCAAACAGATCGATGCCTACATTCGTACCAAAGAGCCACTGATCAAAGAAGTGTCGGTGAGCCTGAGCGGTGTCCATGAGCAGATGCTTGTTGCGGCAACAGACGGCACCTACGCTGGTGATGTTCGTCCGTTGGTGCGCCTGTCAATCAGTGTACTCGCGCAGCGCGGCGAGCGCCGTGAACGTGGCAGTGCAGGCGGCGGTGGCCGATTTGGTTACGATTTCTTCTTAAGTGACAGCGATGGCGTGCAAGTGGCGTATCAATACGCAGATGAAGCGATTCGCATGGCGTTGGTCAACCTAGAGGCGGATGCCGCGCCTGCGGGTATGATGCCGGTGGTGCTGGGCTCGGGTTGGCCAGGAGTGCTGCTTCATGAAGCGGTCGGTCATGGCTTGGAAGGCGATTTCAACCGCAAAGAGTCATCGGTCTTTAGTGGCAAAGTGGGCGACAAAGTCACCTCGGATCTTTGTACTATTGTTGACGATGGCACGCTGAAAGATCTGCGTGGGTCACTCAACGTGGATGACGAAGGCGTGCATGGTCAATACAACACCTTAATCGAAAACGGCGTATTGAAAGGTTACATGCAAGATAAGCTCAACGCACGTTTGATGGGGGTAGCGCCGACCGGTAATGGTCGCCGTGAGTCTTATGCTCATCTACCTATGCCGCGCATGACCAATACTTACATGCTACCGGGTCAGCACACGCCTGAAGAGATTATCTCAACGGTGAAAAAAGGCCTTTACGCACCAAACTTCGGCGGTGGTCAGGTGGACATTACCTCGGGTAAATTTGTGTTCTCCGCATCGGAAGCGTACTTGATTGAAGACGGCAAGATCACGCGCCCAGTCAAAGGGGCGACGTTGATTGGCTCCGGCATTGAAGCGATGCAGCAAGTCTCCATGGTCGGTAACGATCTCAGTATCGACCGTGGCGTTGGCGTGTGTGGCAAAGCGGGGCAAAGTGTGCCGGTTGGCGTTGGTCAGCCGACGTTGAAGCTGGATGCGTTGACGGTTGGTGGGACGGAGTAGGATGAGTGCCTAGTTTCTAGATCCTAGTTCCTAGAGAGTGGTTGGGTGCCTAGTTTTGAGAGAAAATCTCTAAAACTAGGCACTTTTGTTTGGGGCGGATTTAAATGCCGTCACGCTCGATTGGGCAGCTCATGCAGCGCGCTCCGCCGCGGCCGCGGCCGAGTTCATTGCCGGGAATGGTTAACACTTCAATGCCCGCCTTGTCGTACTTCTCATTGGTGTAGACGTTGCGCTCGTAACCGATCACCACGCCTGGTTTCACCGTCAAGACGTTGTTGGCATCATTCCACTGCTCACGTTCGGCTTCATAGCTATCGCCGCCTGTGGTGATGATTTTCAGATAATCGAGCCCTAACGCTTGTTCAATGGCGTGAACGAAACTCGGTACTTTCTCGACCTGCATCTCGCCATCGTCTTTGGCACTTAAACGCCACGTCTCCAGATCTTTGCGCATGATCTCTGGATAGACAGAGAAGGTATCAACATCCATATGAGTCATGACGGTGTCGAGGTGCATACACGAACGATGTTTGGGAAGATCAATGGCGATCACTTCTTTGGCTTGGCCATGTTTAAACAAGGTCGCCGCTAGGTTCTCAACCCCTTGTGGTGTCGTGCGCTCAGACATGCCAATCAGCACCGCGCCTTTGCCGATCACCAACACATCGCCGCCCTCAATATTGGCGTTGTCGTAATGAAGATCTTCATCACCGAAGTATTTAATGAAGTCCTGCCCCGCAAACACTGGATGCCAGCGGTAAATGGCACGCAGGTGGTTGGTTTCACGCTGACGGGCTGGCTTCATCATAGGGTTGAGTGAGACGCCGCCGTAAACCCAGCATGAGGTATCACGCGTAAAGAGGTGGTTGGGCAGGGGCTCAATGACGAAATCCAAAGGTCGATGCATGCTAGGCATCATAGAAGACGAACGAATCGGCAGCTCAGAATAGGCCAAGCCACCGAGCAATACGGTCGCGAGGTGCTCGTTGTCCATGTCGTTCAAGTAGTGGCGCAAATCTCTGGCGAAGATAGGACCAAAACGTAGGTCGGAGATTTGTGTATTGAGTAACCACTCTTTGGCTGGTGGGACGGCGAGCGTTTCAACCAGCAAGTCGTGCAGGAGTAAGACTTCCACACCTTGATCGCGAAGTGTCTGAGCGAATTTGTCATGCTCCTCGCCTGCGGCTTCAACCGCCAAGACATCGTCAAACAGCAGATCATGGCAGTTTGATGGCGTGAGGTGAGTCAGTGCTCGCTCTGGTCGGTTTAACAGGACTCGTCTTAATTGGCCAACTTCAGAGCCTACGTACAACTTACTCATTTTGCTTCCTTACACAGAATTCCAGAGCGTATTTATGGCAAGAATGTTATCAAGATGCAAGCGCACTTTGTAACCATTAATTCTGCAAATGTAATTATGTTCTATATATATGTCTTTAATGCTCGTTGTTTGCGGCTTTTATGTCTAATGAGTGAATTTGGAGAAATTCACATGATTGTGACTGACTATGCGTTTTCGGTGCTAGAGCGCAGCGGGAAGTTTGTTAGATTATACTGAATGGATATGCATCATTTAGTCAGTTTTTATGACTAAATATGAGGTTTAGGTTCGTTTTACTTGTCTCGGCGCTATTCAGATCCACCTCATAAACACGCATTGTGAATGATCTGACGTGATCGTCGCCCTCGACACAAAACACCAAAACAGCAAAATGATAAAAAAGTGTTAATAAGTTCGATGATCTGGCGTGAAAGCGCAGCAAACAGAGAAAGTACGGGATCAAAGTCGATTCTAGGTGGTATTATTAGCACAGCCGTGTCATAGTCCGGTGCGTTATTTTTTGATCAATGTTGTTACTATCTGGAGCACACTTTATGTCTCATGAAGATGAATATCTATCAGTTGAAGAGTTAATTGAAATTCAAAAAGAAGAGACTCGCGACATCATTCAAGCGTTACTCGAAGACGGCAGTGATCCAGATTCTTTATATGAGATTGAACACCACCTGTTTGCTGAAGATTTCGACACCCTAGAGAAAGCGGTAGTGGAAGCATTCAAAATGGGCTTTGAAGTATTAGAAGCGGAAGAGACCGAAGACGAAGACGGCAACAAACTGTTGTGCTGCGACGCCACCATGGAATCAGCACTAAACGCAGAAGCCATTGATGCGCAAGTAGAGAAGTTGGTTCACCTCGCTGAAAAATACGACATCATCTACGATGGATGGGGCACCTACTACGAAGGCGAAGACGCCTTGTACCCAGATGATGAAGAGGATGACGACGAGTAATTGAGAGTCGTCTCACGTTCACAGCGCTCAGCCTGTTTTCAATGCCAGTCTCAAGACTGGCATTGTTGTTTTTACGCTTTATAATCACTGACATTGATCTGGCTCAATAAATCATCGGCGTACCCATGCAGTTATCTCTTGCCGGCTTATGGCAACTTTCTCCTCTCACGGATCTCTCTATTCCTCAAGACGATCTTATGTTCCCGAATCCACTCAGCGCCGTGTTGCCAGACGACATGAGCGAGGAACAGATTGCTGAGCAAGAGTGGCATTTGATGCACGATATTGAGGTCGATGAGGCCATGCTAGCCTTCCCTGCGGTGGATTTGGTGATGTCGGGCATCGATTACCATGCTGAAGTCAGACTCAATGGTGTCGCGCTGTTTGATTGCGATGGGAGCCAAAGTGAGGTTCGAAAAGAGATCCGTCCCTATTTGCAAGCGGGACGAAATCGATTTGAGATACTGTTTTTAGAAGAAGATGAGCCGTTGATTGAAGAGGCCGAAGGCGAGGTTTGTCCGCTAGGGAGCGATAATCAACGTTTATCGGATCCGAGAATGGGCATTTGGCATGCGCCGTATTTGCAGTTTATTCGTCACGTACGTTTAGAACACGTGGCGACCGAGCAGATATGGCATCATGGCGGCGGCTGCGAATTGCTGGTCTCGCTGCATTATCACACCTACAACGCGGGGCTCGTCTCAGCGTCGGTGAAATTTAATGGCATGACCTATCACTTGCCGTTGGATGTGCGCGCGCAGTCGGTCAGTGCGCTGTTTCAAGTCGAAGCGCCTGTTTACTATGATGTGAACGATCCCAATCCAGCGCACCTATACGCATTGGAAGTGGGGCTCGATGGCCAGAAGCAACACTTTGAATTGGGGCTAAGTGAGTCATTGTGCGTGACGCATTTTCCAGTGCGCGGGGCGTAGGGGCTTCGTAACTCGAATTTGTTTCGATAGCAATAAGGGCCGCTGAGCGGCCCTTGTTCGTTATGCGTGTGCACCGTGGTGGCATTGCCAATTCGCGTCTTGGCGCTGCCACACTTTTTCGTGGAAGTAGTAGGCCACCGTGTTGATACTTGGCTCAATGGCCGCCATGATGCCGCCAATCAACCAGCTACCCGTCATCAAATACGCGACCGTAAACGCGACGCTAAAGTGCACGCTGGCGAAGCTAGTGGTTTTAATCCCAGTCGATTTGGCTAATTTACGAAGCGCTGGGTGTGTCTGCCAAGCCTTTTCATGGAAGTAGAAGGCGACGGTGTTAACCATAGGTTCAATCATCGCGATTAGACTGCCAATTAAAATATCACCGGTCAGTAGGTAGGCGACGCTAAACGCAATGGTAAAGTGCAAGGCTGCGAATGTCAGTGTCTTTTTCATGGTGAAGTCCAATGCTCTGTTGTGTCGATAGAGATATTATTGATAATTATTTTCATTAAAGAAAATTGGACAATTCGATAAATTCAATAGGTAAAAACTATTGAACAAGCCGTAGTGACTCAGGGCTGGGAGTTGAACAGGGAAAGAAGAAAGAATAAAGGGAAAGAAAAAGGGCGCTCTGTTGAGGGCCCTATTGATAAAAGGAGACGTTTCGCAACGCGGCGCGCCGGTTACGCGTTTGGCTTAACGACCATAACGTTAATCGGAGAGTTCTGTACGACTTTACTTGCCACAGAGCCTAGCACCACCTTATCAATTTTTGAACGCTTGTGGCTTGGCATGATGATGAGATCCGCCCCCAGCTTTTCAGCGTAGTCCAAAATGGTGCTGTAGGGTTTACCTTCTGCCACATGGGCTTTGTACACCACGTCTTCATCAATGTGTTGTGCCGCGAACTGCTTGAGCTGCGTTTCGACATCTTGCTTCATTTTCTTCGCCGCATCTTTGGGGAAGTAAGTGGCGACCATCGACATGTGAATGCCCGGAAGCACGTTCAGCAGGTGAATTTCTGCGTTCGAGTGTTTCGCATGCCAGACTGCCAGTTCGACGGCTCGGTCACAGAAGCCTTTGTCATTGAGGTCAACGGGAACAAGAATTTGTTTGTACATGTTTAGTTCTCTGATTGATACCCGCTAAAGTCCGCGCTCGTTAGAGAGCGCGGCTTTGCTTGGTATGAGTGTTATTAGGCGCCAAGCTGTTCCTTACGAGCTCGTTTTTTCTGGTTGAGACCCATGGCGATCAAAATAAGCAGAGCAGGGACAAATACCCACTCCTTCATTGGACGATCGGCATCCTGGACTACCCATTGGATCTCCCAATCGAAGTCAATGCCCGCCGATTCCGCTGGGCTGCCAAACTCGACCATATCAACAATCATTTTGCCTGCGTCTTCGGTTAGCATCAGACCCATAGAGGCAAGGCGATCGTCCGCTGATTTCGCGTCATCTTCGAAAGGCAAGCGTACCGTCTTCTCAACGATATTCCCTTCCAGAGTTTCCCCTGAGACTCGTAATTCGAGCGATTCTCCCACTTTTAGTGTTTCAGTAATTTGAGCCACCTCAACACCCGGTGAAAGAACTTTCGCTGGGTACAACATATCCCACCAGAAACCAGGGCGGAAGAAGGAGAAGGTCAGCACCAGTAGCAGTACCGTTTCCCACCATTTGTTCTTGGTGAACCACCAACCTTGTGTCGCGGCGGAGAATATCAACATCGCAATAATGGAGGAGATGATGGTTAAGGCGAGATGCCACCAGGTATCAATCCCCATCAACAGCAGTTGCGTGTTGAAGATGAACATAAACGGCAATATCGCGGTTCGAATATCGTAGGTAAAGCCTTGAATACCAGTACGGATAGGATCCGATTTGGCAATGGCTGCCGCTGCGAACGCCGCCAAACCGACCGGTGGCGTATCGTCGGCTAAGATGCCGAAGTAGAACACAAACAAGTGCACTGCGATGAGTGGGATGATCAAGCCGTGCTGCGCGCCCAAGGTAACGATAACGGGAGCCATCAGGGTAGAGACCACAATGTAGTTTGCCGTCGTCGGAAGACCCATGCCCAAGATCAAACTGATCAAGGCAGTAAACAGTAGCATCAAGATGATGTTACCGCCGGAGATGAACTCGACAAAGTCTGTCATGACGAGGCCAATACCGGTTAAGGTGACCACACCGACGACCGTACCCGCTGCCGCCGTGGCGACGCCGATACCAATCATGTTGCGCGCACCAGAGACGAGACTCTCAGCCAAATCGACGAAGCCTTCTTTTGCCGGCTGAAGCAGATTGCTCTGTTTCGCCATCAACGCCATTAATGGACGTTGGGTGATCAAGATAAAGATCATAAACACGGTCGCCCAGAACGCGGACAGACCTGGAGAGAAGCGCTCCACCGTCAAACACCACACTAGGACCACAATGGGTAGCAGGTAATGCAGGCCAGATTTCACCGTTGGGCCGGGATCGGGCACTTCGGTCAGTTCAGCATCAATCTCGATGGCGCCTTCGTGCGCGTACTTGGCGGAGATCTTAACCAAAGCCACGTAGGCGACCAGTAGGGCGACAGTGACAATCGGCGTCGCCGCAGCACCAAAGACATCTTTGGTCCAACCCACGCCGTAGTATACCAAGGCACTAATGATACATAGACCCAAAATGGTACCGGTAAACGACAGCAGGCTTTGAACTAAGGTCGGATTGTGACGACGAGGTAGGCCTGTCATGCCCGCTTTACACGCTTCTAAGTGAACGATGTAAATCAGCGCAATGTAGGAGATCAGCGCCGGTAGCAGCGCTGCTTTGATCACTTCGACATAAGAGATCCCGACGTACTCCACCATCAAGAATGCCGCCGCACCCATAATTGGTGGCGTCAACTGACCATTGGTCGAGGCAGCCACTTCCACGGCCCCCGCTTTGGTGCCAGGGAAGCCAACACGTTTCATCAGTGGGATGGTAAAGGTTCCTGTGGTCACTACGTTGGCAATCGAAGAGCCCGATACTAAGCCTGATAGGCCAGAAGCGACAACGGCGGCTTTTGCTGGGCCACCACGCATGTGACCAAGTAGCGAGAAGGCCACTTTAATAAAGTAAGCGCCTGCCCCAGCGCGCTCAAGCATGGCCCCAAAGAGGACGAAAAGGAAAACAAACGAGGTCGAGACGCCCAGTGCCACACCAAATACGCCTTCGGTGGTGAGCCAAAGGTGGGACATGGCTTTATTGAGGCTCGCCCCTTTGTGAGCGATAACGTCTGGCATGTAAGGACCGCCGAAGGTATAGAGTAAAAATACCGCGGCTACCGCCATCAATGGTGGCCCAAGTGCTCGGCGTGTCGCTTCAAGGAGCAAAATCATCCCAGTGACCGCAACCACAATATCTAAGGTGGTCGGAGCGCCAGAGCGACCCGCGAGCTCGGTGTAGAACAAGTAGATGTAGGCAGCAGAAAAGCTACCTGCCAGCGCCAATAACCAGTCCACCACGGGAATGGTATCGCGCGGAGAGTTTTTCATGGCCGGATAGGCAGTAAAGGCAAGAAAAACCGCAAACATGAGGTGAATGGAACGAGCTTCGGTGTCGTTCAGTACGCCAAAATTGAAAATAAACGGCAAAGGTGAGGCATACCAAAGTTGGAAGAGTGACCAACAAAGCGGCACAAACCATAAGATACGTCCGGCGATGCCACTAGGGGCACGCGCGCCAGTATCGGCTTGGGCAACCATTTCTTGCACATCAGGAGACGGAGTGGTTGTCTTCGACATGGTCTTTATCCTTGTTATAAATGATTCATTCGGTCACGACGTCAGTCGCAGTCAGAATCTTTATTGGCCTCTTTCAGTGTAGCGAAAAGAAGCCATATTGCTTTATTCCTGCCCACGCGCCGCCCAGCGTATTGGCATTGTGTGGGGAAGAGTGACCTTGATTGCATCGTCGACGTGCCATGCGCGGCGAGGTCTGCATTCTCAGTACCGTTGGGTTATTACTATAAAACGAAGAAGGGTTTCAAAAATGTGAAACCCTAAAAGAGACATTGGGAGCGGCCCTTATACGGGCGCTACAAACCCGAGCGCCATGTCCCGGGTTTGTACAAAGTGGCTTATTTCAGTAGGCCAACTTCTTTGTAGTATTTCTCTGCACCTGGGTGAAGAGGGATAGAAAGACCAGCTTTCACCATGTCTTCTTTCTTCAGGTTTGCAAACGCAGGGTGTAGGCGCTTGAAGGTATCGAAATCTTCAAATACCGCTTTCGCTACGTTGTACGCGACGTCGTCAGACACGTTGGCTGTGGTCACCATAGTCGCTGCCACACCAAAGCTGTTTACGTCGTTTTCAGTGCCGCGGTACATGCCGGCAGGTACTGTGCTGTATGCGTAGTAAGGGTTGTTTGCGACGATGGCATCGATTTTCTCGCCCGTTGCAGACACTAGCTTCGCATCACATGATGTGGTCGCTTCTTTGATCGATCCATTTGGATGACCCACAACGTAAACGAACGCGTCAATTTTGTTGTCACACAGCGCTTGAGAACGCTCAGAGCCTTTTAGCTCAGACGCCAATTTGAAGTCGTCGTTGGTCCAACCCATGGCTTCCATGACCACACCCATGGTTGCACGGTCGCCAGAACCCGGGTTACCGATGTTTACGCGCTTACCTTTTAGGTCAGACACGTTGTCGATGCCCGCATCGCTGCGTGCGATGATGTTGAATGGTTCGGTGTGTAGAGAGAACATAGCGCGTAAATCTTTGTACGGGCCTTGTTCAGCAAACTTACTTGTACCGTTGTAACCGTGATATTGCCAGTCAGACTGAACGATACCAAAATCCAGCTCACCAGCACGGATGGTGTTGACGTTGTAGATCGAACCACCGGTTGATTCTACAGAACAACGAATATTGTGTTCTTTACGGCCTTTGTTCACCAGTTTACAAATAGCGCCGCCCGTCGGGTAGTAAACACCCGTAACCGAACCTGTACCAATTGTGATGAACTCTTGTGCGTTAACGGCGCCAGCACCCATTACAGCAGCTGCAATCGCACCGACTTTAATAAGTTTGTTCAATGCCATGAATTTCCCTTCCTTATTCATTATTAGCCCCTTAGCAAGTGTAGTTGCTTTGGGCGTTTCCTCTTACTGGAAACGGCATCTTTTTCAATCCGTATGTTGAAAAAGTGGCTGAATAATACCAAAAAATTGGCACATAATTACACGTATGTTAACTAATGTAGCGATTTGGGCTGATTGTGAGGAGAATGTATAGGGATTGTTCTGTGATTATTTTTTCAGTAAATCAATTGCTTACGGTTACTTTGTCGGGGTTGTTGGATTTTAATCAGGATGTGATACAGATCACGCTGAATGAGCGTCAGCGCGATCATCAAAAGCGTCAATAATATGAAACGTTAGCCAGTGTACTCGAACAATTCGCACACTGATTTGAACAGTTGCTTGGTCGTGATGCTCAGCGTTGGGGTAATAAAGATGGTGTCATCACCGGCGACAACGCCCAAAATACCTTCTGCTTTGCCTAAAGAGTCCAACAAACGGGCAATCAGCTGCGCCGCGCCTGGACCTGTGTGAATCACGACTAAGGCCTCGTTGTGATCGATATCGAGCACTAACTCACGCAGTGAGCTTGAAACGGTAGGGACACCCAGTTCGGCGGGCAAGCAGTAGACCATCTCCATTTTGGCGTTGCGAGTACGCACTGCGCCAAACTTAGTCAGCATCCGTGAGACTTTTGATTGGTTGATGTTGTCAAACCCTTCATTTTTCAGTGCATCAACGATGTCACCTTGCGAGCCAAATCGCTCTTCTTTCAATAGGGCTTTGAACGCTCTCACTAAGCTATCTTGTTTTTCTGAATGGCGCATGTTTCTTCCACCAGTAGTGTCTATACAGGAAGTGAATATTCTCGCATAGCTATGCAGTTATAGCTATGGAAAAGCTGAAATTCTGTCTAGCGTATCACTGTAAACTGGCGAAAAACGCCAAAGACAAAAGAGGGCTTAACCCTTTGTCATACAAGGTAGAACAGGGGATAATGCGCGTGAAATTTGTAGCACGTTAATAGTGGATTGCGCAAGGTCGCAAAGCTGACGTTAATTGATTGTAATCAGGATGTGATTGGTTTAGCTTGGACACACCTGAGTACAGAATACCCTACAAGATACATATAAGAGATCCATCTCAAGGAGAACTACAATGAAAGTAGCTGTTATTGGTGCCGCTGGTGGCATCGGTCAAGCCCTAGCCCTTTTACTGAAAAACCGCCTTCCTGCAGGCTGCGATCTGGCTTTGTATGACATTGCGCCAGTGACGCCGGGTGTAGCTGCGGATCTAAGCCACATCCCAACGCCTGTGTCTATCAAAGGTTACGCCGGTGAAGATCCAACACCTGCACTTGAAGGTGCCGATGTTGTTCTTATTTCTGCAGGTGTGGCTCGTAAGCCAGGTATGGATCGCGCCGATTTGTTTAACGTCAATGCAGGTATCGTTAAGTCGTTGGCAGAAAAGATCGCGGTGGTCTGTCCGAAAGCCTTAGTGGGCATCATCACTAACCCAGTGAATACGACAGTGCCTATCGCAGCTGAAGTGCTTAAAAAAGCGGGCGTGTACGACAAGCGTCGTCTGTTTGGTGTAACGACACTGGACGTGATTCGCTCTGAAACCTTCGTGGCTGAATTGAAAGACAAAGATCCAGGTCAAGTGCGTGTACCGGTGATCGGTGGACACTCTGGCGTGACGATTCTTCCGCTACTGTCTCAAGTAGAAGGTGTGGAATTTAGCGCCGAAGAAGTGGCCGCTCTCACCAAACGCATTCAAAACGCAGGCACAGAAGTGGTTGAAGCGAAAGCGGGTGGCGGTAGCGCAACGCTCTCTATGGGCCAAGCTGCGTGTCGTTTCGGCCTTGCGTTGGTGAAAGCACTGCAAGGTGAAGAAGTCATCGAGTACGCGTACGTTGAAGGTGATGGTGAGCACGCCCCATTCTTTGCTCAACCAGTGAAACTGGGTAAAGAGGGTGTTGAAGAAGTGCTTAGCTACGGTGCGCTCAGTGCGTTTGAGAAAGACGCGCTTGACGGCATGCTAGAGACACTAAACGGTGATATCCAAACCGGTGTTGAGTTCGTGAAATAACGACCAACCACTCTGATTTGAGCGGCCTCCTTGTGAGGCCGTTTTTATTTGTCGCGTCTGACGGTGATCCTGACGATGGCACTTCTCGTAAACAGGCAAAAAAGAGGAGTCACCCAATGGACGTGTGTCAAGTTACAAAAGGTATGATGGTCGAATGCGCTGAGGGGCGAGGCGAAGTTTTGGTGGTCGACAGACAGACTAACATCGCCTTAATCCAAGATCCAAAGTCAGGCTTTCAGTTCGCGGCGCTGGTGAGTGAGCTTGCCAATGTGCGAGAGTCGTACGGCGAATGAATGACGCGCTTGGGGAAGGGCCCATCTTCTCCCTTACTTAATCTTGCTAATCAACCCTCTTGCCGAGCAACATCTGCGGCTAATAAAAGCGAAAAAGCGAGCCGGGCTAGGCTCGCTTTTTGTTTAGAGTTCCCCAGGTTAGAGTCCCCTAAGGCAACCTGAACATTGCCGTTATTTGCGCACCGCAATCGCTTCGATTTCAATCCCGACATCTTTGGGTAGACGTGCCACTTCTACACAAGAGCGTGCAGGGTAGTTGGCGACGTTGTGCTCATCAAAAAACTGACCGTACACTTCGTTCACCGTACCAAAATCGTTCAAATCTTTGACAAACACCGTCATCTTCACGATGTCTGATACCGTCAAGCCTGATGCTTCTACTACGGCTTTGACGTTTTCTAGTGATTGGCGTGCTTGAGCGGCAATATCTTCTGCGACCTCACCGGTTGCAGGATTGACTGGTATTTGGCCCGAGGTCAGAACCATGTTGCCAAGGTCAACGCCTTGTACGTATGGGCCAATCGCTGCTGGTGCTGATTCTGTATGAAGTACTTTGGTCATGTCTCTCTTCCTGAATGAGTGTTTAGCTGATGAGATAGTAACGCTTACAGGGCCGAGTGCTCGACGAGTGAGGCGTTCGCTTAATAGAGCAGTGTGCCGTGAATCCCTTGATGGGTAAAGAAAAATGAAGAGTAAAGAAAAAATGAAGGGTAAAGAAACATCCCCGCAGCGGCGGGGATGAAATGACTAAGCTTTGAGTGAGCTTAGCGCTCAGTGACCACTTCGCGTGAGAACACTTTCTCACAGTACTTACACTTAAGGCGAAACTCGTCTTTTTTCTCAATTACCGCGAAACTGCTTTCTACCGGTTCATTGTGGGTAATGCAGTTGCTGTTCGGGCAGGCAAACACATTGTTGACTTGACGTGGAAGCTCAAGAGCGAGCTTTTTCACTACGCGGTAATCTTCAATCTGATTGACGGTTGCATGAGGGGCGTACAGCGCCAGTTTGTTGGCTTGCTCTTCACTGATAAAGACGTTTTCAATCTTGAGCAGATCTTTATGGCCCAGTGCGGAGGAAGGGAGGTTCAACCCAACGGTCACGCGTTGGTTTGACTTATCCATTGAAAATAGCTTCAGAACCTTGATGCCCATTTTCGCGGGAATGTGGTCAATCACGGTGCCGTTTTTGATGGCTTCAACTTGCAACTGTTTTTCTTTTGCCATGATGGGAGTCTCCTGCGATTAAAGGTCTGGATTAAGGACAAGGGCGAGTAGCGCTTCACGAGCATAGACGCCGTTTTCAGCTTGCTCGAAGTAGTACGCGTGGGGTGTTTTATCGACATCCACGGTGATCTCGTCGACGCGTGGCAGCGGGTGAAGCACTTTCAAGTTGTCACGTGCGCCTTCAAGCATGGCTGCCGTTAAGATGTAGGCCGATTTGATGTGGGCGTATTCAGACTCATCAAAGCGCTCTTTTTGCACGCGTGTCATGTACAGCACATCCAGCTCAGGGATGACACTTTCCATATCGGTATGAAGGCTAAATCGAATACCGGCTTCTTCGAGCTCTTCGCAGATGTAATCAGGCATCGCTAACGCTTCAGGTGCGATAAAGAAGAAGCGAACGTTATCAAATTTCGCCAGCGCTTGAGTCAGCGAGTGTACCGTGCGGCCATATTTAAGATCACCGACGAAGGCAACGTTGAGGTTGTCTAAACGGCCTTGGGTTTCGGCAATCGAGAAGAGATCGAGCAAGGTTTGCGTCGGGTGCTGGTTGGCACCATCGCCTGCATTGATCACAGGTACACCTTTAGAAAACTCTGACGCTAGACGCGCCGCGCCCTCTTGAGGGTGGCGCATCACAAACGCATCCACATAAGAGGAGATGACCTGCACGGAGTCAGCTAGGGTTTCGCCTTTTTTCGCCAGAGAGGTGTTGCCGCCATTGTCAAAGCCAATCACGTCGCCACCAATACGTTGAATCGCAGTCTCAAATGAGAGTCGAGTACGTGTCGAGGGTTCAAAGAAGCAGCTCGCGACCACTTTATTTTTGATTAAATCTGGGTTTGGCTCAGCTTTGAGTTGACCTGCGGTTTTGACAATCAATTCCAGCTCTTCACGTGAAAGCTCAGGAATGGAGATAATGTGCTTGTTGTAAAGCGAGTTTGTCATAATCATCTTCCCAGTTATATGCGTTAGGCATGAATAATATGCGTTAGGTATAAAGAATAAGTGTTAGGCATAAAAAAGCCCCCCATAACGGGAGGCTTTACAAATCAATGAAGATAGAGAAACGTCGCATCAATAAGCCAGTTTGCTTATGTGCAGTAACACGCTTTGTAACACACCAACGACGTGACATATTTCACTATCTCCAGACAAATTGCCGAGCATTATACGCCGAACTTTGCGCAGAGCAAGCGATTGCATCGCGGTTTTTTGTGTCGATCTGTGTTCGATCCTAGCTGCCCAATGTGGCGACCATCACAGCCTTAATGGTGTGCATTCGGTTTTCTGCCTCATCGAAGACGATCGAGTGCTCAGATTCAAACACTTCCTCGGTCACTTCGAGGCCGTTCATGCCATATTTCTCGGCCACTTGTTTGCCAATGTTGGTCTCATCGTTGTGAAAAGCGGGCAGGCAGTGCATGAATTTGACATGCGGGTTGCCGGTCTTTTCAAGCGTTGCCGCATTGACTTGATACGGGGTCATTTTGGCCACGCGTTCATCCCACGCTTCAGGCGCTTCACCCATCGACACCCAAACGTCGGTGTAAAGGAAATCACAACCTTCCACGCCTTGCGCCACATCTTCGGTCAATGTGATGCTTGCCCCTGTTTGCGCAGCGATGGTTTGACAAGTGTCCACCAACTCAGCCTCGGGCCAAAAATCTTTCGGTGCGACTAGGCGAATGTCCATGCCCATTTTGGCAGCGCCAACCATCAAAGAGTTGCCCATGTTGTTGCGTGCATCACCGAGGTAAGCAAAGCGCATTTGGTGTAACTGTTTTCCTCGTCCATGTTCGAGCATGGTAAGGAAGTCGGCCAAAATTTGCGTCGGGTGAAACTCATCGGTCAAACCATTCCAAACCGGTACGCCTGCGTATTGGCCCAGCTCTTCGACGATCGCTTGACCAAAACCGCGATATTCAATGCCATCGTACATGCGACCCAGTACGCGCGCGGTGTCTTTCATTGACTCTTTATGGCCAATCTGTGAACCCGATGGGCCGATGTAAGAGACTTGCGCGCCTTGATCAAACGCGGCGACTTCAAACGCGCAGCGAGTTCGTGTCGATGACTTTTCAAAGATAAGGGCAATGTTTTTACCCACGAGCTTCTTTTGCTCCGTCCCGGCATATTTCGCTTTCTTTAAATCCGCAGAAAGGTCGAGCAAAAATTGGATCTCTTTGGGGGTAAAATCAAGCAGCTTGAGAAAGTTACGATTACGAAGATTAAAAGCCATACACCAGTCCTTGAATCGGTATTCATTATTTGCCAATAGTTAAACATACCTGATGGTTGTTTGTGAATAATTATTTTAAAAATAAAGCGGAATATAGATAATATCCCGCTTTTTGTGACTATTAATGCTTAATGTGGTTGTGAGTGACAGGACTGCTTAGTGAGGTTATAAGTTCTCTTCTGCAAATTCTGCCAAGCGACTGCGCACCACTCCGTTGAGGTGAATATTGGCGCTGCCTTCAAAGTTTTTAAATCGCTCGACCATGTAGGTAAGCCCCGAGGTCACCGGCGTGAGGTAGTGGGAGTCAATCTGCGCTAAGTTACCGGAGCAGACAATTTTCGTCCCTTCGCCACAACGGGTGATGATGGTTTTGATTTGAGACGCCGTGAGGTTTTGGCACTCATCCAGCAGCACGAACGCATTCTGAATGGAGCGCCCGCGCATGAAGTTGATCGACTTGAACTGGATGTTGGCTTTGTCGCAAATGTACTTGAGCGATCCCTCCGTACAGTGATCATGTTTGTGCAGCGCTTCCAAGGTATCGGTGACCGCCGCGAGCCAAGGCATCATCTTCTCTTCTTCGCTGCCGGGCAAGAAGCCGATTGACTCGCCAATATCGGGCGTGTTTCGGGTGACGATGATTTTATCAAACATGCCTTTTTCGATCGTCTGCTCAAGCGCACAGGCCAGCGCCAACAAGGTTTTCCCGCTGCCCGCAGAACCCGTCAGTATGACCAAATCGATATTGGGATCGAGTAGCGCATCAAGGGCCATGCCTTGGTAAATGTTTTTTGGAGTGATGTCCCACGCTTTACGGTGCATTAATCGCTCCCGGCTGAGATCTTTAATGGTGATCTTGTCGCTGGTGATGTCCTCGACTCGACCGGCAAAGTCGCTCGAATCGTCCAAGACATATTGATTAATGTAAGTGGGTTCAAACGGCTCGCGCGGCAATGTGTGGTAAGTGCGGCCGTGAATGGTTTGGCTGTCGACTTCATCGACCTTGCTCCAAAACTCCCCTTCGATCTGTTGGTAACCTTTGGTGAGGTATTGGACATCATCGATCAGTTGGTCGGTGCGATAGTCCTCAACAAAACGTACTCCCGCCCCTTTGGCGCGTAAACGCATGTTGATGTCTTTGGTAATGAGGATCACTTCTCGCGGCGCACGCTTGTTTTGTAAGTAGAGTACGGCGTTGAGAATGCGGTTATCACCGGCTTTGTCTGCGAAGGCTTTGACGGTTTCTTGCAGTTCGAAATCCGCCAAAATGGCGATGTGACCTGTGCTTTCTTTATCGCGGTTGATGGGGATCCCTTCTGATATTTCATCGGGCGTGGCGTCTTTAAACAGTGCTTCGAGCGCGCGAATGGCGACACGGGCGTCGCGAGCCACATCGCGTTTGCTGTCTTTGATTTTATCGAGCTCCTCGAGGACCGTCATCGGTATGACGACATCGTGCTCTTGGAATGAGTAGATTGCGTGAGGTTCATGAAGAAGGATGTTGGTGTCTAAAACGAAGAGTTTCCGTTCCGTATCACCCATAAGCGTCTCCTTGCCGCAGCGCGGCTTGCTTACCTGTCATACGCAGCACGGCGTGTGCGCCATGTCAGGTGTATCCTCATTGTGTGAGGTAACTTGCAGTCATTTTGCAGTGACACCTTCTGTGAGCAGGAAGCTGACATGGCTTAGGCGTTGCCCTGTCCATTCAACATGCCGCCTAACAAGGCGTCGCTACAAACCCGAGTGGATCATCAACGTAGTGAGTCAGCGTTTTTCGTGCTGACCGTTTGGTTCACTGTACCGCTCTCTCAATGGGCTGCATTTCTTGTGCCGAGTTAGGGGTAAAGCCAAGAAAGTACCAAGGTGCTAACCCATTGTCAGAGATGCACCTGCCCTTAAAGTATAAGTCAGTTTCCATCTCTTCCACTTTAGAAATGCCACTTCTTTTTTACACTTTGATGTCAGCCAGAGAGTGGCAAAAAATTTGTTGAGAATTGAGGTGTTTGTGCGTGACCAATATCACAGCTTCGAGTACCATTAGCGACCTTTTTTATGTGTGGCTGGAAAAGGCTTGAGTCCTGTTCTAGCGGCGCATTGGGGGCAGATCTTGATTGTTGGTTGGGATGATGGGAATCATTGTCTACACTATCATCAATAAGCCGCACCCCGACTCACAACAGACCGATTGAAAGAGGTAGTCGATAGATGACATTTGCTTTGGGCCAGCGTTGGATCAGCGATACAGAGAGTGATTTAGGTTTAGGTACTGTAGTCGCACTGGATGCTAGAACGGTCACATTGATGTTTGCCGCATCCGAAGAGAATCGCGTGTACGCGCGCAATGATGCGCCGGTGACTCGTGTGACGTTTAACCCAGGGGATGTTGTGGATAGCCAACAAGGGTGGTCATTGCGCATTGAGCAAGTGGTTGAGGAGCAGTCGCTGCTGACCTACATCGGTACGCGTGAAGACAACGACGATAAAGACGTCGAGCTGCGTGAAATCATGCTCAGCAACCAGATTCGTTTTAACAAGCCTCAAGATAAGCTGTTTGCCGGTCAAATCGATCGCATGGACAACTTTGTGCTCCGTTATCGTGCACTGATGAACCAATATGAGCAGCACAAGAGCCCAATGCGCGGCTTATGTGGTATGCGTGCAGGCTTGATCCCTCATCAGCTTTACATCGCCCATGAAGTGGGGCGTCGTCACGCGCCGCGCGTGTTGTTGGCCGATGAAGTGGGCCTAGGTAAAACCATTGAAGCGGGCATGATCATCCACCAGCAAGTGCTGGCGGGTCGAGCGGAACGCATTTTGATCGTGGTGCCAGAAACGCTTCAGCATCAATGGTTGGTGGAGATGATGCGTCGATTCAATCTGCATTTCTCTATCTTTGATGAAGAGCGTTGCATTGAAGCGTTCGCGGAAGCCGATAATCCATTCGATACCCAGCAATATGTGCTGTGTTCACTCGATTTTCTACGCAAGAGCCGTAAGCGCTTCGAGCAAGCGCTTGACGCCGATTGGGATCTCTTAGTGGTCGATGAAGCGCACCATTTAGAGTGGAGCCCAGAGCAACCGAGCCGTGAATATCAGGTGATTGAAGGCTTGGCTGCGCGTACACCTGGTGTACTCCTGCTCACCGCGACACCTGAACAGCTAGGTCGTGAAAGCCATTTTGCACGCTTGAGATTGCTCGACTCGGATCGCTTCTTTGACTATGACGAGTTTGTCAAAGAAGAGCAGCAATACGCCCCGGTGGCCGATTCGGTCAGCGCTCTGTTCTCTGGCGAATCCTTGGCGGATGAGGCGAAAAACCAGATCACCGAGCTCTTATCTGAGCAAGATGTTGAGCCACTGTTTCGTATTATCGAGAGCAACAGTGACGACCAGGCGATTGCCGCCGCACGTCAAGAGTTGATTGATAATTTGATGGATCGTCATGGTACGGGGCGCGTGCTGTTTCGTAACACGCGTGCAGCGATCAAAGGCTTCCCAGTGCGTAATGTGCATTTGGTGCCGATGCCGATTCCGAGCCAATACACCACGGCGATGCGGGTCTCTGGCATGATTGGCGGCAAGATGAGCCCAGAAGCGCGTGCGCTGAAAAATCTCTACCCTGAAGAGCTGTTCCAAGAGTTTGAAGGTGACGAATCAAGCTGGTGGCAGTTTGATAGTCGCGTTGATTGGTTACTTGAGAAGATCACGCAAAAACGCAGTGAAAAGGTGTTGGTGATCGCCTCTCGCGCCAGTACAGCGCTGCAACTGGAACAAGCGCTGCGCGAGCGTGAAGGCATTCGTGCCACGGTATTTCATGAAGGTATGTCGATTTTAGAACGCGACAAAGCGGCGGCATACTTTGCCCAAGAAGAGGGAGGCGCGCAGGTTCTCATCTGTAGCGAAATTGGCTCTGAAGGGCGCAACTTCCAGTTTGCGAACCAACTGGTGATGTTTGATCTGCCGTTCAACCCAGACTTACTTGAGCAACGCATCGGTCGCTTAGACCGTATTGGTCAGCAGCGCGATATCGATATTCATGTCCCTTACCTTGGAGGCACCTCGCAAGCGATTTTGGCGCGTTGGTTTAATGAAGGTTTGAATGCGTTTGCCCAAACCTGTCCAACCGGTCGCATGGTGTACGACAAGGTGTCGGATGCGCTGATTACTATGCTGGCCAGTGGAGATACTAGTGAGTTGGATGATGTGATTGCTCAATCTGCGGCAATGAACAAAGCGCTCAAAGCGGAGCTGGAGCAAGGGCGTGACCGTCTGCTTGAAATGCACTCGCACGGCGGTGAGAAAGCGCAAGCGATTGTCGATACGATTGCCGCGACCGATGGCGATACGAATCTTGTCACGTTCGCCTTGAGCCTGTTTGATACCATTGGTCTTAACCAAGACGACAAAGGCGAAAATGCGCTCGTGGTCACCCCTTCTGAGCACATGATGGTGCCCAGTTACCCAGGGCTGCCATACGAAGGCGCAACCATCACCTTTGACCGTGATACGGCGCTGTCTCGTGAGGACATGCACTTTATCAGCTGGGAACACCCGATGATTCAAGGCGGTATTGATCTGCTGATGAGTGAGGGCGTGGGGACCAGTGCGGTGTCACTGCTGAAAAACAAGGCTCTGCCCGTAGGGACGCTGCTGCTTGAACTGATCTACAAAGTGGATGCGCAAGCGCCCAAACGTACCGGCATCAGCCGTTTCTTACCGACCACGCCGATTCGCATCATGCTTGATGGCAAAGGCAATGATTTATCGGCGCAAGTGGAGTTTGACAGTTTCAACCGTCAGCTCAGCCCGGTCGGCCGCCATATTGCGGCTAAACTGGTCTCTTCGGTACAGGCGCAGGTGCATCAGCTGATTGCCGCAGGTGACAAGCTGGTGGTCGAAAAAGTGGAAGCCGTACGCGAGCAAGCGCAAAAAGAGATGCAATCGAGTCTAAATGGCGAGCTTGAGCGTTTGCAGGCCCTGAAAGCGGTGAACCCGAACATTCGTGATGAAGAGATTGAAGCGATTGATGAGCAGATTACCGCGCTGACCGGTTACATCCGCCAAGCGCAATACCAACTCGACTCACTGCGTATGATTGTCGTCGCGCACAACTAAGTGATCGCAACGCGAGCAACGCATTAGTACAAGGCCCTCAACGTTGAGGGCCTTTTTGATCGTTAATAAAGATGACGAAACCGATGACTAAAGAAGCCATTTCCACCAAATAAAGACCGCCAAAAAGCCGAACAGATAAATCAGACCGGCGATGGAGAGCCACTTTAGAGAGGATGTCATTGCGAGCGGCTTAGGCAGATCGGTTTTGGTCACTAGAATGTAGTTGAGTAAACCGAAAAATGGAGTCGTGACAAAGGCAAGGATCATCGCAAAATTGAGCATTGGCAGTAGCGCTTTGGCCCAAAACAAGATAATGGCAAGCGCTGCTGCAGAGATGATCACCATCCAAGTCAACGTCACGCCGTTCTTCATGTCTGGTTGCTTTTGCACTAAACGTTGAGATTCAGACAACACACGCGCATAACCGTCAATCACGGTGATCGTACTTCCAAAAATACAGAAGAACGCAATCACAGCAATCAAGTAGCGTGACCACTCACCAATGGTCGTTGCATAGAGCCCAACCAACTGATGCGAGAAGCCGACACCAGAGCTTGAAAGCTCCACGCCTGTCCCATGCAGCACCAAAGCGCCCAAGGAAAGAAAGACAATCGCCAGCAGCGCTGTCCCTATGTAGCCCACGTTGAAATCAAACAGCGCAGAGCGCGGCGTCACCGTTTGCTGCTTACACTGACTTTTTAGCCACATTGAGGTGATACTGGAAATTTCAATCGGTGCAGGCATCCAACCCATGGTCACAACGAGAAATCCGATTGCGGCTAATGTCCAAGGCGAGGGGGATTCGAAGCCCACGACGGGCTCGGCAGGTTTACCCAATGCGATGCACACCGCGAGCAGTGTGGCAATGGTTAGAACCGCCATGATGGTTTTCGATAACGCATCCAACGCCTTGTATTGGCCTGCAAATAAAATCGCTAAACAGGTGCTCAGTATAAGGATACTGAGCACGGACATCGAGAGATCAAAGGGTACGAAATAGGCGAGCAAGCTAGCGCTAAACATCAGCAGTGCAGCGGTGTTGACCACAGCGGAGACCGCACTTAAGCCGACAAACAGCCACAAGTATGGTTTGCCAAGTTTTGAGTAGCCTTCGACTAAACTGGTGCCGGTGCCCATAGTGTATTGCACACCGGCGCGAAAAAACGGGTATTTGAATACGTTGACGAGCAAAATGAGCGCCGCCAACTGCCAGCCATAAATGGCGCCCGCTTTGGTGGAGGCGACTAAGTGAGAGCCTCCGACTGCAGCGGCGGCCATCATAATGCCTGGGCCTAACGAGCGAATAAGGTGGGCTAACGAGAAACGCGCCTTCGGGGGCGCTGAAGTGATACTTTCCATACTACTGCCTATGGGTGAAATGTTGTGTTTTATTGTATTTATTACCTGTCAAGGTTGTTAAGGAATAACACATTTGTTTTGTCTGTCATATATTTTTTACACTTTGAGTGAGACTTTCTTTTCAAGCGTTAATAATCGACAAAAAATGCCAGACTGGTGCCCTTGCGAGTGGCTTCGGGTATACTTCGCCGGAATTCATTGTAGTTGAGAGTGTTTATGGCCATGCTGGAGTACACCCCACCAAGGGAACCCTGGGTGGAGGTTGTTTTTGAAGATGAACATATCCTTGCGGTCAATAAACCGTCAGGACTGCTGTCTGTGCCTGGGCGCGATCCTGCTCATCGCGACAGCATGTGGTCACGACTGCAAGAGACGCACCCGGATATTCAAGTGGTGCATCGCTTAGATATGTCTACTTCCGGCTTAATGGTATTAGCAAAAAACAAACGCGCAGAAAGTGCGTTAAAGAAGCAGTTTCAGTTTCGTCTCACACACAAAGTGTACTATGCACGAGTATGGGGAGAGGTGAGTGAGCAAGAGGGCGTCATTGATCTGCCGCTGATTTGTGACTGGCCAAATCGCCCGCGGCAGAAAGTGTGTTTAGAGACAGGTAAACCGTCAAAAACCTTATACCAAGTGGAGAAACGAGAAGAGAAAACCACCATCGTGCGCTTGTTGCCGGTGACGGGGCGGTCTCATCAACTGCGCGTTCATATGCAAGCGCTCGGCCACCCGATTGTCGGTGATGAGTTCTACTCCAGCGGTGAGGCGCTGCTCTGTTCGGAGCGCTTAGCCCTTCACGCGGCGGAGTTGAGCTTTTATCATCCACGCAGTCATTGTCTGAAAAGTATTTTTGTTCCTTGTGACTTCTATCCCGAGGCGCAAGAGATGCTGTTTGATTATTTCGATCCTGTGCGAAAATTACCCGATTATAAAACACTGCCCAAACCATAATCGGTGACACAGAGTGGGCAGTTGAAGGAGACCTTATGCTGCCCAACCTTGTTTTTCTTGACCGAGCCACCATTCCAAGTCAAATCACCTTGCCAACCCCTCGCCATCCGCACGTTTGGCAAGCTTACGACTTCACCGCACCAGAACAAGTAGTTGAGCGCCTGCAAGGCGCCACTGTCGCGATCACCAATAAGGTGGTACTCGATGAAGCGGTGCTTACGCAGCTTCCTTCACTCAAACTCATCGCCGTCTCGGCGACAGGATACAATAACCTTGATATTGAAGCGTGTCGCCGCTTGGGCATTGCTGTGACCAACGTTCAAGGTTACGCCACCCAATCGGTACCTGAGCACGTGCTGGGTATGATCTTTAGCTTGAGTCGTCACCTCAGTGCCTACCATCACGACATTGCCCAAGGGGAGTGGCAGCGCAACAAGCAGTTCTGCTTTTTTACCCACCCGATAAGGGATGTAGCGGGGGCAACCCTTGCGATTGTGGGCGGCGGGGCATTAGGACGCGCTACCGCGCAACTGGCCAGTGCGGTCGGTATGCACGTGATCTTTGCTGAGCGTAAGGGTGAAGATCAGTGCCGTGAGGGCTATGTCCCGTTTGAGGCGGCGCTTTCTCAAGCGGATGTGGTGAGTTTGCACTGTCCACTGAGTGATGAGACCTTTCACCTCATCGGTGAGCCAGAGCTGGGCATGATGAAATCGAGCGCGATATTGATCAATACTGGGCGAGGGGGATTGGTTGATGAACAGGCATTGGTGTCGGCGTTGACGTCTGGTCAGATAGGGGCGGCGGGGGTCGATGTGTTCACGAGTGAGCCAGCCGATGAGAGTAACCCTTTGTTGGCGAATATTTCGCTCCCAAACTTGCTGCTTACACCACACGTTGCTTGGGGTAGCGACTCCGCGATTCAGAAACTCGCCGACATTCTTATTGATAACATCGACGCATTTCTTGACGGTCGAGAGCAAAATCGCGTGGTGTGATTTACTCGCTGCTGCTGGCCTTTAATTGACTCAAGCCTTGATTGAATACACGCAGCAGCTTTTCTCCATCGGGGTGCGCTTTGGAGAACATCAAATAATTACTATTAGTCAAAAATGGCTTAGGGTGAAAACTGATCAGAGCCTGGGTTTCATAGGGGAGTTTGTTGAGCGTAGATAGACCGATGTGTTTCTCTTCTGGCACGAGCTCAACCCGGCGATATTTGAGAAATTGAAACGCTTTGGTAGGGTCGGCGACCCGATGTATGGTGACATGCCCATCCTCGATCAGTGCATCCAGTTCTTCACCATAGCTGTAGCCCAGCCCACCGCCAAGGTGTTTACCCTCTAAATCTTCTAAACGCTGCCAAGAAAAGTCATCACTTTTGCGATGAAAGAAAACAAATTCCTCCTGTGCCACTGGTTCGCTGAAATAAAAATGTTCGGTTCTCTCTTGGGCAAACATCCAGATCGCGGTGGCGACAAATTCGCCTTCACTCGCTTCTTTGTAGGCCCGTTTCCAAGGAAAGAAGTGGAATTCGACTTGATAGCCTTGTGTCGCAAACGCCTGCTCAATGGTCTTTCCGACAAAACCGAATTCTTCTAACTCTTGGCCAATAAAAGGTGGCCACTCACCTGCGGCAATTTTGACAATCTTATTGTCTTCATCATTATTCACTTCACCATTATTGGTTTCAGCCGTGGCGTAAACACTCACGGCGAACCACAATGCGAATAGGGCACTAGAAAGGGATACTGCGAGCGCGCGCACAAGTCACTCCTTTGTCGCTTTTACTTTAACTTTAGTTCTCAGTCGATAAAGAGCAAGACATAAAAAAGGCTGGTCATCATGACCAGCCTCCCAGACTTGATTTGTGCACTTACAGTGCGGCAATCGTCGTTTTTTGCTCTTCAAGCTTCACGAGCGTTTCTTTGTAGCCTTCTAGCTTCTCACGCTCTTTGGCCACCACTGCTTCTGGTGCTTTAGCCACGAAGCCTTCGTTACCTAGCTTGCCTTCAATGCGTTTGATTTCGCCTTGTGTCTTTTTGATTTCACCATCGAGACGAGCAAGCTCGGCGTCTTTGTCGATGAGACCCGCCATTGGGATCATTAGCTCCGACTTAGCGACAAGTGCCGTTGCGCATGCTGGCGTTTCTTCACCCGCTTCCAGTACACGTACAGACTCAAGCTTCGCCAGAGAAACAAGAACTTGCTTGTTCGCTTCTAGACGAGCTGCGTCTTCCGCGTTTGCGGCTTTTAGCATCACTTCAAGCGGCTTACCTGGGTTGATGTCGTACTCCGCACGTAGGTTACGGATGCTAGTGATGAATGACTTCACCCACTCGATGTCATCCAGTGCTGCTTGGTTGAAGTTCGCTTCGTCGAACTGAGGCAACGCTTGAAGCATGATCGTCTCACCTTCAACACCATCAACCAGTGGTTTAACGCTCTGCCAGATAGTTTCTGTGATGTATGGGATCACTGGGTGTGCTAGACGAAGTGTTTTCTCTAGAACGGTGATCAGCGTGCGGCGAGTACCACGTTGCTGAGCTTCGTTACCTTTCCAAAGCACTGGCTTAGTGAGCTCTAGATACCAGTCACAGAATTGGTTCCAGATGAATTCGTAAATCGTGTTTGCTGCCATATCCAGACGGAAGTTATCAATGTGACTATTGAACTCTTTCGCTGCTAGCTCAAACTGAGACTCGATCCACTTGTCTGCGAGTGAGTACTCGATCTCACCTGCCTGTTCGTTAGATGAATGGAAGCCACAATCCTGCTCTTCTGTATTCATCAGCACGTAACGGCTCGCGTTCCATAGCTTGTTACAGAAGTTACGGTAACCTTCCAGACGCTTCATATCCCAGTTGATGTCACGACCCGTTGAAGCCATAGCAGCAAGCGTGAAGCGCAGTGCATCCGTACCGTAGGGTTCGATACCGTTTTCAAACGTCTTACGCGTGTTCTTCTCGATCTTCGCGGCAAGTTGAGGCTGCATCATGTTACCGGTGCGCTTCTCAACTAGAGACTCAAGGTCGATGCCGTCAATCATGTCGATTGGGTCAAGCACGTTACCCTTAGACTTCGACATCTTGTCGCCGTTTTCATCACGGATGAGACCCGTTACGTAAACCGTCTTGAATGGCACTTGTGGCTTGCCGTTTTCATCTTTACAGAAGTGCATAGTCATCATGATCATGCGAGCAACCCAGAAGAAGATGATGTCGAAACCGGTGACCAGCACATCTGAAGGGTGGAATGTTTTCAGATCATCTGTGTTTTCAGGCCAGCCTTGTGTGCCAAACGTCCACAAGGCAGAAGAGAACCAGGTATCCAGTACGTCGTCATCTTGGTGCAGTACCACAACCGGTGCTAGGCCGTTCTTCTCACGCACTTCGTCTTCAGTGCGACCAACGTAGACATTGCCGTCGTTGTCGTACCATGCAGGGATACGGTGCCCCCACCATAGCTGACGAGAGATACACCAGTCTTGAATGTCACGCATCCAAGAGAAGTACATGTTTTCGTATTGCTTAGGTACGAATTGGATTTCGCCGTCTTCCACTGCTTTAGTTGCGGTTTCTGCAAGAGGAGCAGTACGCACATACCATTGGTCGGTCAGCATCGGTTCGATGACCACGCCGCCACGGTCGCCGTATGGCACGGTGAGGTCGTGGTCTTTGATTTCGTCTAGCAGGCCAATCTCTTCAAATTCCGCTACGATGGCTTTACGCGCGGCAAAACGCTCCAACCCTTGGTATTTAGCCGGGATCTCTGTTGAGTATGCATCGCTCGCTTCGCCATTCGTGTTAAACACTTCGGCTGCGTCACGGATGTTGGCATCAAAGGTGAGGATGTTGATCATCGGTAGCTGGTGGCGCTTACCCACTTCGTAGTCGTTGAAGTCGTGCGCAGGGGTGATTTTCACACAGCCTGTGCCTTTCTCCATGTCCGCGTGCTCATCACCGACGATAGGGATGCGGCGGTCAACGATAGGAAGAAGGATCTCTTTACCGATCAAGTCTTTGTAGCGAGGATCTTCTGGGTTCACCGCAACGCCCGTATCACCCAGTATCGTCTCTGGACGAGTGGTAGCGACAACGATGTAGTCTTTGCCGTCTGCCGTTTTCACCCCATCCGCTAGTGGGTAGCGGAAGTGCCACATGTGGCCTTTTTTATCTTTGTTTTCCACTTCAAGATCAGAAATTGCGGTATGCAGTTTAGGATCCCAGTTAACCAGACGCTTACCACGGTAGATGAGGTCATCTTCGTAGAGGCGCACGAATACTTCTTGAACGGCGTTTGATAGGCCGTCATCCATAGTGAAACGTTCACGGTCCCAGTCGACAGAAGCACCTAGGCGACGCAGCTGTTTAGTGATGGTGCCACCTGATTCGCCTTTCCATTCCCAGATTTTGTCGATGAACGCATCACGACCGTAATCGTGCTTGGTTTTGCCTTCTTCTGCTGCGATCTTACGCTCAACCACCATCTGTGTGGCGATACCCGCGTGGTCAGTACCGACTTGCCAAAGGGTGTTCTTGCCCTTCATGCGTTCGGCACGGATCAAGGTATCCATGATGGTGTCTTGGAATGCGTGGCCCATGTGAAGGCTACCGGTGACGTTCGGTGGCGGGATCATGATGCTGTATGATTCTTTCGTCGTGTCGCCGTGCGGCTTAAAGTAGCCTTTTTCTTCCCAAGCCTGGTATAGAGCTTGTTCAATTGAAGTTGGGTTGTATGTCTTTTCCATAGCGCTCATTTTGCCTCGTGATGATGGAACTTAGGCGGCGTGCATTCACCTAATGATTAGGGCCAGCCTACGTTCTACCCCTTGGAGGTTTGATTCTGGTTAATGGTAAATCTAGGTCAATCTTTATAAGTGAGCTCTCTGAAAAGAGAGCTTAACTATAAGGATTGACGGTCAGTGGTGTTCGAGTGCGAACGTTTGCATTTGAAAGCCCGATTGACGGTAAATTTTATACCGTTCTCGCGCTTGCTGCTTGGCTTTTTCGTCGCAAGGGACGAAGTCTACCACCTCTGTAAACGGATGCGCAAAGGTTGTCTCATTTTCAGCCAAATTTATCACCAACTGGCGATGCCAAGAAGGGCGGACCTGCTGATGGCCGATCTCAATCTGCGTGCCATACTTGGGGCCTTCTCCAACCAAGTTATGGCCGATGTACTGCTCAGGTTCCACTTGCCAAAACCGCTCAGCAAGGGCTTCCGCGTGGGCTTTGTGTTGGCAGTTGACGTACACTTTTGCCCCTTGTTTGGCAAAGTGCTGCGCCAAAAAGACCGCATACGCATCCAACCCCTCAGGGGTGGCTTGGGGAGAATCCGATTGAATCAGATAAAAGGTCGCGTTAGCCATGATATATACTGATGCCTGTATACAAAAAAGGGCCTTGCGGCCCTTCGATGTGGTTGAGGATTACTCCTCAGTATCTTGACCGCTGCGATTGAGCAGGAACTGGACAAGCATAGAGACTGGTCGGCCTGTTGAGCCTTTCGCTGCGCCAGATTTCCAAGCAGTGCCCGCGATATCGATGTGAGCCCAGTTGTACTTCTTAGCAAATTTCGACAAGAAACAGCCGGCAGTAATGGTGCCACCAGGACGACCACCAATGTTCGCCATATCGGCGAATGGGCTTTTCAGCTGTTCATGGTACTCATCGGCCATCGGTAAGCGCCATGCACGATCGCTCGCTTGCTCAGAAGCGTTAATAAGCTCGTGAGACAACGGGTTGTGGTTTGAGATCACGCCACTGATGTGGTGACCCAGTGCAATCACACACGCACCAGTGAGGGTAGCGACATCCACGACACATTCTGGTTCAAAGCGCTCAACGTAGGTCAGTGCATCACACAGAACCAAGCGGCCTTCGGCATCGGTATTCAATACTTCGACCGTTTGACCTGACATTGTGGTTAGGATATCACCCGGACGGTAAGCGTTGCTGCCTGGCATGTTTTCACAGCCGGCCAGCACACCAATCACGTTGATAGGCAGGTTCAGTTTCGCGAGCGCTTTCATGGTGCCAAACACGGAGGCAGCGCCACACATGTCGTATTTCATCTCATCCATGCCTTCGCCAGGCTTGAGTGAAATGCCGCCTGAATCGAACGTCAGACCTTTGCCGACTAATACGATAGGCTTGGCTTGTGCGTCTGGGTTACCCTTGTACTCCATGATTGACATCATCGATTCGTTTTTCGAACCGCGGCCTACCGCTAGGTAAGAGTTCATCCCCAGTTTTTCCATCTCTTCTTCGCCGATCACTTTCGTCGTAATCGTCTCGTAGTCGTCCGCTAAGCGGCGCGCTTGAGAGGCGAGATAAGCTGGGTTCGCAATGTTGGGTGGCATGTTGCCAAGGTCTTTACACGCTTTGACGCCCGACGAGATGGCCAAGCCGTGCGCGATCGCTTTTTCACCCAAGTTCAACTCACGACGCGTCGGTACGTTGAACACCAACTTGCGCAGTGGGCGACGAGTTTCAGGCTTGACGCTTTTAAACTGATCAAAGGTGTAGAGGCCATCTTTGGTCGCTTCGACCGCTTGGCGCACTTTCCAGTAGGTATCACGACCTTTCACATGCAGCTCAGTCAAGAAGCACACCGCTTCCATAGAGCCCGTTTCGTTCAAGGTGTTGATGGTTTTCTGGATAATCTCTTTGTACTGACGTTCACCCAACTCGCGCTCTTTGCCGCAACCGACAAGCAGAACACGCTCAGACAACACACCAGGTACTTGATGCAGAAGTAGCATCTGCCCAGGTTTTCCTTCTAGATCACCACGGCGAAGTAGTGAACTGATATAGCCATCGCTGATTTTATCTAGCTGCTCAGCAACTGGAGAAAGGCGACGTGGCTCAAACACCCCGACAACGATACATGCGCTACGTTGTTTCTCTGGGCTGCCACTCTTTACACTGAACTCCATGCGTACTCCTACATCCTGAAGACAAATCGAACTAAATGTTAGATAATGGCGTCTTACTTGTTGATTCCTACACCGGAACTATCTTTAAATAAGCGCGTTAACAATTAGTCAAAAAATTTAAAAACAAAAGGTTCATCGGGAAATTATAGTGATTCAATTAAAAAAACAAGTTTTGTATAGGTAATTTCAGCGTGATTATTGTTAGATATTTGATCCGCGAGACACTCAAGAGCCAATTAGCGATATTTTTTATCCTGTTTTTGGTGTTTCTCAGCCAAAAACTGATCAAAGTGCTCGCCGATGCATCCGATGGTGATATCCCCGCAAGTTTGGTTATGCACTATGTCGGCTTAAGCATGCCATCAATGGGGCTTTTGATGCTGCCGCTCAGTCTATTTTTAGGCATTCTTCTCACCTTTGGCCGTCTCTACGCAGAAAGTGAAATTACCGTGATGAACGCGACGGGGATTGGCAACAAATTCCTCATTCGCGCCGCTTTGTACTTGGCGGTGATCACCGGGTTAATTGCCGCCGCCAACGCGTTTGTTTTTGCGCCTTACAGCCAAGAAAAGCTGATTCAATTGCAAGAAGAAGTCGAAGCGGAAAATAGCGTTGACCTCCTCAAAAAAGGCCACTTCCAAGGTACGCCGGATGGATCATCTGTTGTGTTTATTGATGATATAGACGGTAAAAAACTCAAACACGTTTTTGTCGCACAAATGCGCCCGAGAGACTCCATTTTACCGAGCGTCTCTTTCTCTCAATCTGGTGAAGTAAAAGAGCTGAGCGATGGGCGTCAGGTTATTCGCATGTATGACGGTACACGCTATGAAGGGGTGCCAACGCGTGTGGATTATATGATCACTGAGTTTGATCAGTACGAGGGACTGATTGGTCAGCGCGATGTAAAAGCGAAAGGGCGTGACTGGGAAGCAATTCCGACGATGGAGCTGTTGTCCAACCCTGACCGACGCGCACAAGCGGAGTTACAATGGCGCCTCTCGTTAGTGGTCTGCATCCCTTTGCTTACCATGCTGGTGGTGCCGTTATCGGCGGTTAACCCTCGTCAAGGGCGCTTCGCGAAAATGGGGCCGGCGATATTGATTTACTTGGCTTACTTCTTAGCCATCAGTGCGACGAAGTCGGCTCTTGAAGATGGCTCTATTCCTACGATGATCGGCATGTGGCCAATTAACGCGGCATTGTTGCTGACCGCAGTGGGTATCAACTCGATGGACAGTATTGCGGTTCGTCGCTTTAAAGATAGACTCAGACAAAGAAAAAAGAAGGCAGCGTAAGTCGTGTTTAAGATTCTTGATCTCTACATAGGTAGAACCATTATTGCCACGACGTCTCTGGTGTTGGCTACGTTTGTTGGCTTGTCGGCCATTATCAAATATGTCGAGCAGTTGCGTAAGGTCGGCAGTGGCACCTATGACTTGTTGCAAGCGCTGTTTTTTGTCGTCCTCAGTATTCCGCGTGACGTCGAGATGTTTTTCCCAATGGCGGCATTGCTTGGCGCTTTGATAGGGCTTGGTATGTTGGCTTCAAGCTCCGAGCTTGTGGTGATGCAGGCGTCGGGTTATTCGAAGTTAGATATCGGTTTGTCGGTACTCAAAACCGCAGTGCCGTTAATGGTGCTGGTGACGTTGCTCGGACAATGGGGGGCGCCGCAAGCGCAAAAAATGGCACGTGACTTACGAGCGTTTGCCACCTCTGGCGGCGCGATTATGTCTGTGCGTACCGGCGTTTGGGCGCGTGATGCCAACGATTTTATTTTTATGGGTAAAGTCGAAGACGACACGATTTATGGCATGAACATGTGGCGATTTGACAGCGATAAAAAGCTGCAAACCGTCGTGTACGCCAACAAAGTGGATTACCAGTCCGACAACACTTGGCTCATGAAAGAGGTCCAAGTGACGGAAATGATGGACGACGTCGAGATCAATAAAACGGCGCTGCCCGAGTATCGTTGGACGACGTCACTCGCCCCCGACAAGCTCGCCGTGGTAACGGTGAAACCTGAAGAGTTATCACTGGGTGGCTTGTACGATTACGTGACCTACTTAAAAGCCTCAGAGCAGGACTCTTCACGCTATGAATTGGCGCTGTGGCGTAAAGTCACGCAGCCTTTCTCCATTGCCGTGATGATGTTGATGGCGCTGTCGTTTATCTTTGGTCCGCTGCGCAGTGTCACCATGGGCGCACGCATTTTATCGGGTGTGGTGGCCGGCTTCACCTTTTACATCTCGAGTGAATTCTTTGGCCCGCTCAGCTTGGTGTACAGCATTCCGCCTGTTTTTGGTGCGGTGATGCCGAGCGTGGTGTTCTTGACCATTGCGCTGTTGCTGTTACGCCGCAAGTTGTAGCCACGGGGCGTGATCTTTCACTAGCATGTTAACAACAAGGCCTCCCAAATTCGGGAGGCCTTGTTGTCTGTAGGCTTGATAGTGTACTGAGCTTTAGAGGTATTTCTTTAAACGGTACAGCGCTTCTAATGCTTGTCGAGGCGTTAAATCATCAGGGTCAATATTGGCCAGCATCTGTTCCACTTCACTTGGCTCGGGGATCAAGCTGAGCTGGTTAGCCACATCAACGCCAGCTCGCGCAGGTGCTGGCGCATCGGTTAACGAGATTGATTCCAACTGCTGCAATTTAGCTCGTGCTTGTTTGATGACACTTTTTGGTACGCCAGCTAACCCGGCAACGGCGAGACCGTAGGATTTACTTGCCGCCCCTTCTTGCACCGCGTGCATAAAGGCAATGCTATCGCCGTGCTCCACCGCATCAAGGTGTACGTTGGCTAAGGTTGCGATCTGGTTGGGCAGCTCTGTTAATTCAAAATAGTGGGTGGCGAACAGAGTCATCGCTCCAAGCTCTTTGGCAAGCCATTCAGCGCTTGCCCAAGCAAGCGACAAGCCATCGTAGGTACTGGTGCCACGGCCAATTTCATCCATTAACACTAAGCTGCGCTCCGTGGCGTTGTGCAAGATGTTGGCGGTTTCTGTCATTTCGACCATAAAGGTTGAGCGCCCAGAGGCCAGATCGTCGGAGGCGCCAATACGGGTAAATATACGATCAATCGAGCCTATGGTTGCCGATTCAGCGGGCACATAGGAGCCGATATGCGCCATCAAAGCGATAAGGGCGGTTTGGCGCATGTAGGTCGATTTACCGCCCATGTTAGGCCCGGTAATGATCAACATCTTACGTTGTGGCGTCAGTTCTGTGGGGTTGGCAATAAACGGCTCATCCATTACCTGCTCCACCACTGGATGGCGACCGCCTTGGATATGAACACCAATCTCACCATTGAGTATCGGGCGGCAGTAGTCGAGGCTATCGGCGCGCTCTGCTAGGTTTTGCAACACATCGATTTGTGACAATGCTGAGGCCAGGTTTTGCATCTGCTCTAAATGAGGCAGCAGCAGATCAAACAGGCCTTCCCATAACTGCTTTTCGAGCGCCAGTGCTTTTGACTTGGAGTTTAAGACCTTGTCTTCATGCTCTTTTAGCTCAGGAATGATATAGCGCTCGGCATTTTTTAACGTTTGGCGGCGAACATAATGAGGCGGCACAAGGTGGCTTTGGCCACGGCTGACCTGAATAAAGAAGCCGTGCACATTGTTGTAGCCGACTTTCAATGTATCAATGCCGTGACGTTCGCGCTCTTCTTGCTCAAGTTGGTCCAGGTATTCGGTGGCGCCATCGGCCAATTTACGCCATTCATCGAGCTCTGCGTCGTAGCCTTGTGCAATCACTCCTCCGTCACGAATGACGACGGGCGGATTCTCTTTAACGGCGCGCTCAAGCAGCTCGCAGACCTCATTCATCGGCGCGGCATACTGGGCGAGCTTTTTAAGGTACGGGTGTTCAGCGCTTTTCATCACATCAGCGAGCTCTGGCAACTGTTGCATGGCAAAGCGCAGTCTTGCCATATCGCGAGGTCGAGCACTGCGTAGCGCTAAACGTGCAAGAATGCGTTCAATGTCGCCCACTTGTTTGAGTACGGGCGCTAACTCAGCAAAGAGCGTGTTCTGCTTAAGTTCTGTGATGGCGTCGAGACGCTGATTGAGCGTGTCGATATCGCGCATCGGTTGGTGCAACCAACGTTTGAGCATTCGACTGCCCATTGGCGTTGCGGTGTGATCGAGTACGGAAGCCAACGTGTTGTCGGTGCCGCCTGCGAGGTTTTGTGTGATTTCCAAATTGCGTCTTGTCGCCGCGTCTAAGATCACCGAATGATCTTGGCGATCAAACGTCAACGAGCGAATATGAGGCAGGGCGGTGCGTTGCGTATCTTTGACGTACTGGACCAAACAGCCAGCGGCACAGAGACCCAGTTTGGCATGCTCAACACCAAAGCCGACCAAATCTCGCGTGCCAAATTGTTGGTTAAGCTGCTGCTTGGCCGTATCGAGCTCGAATTCCCAGATTGGTCGGCGGCGATTACCACTGCGCGAAGACATCAGATGCACGGGCTCAAAATCTTCAGGGAACAAAAGCTCTCTTGGCGAAGTGCGCTGCAGCTCTGCCGCCATCGCTTCTTCGCTTTGCGGCTCCATCAACTGAAAGCGACCGGAAGTTACATCGAGCGTCGCGTAGCCGAATCGACCGTCGTGATGATAGATCGCGGCAATCAAGTTATCGATCCGTTCAGAGAGTAGGGCTTCATCGGTCACTGTGCCGGGTGTCACGATGCGCACTACCTTACGCTCCACAGGGCCTTTGCTGGTGGCTGGATCGCCGATCTGCTCACAAATTGCGACGGATTCACCGAGTTGAACCAACTTGGCGAGATAGCCTTCGACTGCGTGGAAAGGCACGCCCGCCATCGGGATGGGTTCACCGGCAGAAGCGCCACGCTTAGTGAGGGAAATGTCTAACAATTGCGAGGCGCGTTTTGCGTCATCGTAAAACAGTTCATAAAAATCCCCCATGCGGTAAAAGAGCAGAATGTCAGGGTTCTCTGCCTTTAACTTGAGATACTGCTGCATCATTGGGGTATGTTTTTGTTCTGCTTTCACGGTTACATCTTTCGTTTGTGGTTATTGCGGCTTAGGATACGTGAATCACCAAATGGGTAAAAGGTGCAAAGGATGCAAAGCAAACAAAATTTATCTCACCAAGTTGGGGAAGCCTTGGCTCAACATGGCTTGGTGCTGACGACCGCAGAGTCCTGTACCGGTGGCGGTGTCGCGACAGCGATCACAGACATCGCTGGCAGCTCAGCGTGGTTCGATCGAGCGTTTGTCACCTACAGCAACGAAGCGAAAATTGAGATGCTGGGCGTGAGTGCTGTTACTTTGGAACAATATGGCGCGGTGAGCGAACCGACGGTGCGCGAAATGGCGCAGGGAGCATTGGCTCATTCACGGGCCGACATCGCGATAGCGATTAGCGGCATCGCGGGTCCAGGCGGCGGAACGCAAGAGAAGCCGGTAGGCACGGTCTGTTTTGCCTGGTGTGACCGTCACTCATGGCAAAAAATCGAGACGTTCCATTTTAATGGGAACCGTGACGCAGTTCGCTCCGCTGCGGTCGAAACCGCTTTAGAAGTACTGTATAAAGAGTTGCAACAGCGAGCGAAAACGTCGTAGCTAAAACAGTTAAGTCTTACTTATCAGTAATATACGATTGAATTTCAAAAAAACGCTGATCAGCTATAGACACTGTATGAATCAACAGTATAATGGCGTTTATAGAGTGTTCGGGCCACCCCCGATTTGAAGAAAGTATTCATTTTTACCTAATTTCAGGTGAAAGTTTTGGAGAAAGTAATGGACGATAACAAACAGAAAGCGCTCGCCGCTGCGCTAGGCCAGATTGAAAAGCAATTCGGTAAAGGTTCAATCATGCGCCTTGGTGACAACCGCGCAATGGATGTGGAAACGATTTCTACTGGTTCTCTTTCTCTTGATATTGCACTGGGTGCTGGTGGCCTACCAATGGGTCGTATCGTTGAGATTTACGGCCCTGAATCATCAGGTAAAACAACCTTAACGCTTGAACTGATTGCCGCTGCGCAACGTGAAGGTAAAACGTGTGCCTTTATCGATGCTGAGCACGCGCTTGACCCTGTCTACGCGAAAAAACTGGGTGTGGATATCGATGCGTTATTAGTGTCTCAGCCAGACACAGGCGAGCAAGCGCTTGAAATTTGTGACGCGCTCGCACGTTCTGGTGCGATTGACGTGATGGTTATTGACTCCGTTGCTGCCTTGACACCAAAGGCTGAAATCGAAGGCGAAATGGGCGACAGCCACATGGGTCTTCAAGCGCGTATGCTTTCACAAGCAATGCGTAAGTTGACGGGTAACCTTAAGCAATCTAACTGTATGTGTATCTTCATCAACCAGATTCGTATGAAGATCGGTGTGATGTTTGGTAACCCTGAAACCACCACGGGTGGTAACGCGCTAAAATTCTACGCTTCTGTCCGTCTTGATATCCGTCGTACGGGTTCTATCAAAGAAGGCGATGAAGTGGTCGGTAACGAGACGCGCATCAAAGTGGTTAAGAACAAGATTGCCGCACCGTTTAAGCAAGCTGAAACGCAAATTATGTACGGTCAAGGTTTCAACCGTGAAGGCGAGCTTATTGACCTTGGCGTGAAACACAAGATGGTAGAAAAAGCCGGTGCATGGTACAGCTACAACGGTGACAAGATCGGTCAGGGTAAAGCGAACGCGTGTAAGTTCCTGCGTGAGAACCCTGAAGCGGCGAAAACACTGGATAAAAAGCTGCGTGACCTTCTGCTTTCTCCGGCTGAAATCCCAGCTGAAGAGCCAGAATTTGGCCAAGCGCCAGAGCAAGAAGAGCTATAAGCTTTTAGCGTCATTCATCAAAGCCCTGCTTATGCGGGGCTTTGTCGTTTCTTGTACTCTCAATGTTCGCTACATTCTCGATATGAAAAGTAGGCGGTACCTTCTCGAGAGTTACTGAATTCGAGAGTCACTGAATCATCCTCTCACTTGTCATGGATCACTGTGCGATTATGTATCAACGTCAACCTCCGACACTGTCCAGTAAAGAAGCTGCGATGCAATTGCTTAGCCGCCGAGATCACGGCGTGTATGAGCTGCAACAGAAGTTAAGCCTCAAAGGCTATGAGGACGCCGACATTCAAGAGGCGGTGAATTTTTGCCTAGAGCACCGCTATCTCGATGACCTGCGTTATGCCAAGAGCCAGGTTCGCCAACAGGTTTACAAAGGCCATGGTGAGCGTCGAATTCGCCAAGAGCTGCAACAAAAAAGAGTGGCTGAGTCGACAGTCAATCAAGCCCTTGAGGAAGAACCTCAAGACTGGTTTGAGCTTGCCAAGCTTGCGGCAGAGAAAAAATTCAAAGGCATCAAAGCACAAGATCAAAAAGCGTACGCTAAACAAGTGCGTTTCCTACAGTATCGTGGATACAGCTTTGAACAAATCAGTTACGCCTTAAACGACCATTGTGACTCTTAATTCAACACGCTTTCATCAATCTAAGCGTGAAGTAGCGTCAACGGCGGCATTTTTTCAAGAAAACTAGTCGTAGCTGACTGCATGATCTACAATACGGCAAAATTCTAACTCGACTATTTTCAGGAAGAGCTGCATGTACATGAGCACTGATGAGGTTCGTAACGCGTTCCTCAAGTTCTTTGAAAGCAAAGGACACCAAATCGTAGAAAGTTCATCGTTAGTACCGCATAACGACCCAACCCTGCTATTTACTAACGCAGGCATGAACCAATTCAAAGATTGCTTCTTGGGCGCAGAAAAACGTGCCTACACGCGAGCAACTACGGCTCAGCGTTGTGTACGTGCGGGTGGTAAACACAATGACCTAGAGAACGTCGGCTTCACGGCTCGTCACCACACCTTCTTCGAAATGCTCGGTAACTTCAGTTTTGGTGATTACTTCAAAGAAGATGCCATTGCGTTCGCTTGGGAGTTTCTGACCGAAACATTGCAATTGCCAAAAGATCGTCTTTTAGTCACTGTCTACGAGACCGATGACGAAGCATTTGAAATCTGGAACAAAAAAGTAGGTGTTCCCGCCGATCGTATCGTACGCATTGGTGACAAAGAGGGCGGTAAGCAATACGAGTCAGACAACTTCTGGACCATGGGTGATACGGGCCCATGCGGTCCTTGTACCGAAATCTTCTACGATCACGGTGAGCACATTTGGGGTGGCCGTCCGGGTACGCCTGAAGAAGATGGCGACCGTTTCATCGAGATCTGGAACAACGTATTCATGCAGTTCAACCGGCATGCTGACGGTACGATGGAGCCACTACCTAAGCCAGCTGTTGACACGGGCATGGGTATTGAGCGTATTTCTGCCATCATGCAGGGCGTTCATTCAAACTACGAAATCGATGTATTCCAAAAGCTCATCAAAGCGGCGGCAGAAGTGGTCGGTTGCGAAGACCTTTCAAACCAATCGCTACGCGTGATTGCTGACCACATTCGCTCTTGTTCATTCCTAATCGCAGATGGTGTGATGCCTTCAAACGAAGGCCGTGGTTACGTTTTGCGTCGTATTATTCGTCGTGCTGTGCGTCACGGTAATAAACTAGGTGCCAAAGGCGTCTTCTTCTACAAGCTTGTCGGTGTTTTGGCTGAAGTGATGGGCAGCGCCGCTGACGAACTTAAGAAGCAACAAGCGGTTGTTGAGAAAGTACTTCGCATTGAGGAAGAAAACTTTGGCCGTACACTCGAGCGTGGCATGGTTATCCTCAATGAAGCACTGGATGCACTTGAAGGTAAAGAGCTTGATGGCGAGACCGTATTTAAGCTTTATGACACATACGGCTTCCCGGCTGACTTAACTAACGACGTGGCTCGTGAGCGTGATTTCACCATCGACGAAGCGGGTTTCGAAAAAGCGATGGAAGAGCAGCGTCAGCGTGCACGTGAAGCCGGCCAATTCGATACGGATTACAACGCAACCATTAAAACGGAAGCGGAAACCGAATTTTGCGGTTACACCGGCACTCAAGGTAAGAGTCATGTGGCTGAAATCTTCGTTGAAGGTGAAGTGGCAGAATCTCTATCGGCAGGTGACAAAGCGATCATCATCCTGGGTGAAACGCCTTTCTATGCAGAATCTGGTGGTCAATGTGGCGATGCGGGTGTTCTGAAAACAGAATCAGGCCTATTCAAAGTCGAAGATACTCAGAAGTTGGGTAATGCGATTGCGCACCACGGCGTTTTGGCTGAAGGTGTACTGGCAAAAGGCGAACAAGTTGAAGCGCTGGTTGACGCTGAGCGTCGTGCGGCTATCTCTCTCAACCACTCAGCCACGCACTTGCTTCACGCAGCGCTGCGCCAAGTCCTTGGTGAGCACGTCACGCAAAAAGGCTCACTGGTTAAGCCTGAAAACCTTCGTTTTGACTTCTCTCACTTAGAAGCGGTAACCGCGGCTGAACTGAAAGAAGTGGAGCGCTTGGTCAATGCCCAGGTTCGTCGCAACCATACGATTGAAACCAATATCATGGACATCGAGTCGGCGAAGAAGAAAGGGGCAATGGCTCTGTTCGGCGAAAAATACGACGATGAAGTGCGTGTACTATCGATGGGTGACTTCTCGACCGAACTGTGTGGTGGTATCCACGCGGCCAATACGGGTGATATTGGTCTCTTTAAGATCACGTCAGAAGGTGGTATTGCAGCGGGTATCCGTCGTATTGAAGCGGTAACGGGTGAAGCAGCGTTAGATGCGATTGAAGCTCAAGCGGCGAAGTACGAAGAGAAGCTGGCGGAATCTGCGCAGAAAGCCAAATCTTTGGAAAAAGAGATCCAGAAGCTCAAAGACAAGATGGCTGCAGCCGAGAGTGCCAACATCATGGGTAAAGTACAGGATATTGCCGGTACTAAAGTCCTGATTGCAGCACTAGAAGGTGCGGACAACAAAAATCTTCGCGTTATGGTAGACGATGTCAAAAATCAGATGGGCAGCGGCATCATCATGCTGGCGAACATCAACGATGACAAAGTCGGCCTTATCGCAGGCGTGACCAAAGATCTCATCGGCAAAGTAAAAGCGGGTGAGTTGGTCAACATGGTCGCGCAACAAGTCGGTGGTAAAGGCGGCGGTCGCCCTGATATGGCTCAAGCTGGTGGTACGGATGTGTCGGCACTACCGAAAGCGCTTGAATCCGTTCAAGGGTGGCTGGAAGAGCGCCTCTAAAATCGCGAGAGTAATTATCACGCTCAATCATTAGTTTGATTGGGCGTAATTTATTTTTGTAAGCCAAGTGGTTTAATTGGGCCTGATGAATCAAGCCTATAAGCCGCTTGGTTTTTGTTTTAACTACTGCAAACAATATTCAACGCATTGAATGCAGTCCTAATGAGACATAGTCTTGGGAAGGTGAAGACTGGTGAAAAAGCCCCTTATCGTGCAAAAGTTTGGTGGAACCTCAGTGGGTTCTATTGAGAGAATTCATACGGTAGCCAAACACATCATTAACGCGAAAAATGATGGTAATCAAGTGGTTGTCGTGGTGTCTGCGATGTCTGGTGAAACCAATCGATTGATGGATTTGGCGAAGCAGGTAGACAGCGTACCGACGGCGAGAGAACTTGATGTTTTGCTCTCTGCTGGTGAACAAGTATCGATGGCTTTATTGGCGATGATGCTCAATAAACTTGGCTATCCGGCCCGTTCACTTACCGGAGCACAAGCAGGCATTGTGACGGATAATGTTCACAATGATGCGACGATTAAACAGATTGATACCCAACTTATCGATGAACTGCTGGCGGAAGACCATATTGTGGTCGTGGCTGGTTTTCAGGGGATCAATGAAAAAGGGGACATCACCACACTGGGACGCGGCGGTTCGGACACCAGCGCAGTGACTCTAGCGGGCGCTTTGCAAGCCGATGAGTGCCAAATCTTTACCGATGTGGATGGCATATATACCTGTGACCCTCGTGTTGTGGCCAACGCGAAAAAGCTAGAAGTGATCGACTTCCCATCCATGGAAGAGATGGCACGTAAAGGGGCGAAGGTATTGCACTTGCCCTCTGTACAGTACGCATGGCAACACAATGTGCCTTTGCGTGTGTTATCCACCTTTGACACTAACCCTGGCAGCTTAGTCAAAGGGGAAGAGTGCCAAGATGCGGTTTGTGGTATTGCGCTGCAGCGAGATATGCGTCTGATCAGCATTGAAAAAGAGTCACTTGAGAGCCTGAAGAAACAGTGTTTAATGTTAGGTATTCATATCTGGAATGTGATCGAGTATGCAGAATGGGTCGACGTGGTGTTAAAAGAGGACGCATACTCTAAACTGGAACTGGTTTTCAAAGACAAAATCCGCAATAGTGGGTCTGTTAGCTTACTCACCGCAGTAGGTTTGCATGTCGAAGGATTGGTAGAACAGTCGTGTGCGTTATTGTCAGAAGTTGCCATTGACGTGATTCATGTATCGATTAACCCGCAATCGTTAACTTTGGTGGTTGAACCTGAGTCTGTTGATAAAGCGGCTAATGTACTGCATGAGCATTACATCACTTCTGCAAAGGCGATCGACTGCTTAGAAAAACATGCCTTTTGGGGTTGATTAGTCACAACAATAGAGTTTACGTAAATAACCCTTTTGTTGGATAATAACCCAGTAGCAAGATAAATCAGAGATTACTCAAGGAGCACAGAATGCTAATTTTAACTCGCCGAGTGGGCGAAACTCTAATGATCGGTGACGAAGTAACAGTAACCGTACTGGGTGTAAAAGGTAACCAGGTACGTATCGGCGTCAATGCTCCGAAAGAAGTATCCGTTCACCGCGAAGAAATCTACATGCGAATTCAAGCGGAAAAAGGCAACGGTAACGTTGCACCAGGTAACTACTAACCTGTGAAAAGGCTGACGATTGTCAGCCTTTTTTGTATCGCCAATTGTGACAAAGTGAATGAAAAGAGCGAATTAACATCGCTTTGATTAAATACCCAACGGTTGAAGTATAAAATGACGTTTTTGCCAAGAAAGTGTTTGACATATTTTTGGTAAATCGTAATATGTGCCTCCGCAAGACGGTGAGGTGGCCGAGAGGCTGAAGGCGCTCCCCTGCTAAGGGAGTATACGGTTTGTAGCCGTATCGAGGGTTCGAATCCCTCCCTCACCGCCATTCTTGCACTGCTCGTTAGAGCATTCGTTTAAAGCGTTCTTTGGAAGAACAGCGGAAAACATTGCGCGCTCGTAGCTCAGCTGGATAGAGTACCTGGCTACGAACCAGGCGGTCGAAGGTTCGAATCCTTCCGAGCGCGCCATATTTCCTTACCAGGGAATAAAACGGTGAGGTGGCCGAGAGGCTGAAGGCGCTCCCCTGCTAAGGGAGTATACGGTTTGTAGCCGTATCGAGGGTTCGAATCCCTCCCTCACCGCCATTAATTGGCCTATGGTCAATTTTTTTGTTTTAGACGAAAATTTGTGTGATATACTTCACAACCTTCTCGTAATGAGAATATTGCGCGCTCGTAGCTCAGCTGGATAGAGTACCTGGCTACGAACCAGGCGGTCGAAGGTTCGAATCCTTCCGAGCGCGCCACTATTACGTTTGATTGATGATGGCAATAGACCAAAATCAGTAAAACCGACGCGTCCTTAGCTCAGCTGGATAGAGTACCTGGCTACGAACCAGGCGGTCGGAAGGTTCGAATCCTCCAGGACGCGCCACTCTTTAGGGCATAGCCCGACCACTATTGGTGTCCCAATAGTCACAAATTTCTCGTAATGAGAAGATTGCGCGCTCGTAGCTCAGCTGGATAGAGTACCTGGCTACGAACCAGGCGGTCGAAGGTTCGAATCCTTCCGAGCGCGCCACTATAACGTTTGATTGATGATGGCGAATAGGCCAAAGTCAGTGAAACCGACGCGTCCTTAGCTCAGCTGGATAGAGTACCTGGCTACGAACCAGGCGGTCGGAGGTTCGAATCCTCCAGGACGCGCCACTCTTTAGGGCAATAGCCCGACCACTATTGGTGTCCCAATAGTCACAAATTTTTCGTAATGAGAAGATTGCGCGCTCGTAGCTCAGCTGGATAGAGTACCTGGCTACGAACCAGGCGGTCGAAGGTTCGAATCCTTCCGAGCGCGCCATATTATAAGCCCCGCTAGCGATAGCGGGGCTTTTTAACATCTTCGTAATATTATTCCAACCTTCCATTTACAACTTGATGTTTTTTATGAAGTTTTTCGTGAAACATTAAGTCTATCCCAGTAATTGCTCCAAATTTGCAATAACGTCATAAAATCAGCAGTTATTTGTGCTCGGATACGGTGAAATTGCAGATTTATGTGATTTGTAAGACGTGTTCGTCCTTAGAAATGTGCATTATCCTCAAGAGTGCAGGAATCAAAATTGACAAAGTTTAGCCAATCGAGATAATCCTAAACCTCTTGTCGGGATTAAACGGTTTATCCTGAACAATGATGGGCCAGCTTTGCGCTGGTTTTATTAGGCCATCAGGACTTTTTATTCGACCCTTAGGATAATGACGTCCACATTGAGGCCTATCTCCTTGTCAGGATGACAAAGAAAGGATGCAAAAATGGAAAATGTTGGAAGCCTGCTAGTAGACGCGGCCGCCCTGATGTTAACAGGGATGACGGTTGTGTTTCTGTTCCTCACTATTCTTGTCTATCTCGTTCGGCTGATGTCGAAACTGGTCCCCGAAGAGGTGCCAGAGCCGATCGCCACCCCACTTAAAAATAATAAAGTTCAACCCAGCTCTTCTACGGTGAGCCCGACTGTTGTAGCGGCGATCTCCGCTGCGGTGCATCAATATCGCACCAAGACGGCAAATTAGTATTGGACTGGATTAAAAGGAGTTAATGAGCATGTCTAAACCACTAGCGTTAACCGACGTGGTACTTCGTGACGCCCATCAATCGCTGTTTGCGACCCGTATGCGCCTTGAAGATATGTTACCTATCGCAGCTGAGCTCGATAAAGTCGGATATTGGTCTTTAGAAACATGGGGCGGTGCCACCTTTGATGCCTGTATCCGTTTCTTAGGAGAGGATCCTTGGGAGCGTCTTCGCGCATTGAAACAAGCGATGCCAAACACGCCGATGCAGATGTTACTGCGTGGACAAAATTTATTGGGCTATCGCCACTACGCGGATGATGTGGTGGAGAAATTCGTCGAGCGTGCCCATGCCAATGGTATGGATGTGTTCCGTATTTTCGACGCCATGAACGATGTGAGAAACTTCGAGAAAGCGGTCAAAGCGACCGTCGATGTGGGTGCGCACGCTCAAGGTACGCTCTCTTACACCACCAGTCCTGTGCACAACGCCGATACTTGGGTGGATCTGGCCAAGCGCTTAGAAGACTTGGGCTGTCATTCTCTCTGTATTAAAGATATGTCTGGCTTGCTTAAGCCTTACGAAGCCGAAGAGCTGATCACGCGTATTAAAGCCTCAACGGACATTCCATTGGCTCTCCATTGTCACGCGACGACTGGCCTATCTACGGCCACGGCAGTGAAAGCGGTAGAGGCGGGCGTGGATATTCTCGATACGGCGATCTCCTCGATGAGCTGTACCTATGGCCATACGCCAACAGAAACTGTGGTGGCAATGCTAGAAGGGACAGAGCGCGACACAAACCTCAAGTTGGATCAGCTTGAACCTATTGCGGCGTATTTCCGCGAGGTTCGTAAGAAGTACGCGAAATTTGAAGGTCAGTTGAAAGGCGTCGATTCTCGTATCTTGATTGCTCAAGTACCTGGCGGCATGTTGACCAACATGGAGAGCCAGCTTAAAGAGCAGGGCGCCGCGGATCGTCTTGATGAAGTGCTGGAAGAGATCCCACGTGTTCGTCAAGATCTTGGCTACATTCCTCTCGTCACCCCAACCTCACAGATCGTTGGTACCCAAGCGGTGATCAACGTGCTTACTGGCGAGCGTTACAAGAGCATTACCAAAGAAACCGCAGGCATACTCAAAGGCGAGTATGGCGCAGCGCCCGCAGAGCTTAATGCAGAACTTCAAGCGAAAGTGCTGGATGGCGCGGAAGCGATCACTTGCCGCCCTGCGGATCTTTTGGTTGATGAGATGGACACCCTCACTGACGATCTGCTGACAAAAGCGAAGGCGGAAGGTATCGCGTTGGCGCAAGACACCGTTGATGACGTGTTGACGTACGCACTCTTCCCACAAGTGGGGCTGAAGTTCCTTAAAAACCGTCTTAATCCAGATGCGTTTGAGCCTGCGCCGGGTAAAGAAGAGCCTGTCGTTGCAGCCCCTAGCGTTGCCGCACAAGGCGGAATTGAAACCTACAGCGTTAAGGTCGATGGCCAAGTGTACGATGTTGAGGTGGGCCCTCAAGGTCAGCTCAGCTCCGTCACACCAGCGAAATCGGTGTCGTCGGCTCCTGCACCTGCGGCAGAAAGCAATGCCGAAACAGTACCCGCACCACTGGCGGGTAACATTTTCAAAGTAAATGTACAAAGCGGCGCTGAAGTGGCAGAAGGTGATGTCCTACTCATCTTAGAAGCCATGAAGATGGAAACTGAAGTCCGCGCGGCGCGTGCTGGCATCGTCCAAGATCTGCATGTCAAAGAAGGTGATGCCGTGACGGTAGGCGCCCCGTTATTAAGCTTGGCGTAAGGGAGTAACATGGAAGGTTTAATGACTCTGTGGTCAGAGACAGGGATCGCTCACTTCGAATTTGGCCAGATTTGCATGATCTTGGTCGGCTGTGTGCTGCTGTTTTTGGCTATCCGCAAAGGTTTTGAGCCATTGCTGCTGCTGCCGATCGGCTTTGGTGCGATCTTAGCGAATATTCCGAATGCGGGTTTTACCGAAGAGGGCGGTTTGCTCTATTACGTCTACTACGTGGGGATCGAATCGGGTATTTTCCCGCTGTTGATCTTTATGGGTGTGGGCGCGATGACGGACTTCGGTGCTTTGATCGCGAACCCTAAAACCTTGTGGCTAGGTGCTGCGGCGCAGTTTGGTATCTTCGCCACCTTGTTTGGTGCGATCTTGCTTAACTATGTGCCGGGTATGGAATTTAGTATGCCTGATGCGGCCTCGATCGCCATTATTGGTGGTGCAGATGGCCCAACGGCGATTTTCCTTGCCAGCAAATTGTCGCCCGATCTGCTCGGCGCGATTGCCGTGGCAGCCTACAGCTACATGGCGTTAGTGCCGATCATTCAGCCACCGATTATGAAAGCGCTGACTACGCCTGAGGAGCGCAAGATCCAAATGGCGCAACTGCGTCATGTGGGTAAAGCAGAGAAGATCCTGTTCCCATTGGCGGTCTTGTTGATGACGATCCTCTTTCTGCCAGCGGCGACGCCGTTGGTGGGTATGTTCTGTCTAGGTAACTTGATGCGTGAAGCTGGTGTGGTGGAGCGTTTATCGAAAACGGCGCAAAATGAATTGATCAATATAGTGACCATTTTCCTTGGGCTGGGTGTCGGCTCCAAGCTTCAAGCACAAGAGTTTCTTAACATCGAAACACTGGGGATCTTAGCGCTGGGTGCGGTTGCCTTCAGTATCGGTACCGCAGGCGGTGTCTTGATGGCGAAGCTACTCAATAAGCTGTCAAAAGAGGACATCAACCCATTGATTGGTGCTGCTGGTGTATCGGCGGTACCTATGGCTGCGCGCGTGGTGAATAAAGTCGGCTTGCAAGCAAACCCACAAAACTTCTTGCTGATGCATGCGATGGGCCCGAACGTGGCCGGAGTGCTCGGTTCGGCCGTGGCCGCCGGTATATTGCTGGCACTGGTTCAGTAGGTCGAGCGAGTGACGCAAGGCGAAATTGCGACAGTTCGGTTAACTTCTCACTAAGAATTGGTATATATTCAAAGGGATGCTTTCGCATCCCTTTTTTTATCGATAGGGAAAGTACACATGGAAAACAAACAAATCGTAATCACGAAATTTGGCGAACCGGATGTCTTAGCGATTCAATCTTCAGCGGTGCCTCATCCTCAAGCCGGCGAAGTGTTGGTTAAAGTGGCATTCGCTGGGGTTAACCCTATCGACGTAAAAACCCGTGCAGGGCTCGGTTGGGCTGCCGCGCAAAACAAAGACAACCTCCCTTGGGTGCCCGGCTACGATATCGCGGGAGAGATAGTAGCAGCGGGCGATGACGCGCAGCGTTTTGCTGTTGGCGATAAAGTGGCGGGATTTATTGGCTTTCCTTTGCAAGGTGGAGGCTACAGCCAGTATGTCGCCGTACCAGAGACGCTACTGACCTTAGTGCCTGATGCCATCACGTTGGAGGCGGCTGCCGCTCTGCCTTTGGCTGGGCAAACCGCTGTTCAGGCGCTGGATAAAGCCGGCGTCAAAGAAGGGCAACGCGTGCTTATTCTTGCGGGGGCTGGCGGGGTGGGGCACATCGCTGTCCAAGTGGCGCTCGCGGCGAAAGCGGAAGTGTTTACCACCTGTTCGGAAGCCAATTTGGATTACCTGGCGACATTGGGCGCACATGCGGTCAACTATCAGTTTGCCCCGGTCTCTGAGCGCGTTGAAGACGTAGATGTCTTGATTGACCTAGTGGGCGGTGACGCCGCATTAGATGCGCTAAAATGCCTAAAAGATGGCGCGACCGTCGTCACGGTTCCGACCATCAGTGCTGAGATGATTTGCGAAAAAGCCAAGATGCTGGGTTTTGAGGCGACCGGGATGCTGGTCGACCCAAATCCTGAACAGTTAGATGCCCTCGTCTATATGGTCAGCGTTGGCTTACTTAAAACGGAAATCCAGCACGTCTACCCAATGGACAATGTCGCTGATGCACATCGACAAATCGAGACGGGCAGAACGCGCGGGAAAGTCTTGCTTGATATGCAATGTTAGACGCGTTTAATCACGCATTTCAGTCGGTCGCATTGTGGTTTTCTGATTCGGCTCTGTGGGTACTCTTCGTCACAGGGTTTCTCAGTGCGACTCTGCTGCCGGGCGGCTCCGAGGCGGGGCTCGTTGCCACCCTCAGTCTCAATCAATTCTCCACTATGATGGTGATCGTCGTTGCCAGCCTAGGTAACACCTTGGGCGGGCTCACCAATTATTGGCTCGGGCTCTGGTTACCAAATCGAACTCAAGATGAAAAACACGGTCATAAAGCCGTAGCTTGGCTGCAAAAGTACGGCTATTGGTCATTGCTGCTCAGTTGGCTGCCGATTATTGGCGATCCTCTCTGTTTAGCCGCTGGGTGGCTGAGAATGCGTTTTTGGCCATGTTGCTGGCTTATTTTGCTGGGTAAGGCATTACGTTACAGCGCGTTAGCTGCGCTTTATTTTGGACTTTTCTAGGAGATGTCATGAGAAAACTCTGGCTTGGTGCCCTTTCTCTCCTTGCTTTGTATGGCTGCGCGAGCAGCACGATTCCTTCAGTATCGCTGTTTTCTTCTCTCCCTCCGGGCGTTTCTCTGATCGAAGAGGTAAAGCCTCAGCCTGGCGTTGCGATGATCCCTTATGCCAAATATCGCCTCGACAACGGGTTGACGGTCATCCTCTCTCCGGATGATTCAGATCCTCTTGTCCATGTGGACGTCACTTACCATGTAGGCTCTGCGCGGGAAGAAGTCGGTAAATCCGGCTTTGCCCACTTTTTTGAACACATGATGTTCCAAGGCAGCGAACATGTTGGCGATCAGCAACACTTTAAAATTATCACTGAAGCGGGGGGGACGTTAAACGGTACGACCAACCGTGACCGAACCAACTACTTTGAAACAGTCCCTTCAAATCAGCTAGAAAAAATGTTGTGGCTTGAGTCCGATCGTATGGGATTTTTGCTTGATGCGGTCTCACAACGTAAGTTTGAAGTCCAACGTGATACGGTGAAAAACGAGCGAGCGCAGAATTTCGATAATCGCCCGTATGGCTTGATGTGGGAAAAGATGGCGGAAGCCATGTACCCAGAAGGCCATCCCTATTCGTGGCAAACGATCGGTTATGTCGAGGATTTAGACCGTGTGGATGTCAACGATCTTAAAGCTTTCTTTTTACGCTGGTATGGACCGAATAATGCTGTGCTGACGATCGGTGGCGATATCGACGTGGATCAAACGCTTGAATGGGTTCACCAGTATTTTGCTTCAATTCCGGCAGGACCAGAGGTAGAGAAAGCGCCGAAACAGCCGGCTCAGCTCAATGAAGATCGCTATGTCACGCTAGAGGATCGCATTTCTCAACCTATGGTGTTGGTGGGGTGGCCAACCACTTACAATGGCGAGCAAAATCAGGCCTCGCTCAATGCATTGGCGAATATTTTGGGCAGTGGCGCCAATAGCTTGCTCTATCAAAACTTAGTCAAGACAGAGATGGCTGTGGATGCGGGCGCCTTCCAAGATTGCGCTGAACTTGCCTGTACCTTCTACGTTTATGCCATGGGGCCATCCGGTGACAAAGGGCAGTTGACGCCGCTCTACCAAGCGCTGATGGACACCCTTGAGGAGTTCGAGCAAACAGGGGCCACTCAAGCGCGCCTTGACCAGATTACCGGTATGGCGGAAGCTGACGCCGTCTTTGCCTTGCAAAGTGTGCGCGGTAAAGTCTCGCAGTTGGCATCCAATCAAACCTTCTTTGGTCAACCAGATAGAATGCAGACTCAGCTAGAGCAGATCCGTAACGTGACGCCAGAGTCCGTGCAAGCTGCGTATCAGCGTTTTATCAAAGACCAACACAAAGTGACATTAAGTGTAATTCCGCGTGGGAAAGCGGAGCTTGCAGCCGCGCCGGCGACGTTTGTCACCCCTAAACGCCAGTTGCCGGAATACCAAAAAGTGGATGAGAGCCAGCTGGCGTATCGACGTGCAGAGGATGATTTTGACCGCTCGGTGATGCCAGAGGTCGCCAAGGGTGTCGAAGCAACGATGCCTGAGCTGTACCGCGTCTATTTTGATAATGGCGCTGAGCTGATTGGTACCGTGAGCTCAGAAACGCCGACGGTTCAGCTGGAGATAAGTTTCCCGGCTGGGGAGCGTTATGTCCTGCAAGGTAAAGAGGGGCTGGCTAACTTAACGGCGTCGTTACTCGAAGAGGGCACCACTGAGTCGAGTGTGGAAGAGCTGCAAGCCAAACTGGATGCGTTGGGCAGTACGCTTTCGGTGAGAGCGGGCAATTACACCACCTCGCTGTCGATCTCCACCTTGGAGAAAAACCTCACGCCAACGTTAGCGATTGTCGAAGAAGTGCTGTTCAAGCCCGCTTTTGATGCTGACGACTTCGAGCGGATTAAAAAGCAGACATTAGAAGGGCTGGTGTATCAACATCAGAAACCGACTTGGCTGGCGTCACAAGCCACGCGACAAGTTCTGTTTTCTGGTAGTGTCTATGAACGTTCGAGCGACGGCACCCAAGCCTCGGTCGAGGCGATTAGCCTAGACGATGTGAAGGCGTTTTATCAGCAGCACTACACGCCGCAAGGTGCACAAGTAGTGGTTGTGGGGGACATCATCCGCAGGCAGATCGTCAAACAGCTCGCGTTTTTGAAAGAGTGGCAAGGCGAGGCGGCGCCATTGCTACGACCTCAGTCGGTTGAGCCCCTTGCCCAGCAAAAGCTCTACCTAGTGGATAAGCCGGGAGCGCCACAAGCGATTATTCGTATGGTGCGACAAGGCTTACCATTTGACGCAACCGGAGAGGTTTATCTTACGCAACTGGCCAACTTTAACTTGGCTGGCAATTTCAATAGCCGTCTGAATCAAAACCTAAGGGAAGACAAAGGCTATACCTATGGTGCCAGTGGCTATTTGGCCTCCAACCGCGAAGTGGGGGCCTTGGTCTTTTCCGCTCAAGTTAGAGCAGATGCCACACAGCCTGCACTGGTGGAGATGAGTAACGAGCTTGAACAGTTTGCCCAGCAGGGAATGAGCGATGAGGAGATGAAATTTTTGCGTCTTGCCGTCGGTCAACAAGATGCACTCAACTACGAAACTCCGGCGCAAAAAGCGCAACTGCTAGGCAGTATATTGGCGTTCGGATTGGATGAAGACTATTTACAGCAACGAAATCAGATTGTGGCAACGGTCAGCAAGGAGACGTTAAACGCACTCGCGGCGAAGTGGTTTGATCCCAGCCAGTATCAAATCATCGTGGTGGGCGATGCGAAATCGTTAAAACCCCAGCTAGAAAGTTTACAGATTCCGATAGAAGAGCTTGAAATCATCCGTTAGAGTACACATAACTGAGAACGTAGAAACGATTAAACATAAGTGAACTTCATTTTGACAGATTTTGCTGCGCGATTAGAGCGAGTCGCTCGTAACCCAGAAGTATTCCAACACTTTAGCCGTGGCGTCGAGCGAGAGACTTTGCGCTATCAAGACGGGCGTTTGGCGACCACTCCGCACCCTCAAGGGTTAGGATCGGCGTTGACCAACCAATGGATCACGACGGATTTCTCTGAATCGCTGCTCGAGTTCATCACTCCGGTGTCGCACGACATCGATCAGTTGATGGCGCAGCTTGAAGACATCCACCATTTCACCCAAACCAAACTGGGGGAAGAGAAACTGTGGCCACTGTCGATGCCTTGCTACGTAGAGCATGAAGAGTTGATCAACCTTGCTCAATATGGCGACTCGAACTCGGGCAAGATGAAAACGCTGTATCGCCAAGGGTTGAAGCGTCGCTACGGCAGTTTGATGCAAATTATCTCTGGTGTGCATTTTAACTTCTCTTTCCCAGACAGTTTCTGGGATGCCCTCTATGGAGAGCAAGATGAGAATGCGCGTCAAGAGAGCAAATCTGAGGCGTACTTCGGCTTAATTCGCAATTACTACCGCTTTGGGTGGCTGATTCCTTATTTCTTTGGCGCTTCACCGGCGCTCTGCTCTTCGTTTATTCGTGGCCGAGAGACAAAACTGCCGTTTGAAAACATTGGTGAAACCCTCTATCTGCCGAACGCTACCTCACTGCGCTTGAGTGATTTGGGTTACACCAATAGCGCGCAAAGCGTCCTCAAGATCGGATTCAATAGCATTGATGAGTATTTAGCAGGGCTTAATGAAGCGATTCGCACGCCTTCAGACAAGTTTGCCAAGATAGGCGTGAAAGTGGATGGTGAGTACCGTCAACTCAATAGCAACGTTTTACAGATTGAAAATGAGCTTTATGCGCCTATCCGTCCGAAACGAGTGACCAAAAGCGGTGAGAAACCGTCTGAAGCGTTGCGCCGAGGCGGAGTTGAGTACATTGAGGTGCGCTCACTGGACGTGAACCCATACAGTTCGGTGGGTATTACCGAAGATCAGGTTCGCTTCCTCGACCTCTTCTTAGCATGGGCTGCATTAAGTGACTCTGAGCCGATGGATTTTTGTGAGCAAGCGTGCTGGCGAGAGAACTGGAACAAAGTGATTGTCGAAGGTCGCAAGCCGGGTCTTGAGTTGCAGATTGGCTGCAAAGGTGAAGTCTTAACGTTGCAAACCTGGGCTAAGCGTGTATTTTCTGAATTGACGGCGATCGCCAAAGTCATGGATGAGGCAGCCGGTGGTCAGGCGTACCAAGATGTGGCGAAGACACTGCTTGAGTGGATTGATAACCCAGAGCTGACCATTTCAGGGCAACTACTGGCAGACACCAAACGCCTAGGCGGTTTAGGGAGTGTGGGCCGAGAGTTTGGTCGTCAGTACAAAGCGCGCCATCAAGCTCATCAATACCGTACCTACAGTGAGTCTCTGATGGAACAAGAAGTCGCGCGCTCAGTGGAGGCACAAGCTGACATTGAAGCGAAAGACAGCCTGTCATTTGATGCGTTTTTAGAAGACTACTTCGCGTACTTAAAAACGCCGCAGCAGGCGTAATCCGTGCCACAATAGGCTCGCTCATTCATCGTCGATTTGCTAGGCTTTGACTATCTGCCTAGCTGTTATCGCCGGGCGAAAAAAAGAATAGAACAGCTCCCAAGAGCTTGGAACCAATGGAGACGGACCATGCCGTTACTAGATAGCTTTACCGTAGATCACACTCGTATGAATGCCCCAGCCGTTCGCGTGGCAAAAACGATGACCACGCCGAAAGGGGATACTATCACAGTGTTTGATTTGCGTTTTACCGCCCCAAACAAAGACATCTTGTCAGAAAAAGGCATCCACACCCTTGAGCATCTATACGCTGGTTTCATGCGTAACCACCTTAACGGTGAGAGCGTGGAAATCATCGATATTTCACCGATGGGTTGTCGTACAGGCTTCTACATGAGCCTAATTGGCACACCGACCGAGTCTCAAGTTGCTGACGCATGGCTCGCGGCAATGCAAGATGTGCTGAAAGTGGAAAGCCAGAACAAGATTCCAGAGCTCAACGAATACCAATGCGGTACGGCAGCGATGCATTCACTGGATGAAGCCAAAGCGATTGCAACAGCGATTATTGACGCGGGCATTTCGGTCAATAAGAACGATGAGTTGGCGCTACCAGATTCGATGCTGAAAGAGCTCAGTGTTGACTAAGCACCGAATAGACCAGCTGATTTAGGCTGGGACAGAAACCAAAAAAGGAAAGCACATCGCTTTCCTTTTTTATTACCTATCAGATTGTTATTGCGCTTTGGGCAATACCACGACGCGCGTTTTAGCCCATATATCGTGAAAGCCACGCTTTTTGGGATCGATAGGCACACTAAGATTGGCCAGGCCGAAACCGGATGTGCCAATGCGAATCAGCGCTTGCGTCACCGTGATTCGACCACCTTGCTCATTTTGCAGTTGCAGTTTCCAGGCACGCATGCCCAATGTTTGGCCCGCTTTTGTCCAAAAGTAGACAAAGAAGTAGACCCACACCGCCGCGAGATAGAAGGTGTAGAGAGGGCTCCATACCGGATGCTGCGTAAGGAAATCACTGACGTCTTGGTATTGGCCAACATGAAATACGCCGAGCGCCATTAGCGCATGTAAAATGGCGATAACGATACCGGCCGCCATCATTTCGATGGCAATGATGATCAATCCATCATAAAAAAGTGCCCCTAAGCGGCGAAAAAGTCCCGCTGGTGGCAAGGTGCTATTGCTAGACATAAAACGACTTACCCTTAAAAAACTGGCGCCAGAATATAGTGTCAAACTGGTGATGAAAAGAGAGCTTGCGCACAGCTTACGACTTTGTGGCGAATTTATCAGCAAACAATAAGCAAATCAGCTTTTTGCACTTGCGCGATGGCAAAGCTTACGTATAATGCCAGACATCAACAGGGAGTCATCCCCAAGATGCCGGTGTGGTGAAATTGGTATACACGACGGATTCAAAATCCGTTGCCTTCGGGCGTGGCGGTTCAAGTCCGCCCACCGGTACCATATTTAAACAACAAAGCCTCGACGAAAGTCGGGGCTTTGTTGTTTCTAGCATTCGCCATATTCAAAAAAGCCCCGTGTTTAAACGAGGCTTTGTTTGAACGACGCTTAGCAGTATCACGATAGAGGGTTAAGACAGGTTTTCCACCGTTCGAGATACTTTTTCTGCGTCATCGATGATTCTGTCGATCACTTGTGAGATCTGCTCAGTTTGAGATTCACCGTGGGACGTTTTTTCGGTAACGGCTTGGATTTTGCCATCGAGCTTTTGCGTGATCTTACTGTTCTCACCAATAACGTCGGCAATCTCTGAGGTGGATTCTGAGGTCCTGGCTGCGAGATTCCGCACTTCATCGGCCACAACGGCAAAGCCGCGGCCTTGTTCTCCGGCCCTCGCCGCCTCAATTGCAGCGTTCAATGCGAGCAGGTTGGTTTGCTCGGCAATGGCGCTGATGGTTGAAACGATGGTTTCAACGCTTTTCGACTGACCATTCAAGGCGGTCACCAACTCATTCATTTCGGCGACGGAGCGGTTGATCTCTTGAGAGTTGGTCAGAAGCTGCGCAATGCTCTCTTTCCCTTCACACGCGGAGTTGACGGTTTGCTGGGCTATCTCGAATGAGGTGGTGGCGGCTTCTTTGACTCGCTCGGCTTTTTCGACACGATCGGTAATATCGCTCGCGAGTTTGATGATTTTAACCACTTTGCCTTCATGGTTGAAAATCGGGTTATAAGTCGCTTCTAACCACATACGTTGACCATGCTTATCAATCCGTTGGAACAGACCGGTTTTGATGGCACCAGTCGACAACTCTGCCCAAAAATTGGGGTTGGACTGATAAAACTCTGGCAAGCAAAACATACGATGGTGCTGACCTTTGATTTCGGCCAATGAGTAGCCCATGTGCGCGAGGAAGTTTTTATTGGCGGTAATGATGGTGCCGTCGGGTTCAAAGTCGATGACGGCTAACGATTTATCCAGGGCGTCTAACAGTGCTCGATTGCGCTCACGCTCTCGCTGAGCATCACTCACGTCAGAGGCCACTTTGGCGACATACTCTACTTTCCCATCTTGATCGCGGACCGGAAAATAGGTGGCCTCGACCCAAAATGCGAGATCTTGCTTGTTTTTGCGAATAAATCGGCCCGTTTTAGGGATGCCGCGATTGAGATCTTTCCAAAGTTGTTTGTATTCAGCTGTCTCAACGTCCTCCGGGAAACAAAGGAAGCGGTGATGTTTGCCTTGCACTTCTTCCAAGCTATAACCGGTAACAGAGAGAAACTGAGCGTTGGCAAAACGGATGTGCCCATCGGGTGTGAATTCGATATAAGGAACCGATTCTTTCACCGACTCCTTAAATTGATTAGCGCTGCTAAGTTGATTTTCTAACTGAGTAATCTTGTCATTTTTGGCGCGAGCGAAATTAAACATCCTTGTCTCCTAACCACTGTTTTTATTATGCACTGTATTGAGTTTAGTGTAGGTAACTCGATGCGTTTGTACAATGGTTATAACAGCGATGAGAGGCGTAAGCCAACCGAGCGCGAGGGGTCAATGATGATGATTTGCATAGCGCTATTGGTGCAGTAGGGGATCAGCACGGAGTAGGAGTGGCTCGTATCGAGTGTCGGTTGGCCAATTAAGGTGCCAAATTGTTGATCATCAGAGGTAACGAGTACGTCAGCGAGTGGAGGATCATCCTCATAAGTGAGCTCAAACTCGGTTCTCTCTAGCGGTGAAAACTGGCCGCTTTTTATCGTCACGTGATACCCATCGACTTGGCATTTTCCGTCATTCACTGGGCAGTCGACCAATGTGAGCCCTTGAGGCGCCGCGGCGAACTCCATTTTCGGTTCAAACTTGAACCAGGTCGGCGCGAAATAACCCGCTGCAAACAGCAGCGGGATCAAAAAGTAGCGGTAGGCCATTAAGAGAGCTGGAATCGCTGGCTTAGGCTCGCCAATTTGCTAGTGGCTTGGGTTAGCTCTGAAATCGAGGCGCTTTGCGCCTGCGATTGCTCGGCAATCACAGCACTGGCGTTATCCACTTCCGACATACTGCTTTGTAGACGGTCTAATGAGCGGTGTTGCTCATCGACTGAATCGGCGACTTGCGACATCTGGAGACTCACTTGGCTGATATTGTGCGAGATTTGTCCGGTCGATTGGATGATATTGTCCACGGCACTAGAGACTTGCGTCGATAGTTCCGTCATGTCACTGATGTTGCCCGTGGAGAGTTTGACTGCTTTCTCTAATTGACCTAGAGACACACCAATCTCCTCAACGCTTGCGCTGGTGCGATTCGCTAGCTGGCGGACTTCGTCTGCCACCACAGCGAAGCCTCTCCCGGCTTCGCCGGCTCTTGCCGCTTCGATGGAAGCGTTGAGAGCGAGCAAGTTTGTCTGCTCAGAGATGCTCGTGATCGCTTCGAGAATCTGGTGAATGCTGTTGGCGTCTTGTACGACTTGGCTGACGTTGCTGCGTGTTTGGTCAACAATATCAGTCATGCGGGATAAGCGATGTTGACATTCGGCCGATTGAGAAAGCGATGCATCACTAAGCTCCGCGGCATGCTGGGCACTTTGATGGCAAGCTTGGGTTGTTTGTGAGACATGGGAGAACGAATCACCGAGATTGCTCACCGCGCTCGCGACTTGCTTAATATTGTTACTATTGCGAGAGATCTCACGATCAATTCGTGTGGTGTTAGCCGCAAAATCCTCGGATACATGAGAAAGCTCCGCAACGGATTCGCGTTGGATTCTCGCGGTGTCTTGTAACTGTAGAATGATTTGGTTAAAGCGAGTGAAAAACTCATCCCGCTCTTGCAGTTCCACATTTAAGTTGAACGTCGAACCTTGTACAACATGATCGACGGTGCGGCTGACGTATTTCAAGCGTTGCAGGTTTTTATCCAGTACAAGACAGGCGTACATGGATACGCTAGCTTGGAAAATAGCATACAGGCAGTGCTCAATAACTAAGGTGTAGCTGCTGTTCGGTGGGAAAATGTATACCGGTACGCCAGACGACTGCATCCAAAAGAAGACAACGTGATGCAGAGCGGCGGCAACCAGTGCGTGTAATACCATCAGCCAGTTATTGTAGAGCGTCATCAACGCCAACATGATGAAGACTTCAAAATGAAGCATGATGTCGCCATAGGCTTGATGAATATGCAAAGCAACAAACCCGTACAGCACGTACGGCAGGGCATAGCGAGTGGTGGGGCGATTGAGAATGACGACTAAGGCAGACAAGACCAGAGTGGCAATCAGGTCGGGCGTCGCATACCCATAGCGAGCAAAATAGATAAACGAAAGTGCCATCATAGGCAGGCCGATAATGTACGTTTTTTGAGAGAACGACAACTCACGCTCTAGCTTAATCATACCAATCTACTCTTAGCAAAATAAACGATGTGCATGTTAGGAGTATATGTACACCACTCATGCTCAGTGGTTGTACCAACAATCCGTATTACTGTTAAAAGCCGTTTTGCTGATAAATTCTGTTTTGCTGATAAAAAATTGTAGACAAAAAAAACCAGCAGGTTGGCAGCTGCTGGCTAAGTCTTTTGGGCTTCCTTTGTTGTTATACTTCTCGTCACAAAGTTCGATCACTGCGTCCCGATAAATTTCCTCTGAGGTGAAAATTTCACGCGGTGCCAATGATGTTCGAGAAGGGGATTTATCCTTGTTTGCGAATCAAGTAGTCAAATGCGCCAAGGCTTGCTTTTGCGCCTTCTCCCATCGCAATGATGATCTGTTTGTACGGTACAGTTGTGGCATCCCCCGCCGCAAATACACCTTCTAGGCTTGTTTCACCACGGCTACCGACTTCGATTTCGCCACGATTTGACAGGGCAACCTCTGAATCTTTCAGCCATTCTGTGTTCGGTACGAGGCCGATTTGCACGAAGATACCAGACAGCTCAATCTCTTTGATCTCATCTGTGTTGCGATCTTTGTACTTCAAGCTCGTGACACGTTTCCCATCACCCATCACTTCTGTGGTTTGTGCCATGGTAATAATGTCGATGTTAGGCATCGAGTTCGCCTTGTTGATCAAGACTTGGTCGGCGCGAAGGACATCCGCAAACTCCAACACTGTCACATGCTCAACAATACCGGCAAGGTCGATAGCGGCTTCAATACCTGAGTTACCACCACCGATAACGGCAGTCTTCTTACCTTTGAACAGTGGGCCGTCACAGTGTGGGCAGTAGGCAACGCCTTTGTTGCGGTAGTCTTGCTCACCCGGAACGTTCATTTCACGCCAACGTGCACCTGGGCTTAGAATGACACTCTTACTCTTCAGAGTTGCGCCACTCTCAAGTTGGATATGAATCAGACCATCTTCTGTGTGCGCTGCGCCCATCAGCTTTTCTGCTTGCTGTTCTGTTACGACGTCCACATCGTACTCTTTTAAGTGCTCAGCAAGATCAGTCGCCAGTTTTGGACCTTCAGTACGTTTCACTGAAATGAAGTTTTCGATCGCCATGGTGTCCATAACTTGACCGCCAAAGCGTTTAGCGACAACACCAGTGCGAATCCCTTTACGCGCCGCATAAAGAGCCGCAGCACTACCACCAGGGCCACCACCGACAACTAAGACATCGTATGGGTCTTTTTCGCTCAGAGCTTTCGCGGCTTTCTCGCTTGCGCCATCATCCACTTTGTTAAGAATTTCAGTCAGAGACATGCGGCCTTGACCGAATAGCTCGCCGTTAACGAAGACACTCGGTACGGCCATGATGTCACGTTGTTTCACTTCATCTTGGAAGAGTGCGCCATCGATCATGGTCGCGTTCACTTTCGGGTTGATCGCCGCCATCATGTTGAACGCTTGAACCACGTCTGGACAGTTTTGACACGAGAGTGAAATAAAAATTTCGACATCAAGATCTTTGTCTAATGCGGCGATTTGCTCAATCACCTCAGGCTCAAGCTTGATTGGGTGACCGCCAGAGTGCAGCAGCGCCAAAACGAGAGACGTGAATTCATGTCCCATTGGCAAGCCGGCAAAGCGCAATGACGTACCTTTGGCCGGGTTGGTCACAGCCATCACAGGTTTGCGTGCGCTGGCATTATCATCTCGTTCAACACTGATCAGATCGCTCATCTCAGCGATTTGATTGGCCAAGGCGAGGATGTCATTGGCGGCTTTGCTTTCATCTAGGCTAACCACTAGACGAACCTCTTCTTTTACATTGGCGAGGTATTGTTTGAGTTGTTGTTGAATCGCTTGGTCTAGCATGGTGGTACTTACCTTAAATAAACAAAAGAGTGGTTACTCTGGATAAAAACAGGTTGGGAAGAGAGCAAACCGGGTAGAAGGTCGTCAGGTATCAGACCCAGAATGCTCTCTTAATTAGGTTCCTAATAGGGGAGGAACAACAATCTCAGTGAGATTAGATTTTGCCAACTAGGTCTAGAGATGGTGCCAGTGTTTCTTCACCTTCTTTCCATTTCGCTGGGCAAACTTCGCCTGGGTGAGCAGCGACGTACTGAGCGGCTTTTACTTTGCGAAGTAGGTCTTCTGCGTCACGGCCGATACCTTCAGCAGTGATTTCCATCGCTTGAATCGTACCTTCTGGGTCGATCAGGAATGTTGCGCGGTCTGCAAGACCTTGACCTTCACGCATAACACCGAAGTTGTTGGTGATGTTGCCAGTTTGGTCGCCAAGCATGTAGTAGTTGATTTTGCCAATAGTGTCTGAGCTATCGTGCCATGCTTTATGAGTAAAGTGTGTATCAGTAGAGACTGAGTAAACTTCTACGCCGCGCTTTTGAAGCTCTTCGTAGTGGTCTGCTAGGTCACCAAGTTCAGTTGGACATACGAAGGTGAAGTCTGCTGGGTAGAAGAAGAATACCGCCCATTTACCCAGAACGTCTTGCTCTGTGACTTCAACAAATTCACCTTGTTTGAATGCGGTCGCTTTGAATGGTTTGATCTTAGTGTTAATCATATCTTTACTTTCCTCAGAATGTTTTGGGTGAGCAGTTCTTGCTTTCGGAAAGTATATTCTCATCCCCCATAGACTAAATAAAATTGCTTGTAGCTATCTTATTGATAGGGGAATCCTATTAAAAATGAACAAGGCCTCGTCTAACGCAGTGTGGTTCGAGTCGGCGCTTTGTGCGCAAGATAAGAGCGGTGGAATTTTTCTTCGCTTTATCCGCGAGTTAGTGAATTGTCAGCTATCTTTTAAAGAAAACAACAGGAAGTCAGACAATGTATCAAATCACACCGTATCTTTTTTTCGCTGGAAGATGTGCCGAGGCGCTCCATTTTTATCGTGACAGTTTTGAGGCAGATGTCACATCAGTGCAATATTTCAAAGATTCACCACAGGTCATTGAGGGGGCGGAGCCTCATTGGATCATGCACGCAGAAATTGACATCATGGGCAATAAATTGATGCTCTCTGATGGTGTGGTGGCGAAAGAGCTGAGCGGAAACACCATCGCCTTATCCATTGTGCTTGACGATCTCGACTTACAAGCGAGGCTGTTCGATAAGCTCGCGACGCAAGGTCGCGTGATGATGCCTTTGGCCGACACATTTTGGGGAGCACGCTTTGGTAAAGTGGAAGATCAGTTTGGCATCCGTTGGATGCTGCACTGCAATCTAGTCTAATCTGCTGAGGTGTCATGTCGCGTCAGTAATCCGTTGCTCACGTCTATTGATGAGTTGGTCAGGTAGGGTGGCTTTTTGTGATGAAATCGCCACCTAATTCATCTAAGATTATTGGGTTATCAAAATGATTCAGTTGTATAAACGTCGTGGCTAGCATCAAAATTACCGTTGATCGTCTCCAACCCGGATTGCACATTCGACTGCCGCTCAAATGGAATGAGCACCCTTTCTTATTGAATAGCTTCAAGATAAAAGACGAAGAGCAAGTGCGACTCATTCGTCACTTGGGAATTAAGCACGTCTATATCAATCCAGCGCAAAGTGATGTTGAACCACTGCCACCGCAGAAAGCGCAACCCGAAGAAGAGGCCGACAATGACCACTCCGGCGTTGATAGTGAGGCAGAAAAACTCTGGCAGCAGAAACAAGAGCAAATAGAAAAGCTCAATGCCTATCGACGCCGAGTGATCCAGTGTGAAAAAGAGTTCGAACGATCGTTGTCAAAGATGCGAGCGGTGATGAATAAAATTCGCAGCCGACCAGAACAAGCCATTGATGAGGCATCGGAGTTAGTCAGCGATGTGGTCGACAAATTGCTTAGCGATGACAACGTGACGTTGCACCTGATGAACGGTAAGAGTGAATTTGAGGACATCTATTTTCACTCCCTCAATGTTGCGGTTATCGCGATGATGATTGCCAAGGCTAAAAAGCTCAATGCAGACAAGATAAAAGAAGTGGCGTTTGCTGCGCTATTCCATGATATGGGAAAAGTTAAAATCCCAACGGCAATAGTCCGCAAAAAGACGGCCTTGACGGAGCCAGAGAAAAACTACCTCAAACTGCACACCAAGTATGGTTTTGACTTGGCCGATAAAATAGAGAGCTTTCCGGAAAATGCTAAAACGGTCATTACTCAACATCATGAACTGAATGATGGTTCTGGATACCCTCAAGGGTTAAAAGAAGAAGAGATAGATATGATGACGCAAATAGTGTCGGTGGCGAATGCGTATGACAATCTCTGTCACTGCAATATAGAAGCAGAACAAAAGATCCCTTATGTTGCGCTGTCTCACCTTTATAAAAACTGCAAGCATCTCTATAGCAACGAAAACCTCGGCATTTTAATCAAGTTTATGGGCGTCTACCCACCCGGTACCGTTGTCCAACTGTCCAACAACATGGTTGGTTTGGTCATTTCAGTCAACGCGCGCAATATTCTCTACCCGAATGTGCTGATGTACGACCCTTCTGTGCCAAGGACTCAAGCCCCGATTCTCGATTTAGCGGAGAAAGAACTGAAAATAGTGAATGCAATTTTGCCTGCTAAGCTGCCAGATAAAGTAAAAGAGTACTTAAACCCACGCTCACGCATTTCATACTTCTTTGATTCAGACAGTTAGAGGTTGAGTTATCCACAGGCATTTGTGTATATGCTTAGGATAGTGTGCGCGTAAACTAGGTATAAAATAGCGCCTGCTCGAAAAGTAGTCGGTCAGGCGTTTTTTGATAAAAAAAAGGCTTTTTTCGCTTGCGCTATTTCTGTTGCTCCCTATAATGCGCTTCCATTGACACGGCAGACGCCACAAGGCTTCAGCAGTGTTAAGAGAGGTAAAAGTTTCTTGAGAAAATAAATTTGAAAAGTGTTTGACTCTTCAAATTAACTCGCTAGAATGCACCTCCGCTTTGAGAGGAAGTTTCTTGAAAAGCACAGCTCTTTAACAAAATAAACCTATCAATCTGTGTGGGCACTCGTTAATGATAATCCAATTAGAAATTTCTCTTAATAAAGAGCGGTTTCAAATTAGGTTTCAATGATACGAAGTGAACATTGAGTCTTCGGACTCAGCACAGTCAATTCAAACATTACTTTATGTAATGTTCAGTATTCATTGAGCCAACAAAACTTTAAATTGAAGAGTTTGATCATGGCTCAGATTGAACGCTGGCGGCAGGCCTAACACATGCAAGTCGAGCGGAAACGACTTAACTGAACCTTCGGGGAACGTTAAGGGCGTCGAGCGGCGGACGGGTGAGTAATGCCTGGGAAATTGCCCTGATGTGGGGGATAACCATTGGAAACGATGGCTAATACCGCATAATGCTTTCGAGCCAAAGAGGGGGACCTTCGGGCCTCTCGCGTCAGGATATGCCCAGGTGGGATTAGCTAGTTGGTGAGGTAAGGGCTCACCAAGGCGACGATCCCTAGCTGGTCTGAGAGGATGATCAGCCACACTGGAACTGAGACACGGTCCAGACTCCTACGGGAGGCAGCAGTGGGGAATATTGCACAATGGGCGCAAGCCTGATGCAGCCATGCCGCGTGTATGAAGAAGGCCTTCGGGTTGTAAAGTACTTTCAGCAGTGAGGAAGGCAGGTACGTTAATAGCGTGCTTGTTTGACGTTAGCTGCAGAAGAAGCACCGGCTAACTCCGTGCCAGCAGCCGCGGTAATACGGAGGGTGCGAGCGTTAATCGGAATTACTGGGCGTAAAGCGCATGCAGGTGGTTTGTTAAGTCAGATGTGAAAGCCCGGGGCTCAACCTCGGAATTGCATTTGAAACTGGCAGACTAGAGTACTGTAGAGGGGGGTAGAATTTCAGGTGTAGCGGTGAAATGCGTAGATATCTGAAGGAATACCAGTGGCGAAGGCGGCCCCCTGGACAGATACTGACACTCAGATGCGAAAGCGTGGGGAGCAAACAGGATTAGATACCCTGGTAGTCCACGCCGTAAACGATGTCTACTTGGAGGTTGTGGCCTTGAGCCGTGGCTTTCGGAGCTAACGCGTTAAGTAGACCGCCTGGGGAGTACGGTCGCAAGATTAAAACTCAAATGAATTGACGGGGGCCCGCACAAGCGGTGGAGCATGTGGTTTAATTCGATGCAACGCGAAGAACCTTACCTACTCTTGACATCTACAGAACTTAGCAGAGATGCTTTGGTGCCTTCGGGAACTGTAAGACAGGTGCTGCATGGCTGTCGTCAGCTCGTGTTGTGAAATGTTGGGTTAAGTCCCGCAACGAGCGCAACCCTTATCCTTGTTTGCCAGCACTTCGGGTGGGAACTCCAGGGAGACTGCCGGTGATAAACCGGAGGAAGGTGGGGACGACGTCAAGTCATCATGGCCCTTACGAGTAGGGCTACACACGTGCTACAATGGCGCATACAGAGGGCGGCGAACTTGCGAGAGTAAGCGAATCCCAAAAAGTGCGTCGTAGTCCGGATTGGAGTCTGCAACTCGACTCCATGAAGTCGGAATCGCTAGTAATCGTGGATCAGAATGCCACGGTGAATACGTTCCCGGGCCTTGTACACACCGCCCGTCACA
>NZ_JCBDHE010000058.1:0-612 GCF_059834225.1 Vibrio sp. R10-SG3-ISO3 | reverse complement strand
TGATAAAGAGACGAGTTTCTAGTTCCTAGTATCTAGGAACGATAAACGCAGCTTTCCGAATTATTAAGTTCTAGGAACTAGGCACTAGCTTCTAGGAACTTAAACAAAATTTGCTTGGCGACCATAGCGATTTGGACCCACCTGATTCCATGCCGAACTCAGAAGTGAAACGAATTAGCGCCGATGGTAGTGTGGGGTTTCCCCATGTGAGAGTAGGACATCGCCAGGCTTTAAATTCTGACTTGTCTTGTAAGTAGAGCGAGTCACCATAAAGTTTTAAGTTTAGTTTAGAGTTTTATGTTGACTTACAGAGTCAATCAGCGTATTATACGCGTCCTGCTTAAGTGCTAAGGCACTGAAAGCAAAGCTCTTTAACAATATAAACCTATCAATCTGTGTGGGCACTCGTTGATGATAATCCAATTGGAAGCTTAGGCTTCAAATTAGGTTTCAATGATACTGAAGTGACCATTGAGTCTTCGGACTCAGCACAGTCAATTCAAATTTTCTAGGAATTAGCTTCTAGTTGCTAGGAACTGTATCAGTATTCATTGAGCCAACAAAACTTTAAATTGAAGAGTTTGATCATGGCTCAGATTGAACGCTGGCGGC
>NZ_JCBDHE010000057.1:0-4651 GCF_059834225.1 Vibrio sp. R10-SG3-ISO3 | reverse complement strand
ACCAAGAGGGGTTGTTACCCGCAACTTATCAGGTTTGTTTAGGGGTTATACATCGATGATTGATGCTTTTTTTATTGCTGGTACGGATACCGATGTGGGCAAAACGGTTGCTTCTAAAGCAATCCTCAACGCTTTAGCCGAGAAAGGAATAAAGACAATTGGCTACAAGCCGGTTGCGGCTGGAAGCGAACAGACAGAATTTGGACTGCGTAACTCAGACGCGCTCTATTTACAAAGCGCTGCAACGTTGGATGTCGCCTATGAAGACGTCAACCCGTATGCGCTAGAGCTACCCGCGTCACCACATATTGCGGCGCAGCGCGAAAATGTGACGATTGATTACGCGGTGCTGAGCGATAAGTTGGCGCAACACAAGCAAAATGCGCAGATGGTCCTTGTCGAAGGCGCGGGCGGCTGGCGCGTACCTGTGTCCGAAAGTGACTGTTTATCGACTTGGGTCGTGCAAGAAAAGCTGCCGGTGGTACTGGTGGTGGGTATTAAGCTGGGCTGTTTGAGTCACGCGATGTTGACGCTAGATGCCATCAAAGCCGATGGTCTTGACGTCATTGGCTGGGTTGCAAACCGCGTCAACCCGGGCACAGAGCATTATCGTGACATCATTGAAATGCTTGAGAACAAGATTGACGCACCTAAAATCGGCGAGATTCCATACGTGCCGGGCGTCAAACGCAAAGATTTGGCAAAATACATCAATGTTGAGCCGTTGATTGCTGGTGCGACCTCACCTTTGTTAGAAGTGTGATCGGTTTTAGGCGATAACCGCACTGAAGAGACAAAAAGGGCAGCCGTGTGGCTGCCCTCTCTCGTTGCGTCTTTATCCGATGCGTTTATGTCGTTGCCGTTTACTGCTCTTCGCTTAGCCCCAGCATGGCTTGCTGCATTTCCATTGCGTGGTTCTGCGCTGATTGCCCCAAGGCTAACCCCAGTTGTTGTTTGGCCTCATCCTCAGACAATCCTAAGTGACAACGAAGCATATCAATAGCCATTTGATAGTTGTTAGTTTCAACCATGATGTCGTTCCCTTATCCATGGAAGTGAAAATCTGTTTGAAATCTACCATGAAACCAAGATGCAGCAATAAGACCAAAGTCTAATGGTGTTTGGTTGGCCTGTTGAATGATACAAGATAGAGGTGAAAAAGTGCTGTGACATCAAATGTTTCAATTTGCCACTTAACGTTATTGAGAAAAGGAATACACTCTCTTTATCCCTGATAAATTGTGGGGTGCGTCATACTTAGCCTGAAATAATTCCTATGCTAGGTATTGATATTGAGTCAATGTGCCCACAATTCATCTACAACAGGTCATTTGCAACAGTTCATTCAGAACAGGCGATGGATCTGTTCACTGTCAGCTTTTGCGTGGAGAAGAGTAAATAATGAAGCGTGTCATGTTATTTCTAGCGACCAACTTAGCCGTTATCCTTGTGCTTAGTGTGGTGCTTAATATCGTTTATGCGACCACCGGTTTGCAGCCAGGTAGCCTATCGGGCTTGCTGGTAATGGCGGCGGTATTTGGTTTCGGCGGTTCGTTCATTTCTCTCTTGATGTCTAAGAGTATGGCGCTTCGCTCCGTTGGTGGCATGGTAATTGAAAGCCCACGCAACGAAACAGAACACTGGCTGCTTGAAACCGTAAAACGTCAATCTGACCAAGTGGGCATCGGTATGCCGACAGTGGCCATTTATGATTCTCCTGATATCAATGCTTTTGCGACAGGCGCTAAGCGTGATGACTCTCTGGTCGCGGTATCGACCGGTCTTTTGCACAACATGACCCGCGATGAAGCGGAAGCTGTGTTGGCACACGAAGTGAGCCACATCGCCAACGGTGATATGGTCACCATGACCTTGATGCAAGGTGTGGTGAATACCTTTGTGATCTTCTTGTCACGCTTTATTGCCAATATCGTCTCGTCGAACCGCGACGAAGAGGGCGGCAGTAGCATGATGGTCTACTTCGGCGTCTCTATGGTGTTGGAATTGGTGTTTGGTTTCCTCGCGAGCTTTATTACCATGTGGTACAGCCGTCACCGTGAGTTCCACGCCGATGCGGGTGCGGCGAATTTGGTTGGCAAACACAAGATGATTGCCGCACTTGAGCGCCTTAAAGTGAGCCACGAGTCTCAACTCGAAGGATCGATGATGGCCTTTGGTATTAACGGTAAGCGCTCAATGACCGAACTGCTTATGAGCCACCCTCCATTGGATAAGCGCATCGCCGCACTGCGCAACTCATAACGCTTATCTCGTCATAAAGACAACTTAATTGACTGAAAAGGCTTGGTTTATCACCAAGCCTTTTTTTGATCTTATTCGCTAAGCAGACGTACAAGCTGGCAATAGAAAGTTGTACAAAAAATAATTTGTACAACTTTTGATGTTCAACTAAGGTTATATAAGTTGTACATTAAATAAAAATGTATAACTTGTGTGAATGTAAGATGGAGGCGAAATGGACGTCCAGTCAGTCGGCAATATCTATCAGCAACTCGATAAGCATAATCTGGTGTTGCTTGAGCAGGTCTATCACCAAAATGTGGTATTTGAAGATGCCGCGCATCGAATGGAAGGCTGGCCTGAGCTTGAGCGCTACTTCCAGTCGCTTTATAGCAATGTCCAGCGCTGCGAGTTTGATATTCAGCACGCCCAACAAAGCGGCGATATGGGTTTTTTAACTTGGGTGATGACGTTGGAGCACCCCAAATTGTCCAAAGGCAAGCCTGTTGCTGTCAATGGCGTGTCTCATCTTAAATTTGCCGATGGCAAAGTGATTTACCATCGCGACTACTTCGATCTTGGTGAAATGTTGTACGAAAACTTGCCTATTTTGGGTAGCGTCATTAAATCGATCAAACTGAGGCTCGGACAATGAAGACCGTTCTCATCACGGGGGCGACCTCTGGCATCGGCAAGCAGCTGGCGATGGATTACGCCCGCGACCACTGGCAGGTGATCGCTTGTGGTCGAAACGAGCAAGCGCTCGCAGAGCTGGCGCAGCAATTTGAGACGATAACGCCACTGCGGTTTGATGTCACCGATCTCGCGCAGACAACTCAAGCCATCGACTCCCTCGAGAACACACCGGACGTATGGCTGCTCAGCGCCGGAGATTGTGAGTACATCGATGATGGTGTGATGGATGCTGCTCTGTTCGAGCGCATTTTTGCGATTAATGTGATGGGGGTGGTCAATCTCGTCACCGCCGCGCAATCGCATTTTTCACCAGGGCAACGTGTCGCAATTTTGGGTTCGATCGCCAGTGAAGTCGCCTTGCCAAGGGCAGAAGCTTATGGCGCCTCAAAAGCGGCGGTTAGCTATCTCGCCCGCACGCTGCAGTTGGATCTCAAGTCCAAAGGCGTTGATGTCACGATCATTTTTCCAGGCTTTGTCAAAACGCCGCTCACGGACAAAAACACGTTTGATATGCCGATGATGGTTTCGGTGCAATCGGCATCGGACTCAATTCGACGAGGTTTGGAAAAGGGGGTGTCGACGCTCTATTTCCCCAAACGATTCACCACGCTACTGCGCGTTTTTGGTTCGTTGCCTTATCGTTGGCAAACCGCGCTGGTCAGCCGACTACTCGGCTCGCGTTGAACGCATTCGCTGCATAGATAACAGGATAGGGAACAAGGATAACAACAATGAAAATAGCAATCATCGGCTCGGGTATTTCAGGTTTAACCTGTGGTTACTACCTACACCCAAACCACGACATCACCGTGTTTGAAGCCAACGACTATGTAGGTGGGCATACCGCCACGGTGGATGTGGAGGTTGAAGGGCGCACCTACGCGGTAGATACCGGCTTTATTGTTTACAACGATCGCACTTACCCCAATTTCATCCAGTTGATGCAGGAGATTGGCGTGCGTGGCAGACCGAGCCAGATGAGCTTCAGTGTGAGAAACGACGACAATAGACTGGAGTATAACGGCCACACACTCACAACCTTGTTTGCCCAGAAGCGAAATTGGCTTCGCCCGAGGTTCTATCGTTTTATTTTCGAGATTTTGCGCTTTAACCGTTTAGTGAAAGCGCAAGCACAGGCCAGTCAAGAGAGTGCTCTGACCCTTGGGGAGTTCCTTACTCTACATGAATTCAGTGACTATTTTTGTACGAACTATATTTTGCCGATGGGCGCCGCGATTTGGTCATCAACGTTGGCGGATATGCGCGCCTTCCCACTCGGTTTCTTCGCCCGCTTTTTCCTCAATCACGGCTTGCTGGACGTCACCAACCGCCCGCAATGGTATGTGATTGAGGGAGGATCGCGTGAGTACATCGACCCTCTGACCCAAGGCTTCAAAGAAAGAATTCGTTTGAACACGCCTGTCACTCGTGTCACGCGTGATTCGGCAGGCGTGACGATTCACTATGTTGACCGAAGCGCGAAGCAAAGCGAACAGTGCCAGTCTGAACGTTTCGATCAGGTTATTTTTGCTTGTCACAGTGATCAAGCGCTCGCGATGTTGGCTGATGCCAGTGAAAGCGAAACCTCAGTGCTGAGCCATCTTGCCTATCAAGCCAACGAAGTGATTTTGCATACAGACGAGGCGTTGCTCCCGACTCGCAAAGCTGCATGGGCGTCTTGGAACTACTGGATTGAAGGTGGAGACGGCCAGCA
>NZ_JCBDHE010000056.1:0-110493 GCF_059834225.1 Vibrio sp. R10-SG3-ISO3 | reverse complement strand
AGTTTCTTAAGCGCACCCGTCGCCCATGAAGCCGCTTTCGCCTCTTCTTGACCAGCTGCGATGCCGATACCTTTCGGGTTGATGCCTTCACAGTTGGCCAGCACGATGTCTAGCACTTGTTGCTGTTTCGGTGTCAATGCCACGTCCACTGATTTCGCTGCGACGACTTTCTCAGCCGGTTTTTCAGCGGCTACTTTAGGTGCAGGCGCAGGCGCAGCTTTCGCTACCGCTTGAATGTTTGCTACCGTCGCTTTAATGCGTTTTTGCAGTTTCATCTGCACTTTACGCTTATGAGCTAATCTCATTGAATCTGTCTCCGTATCACTGCAGATTCACGAGGAATCGAGCAGCGGTTGAAATTTGAAGCGCGTTTTATACCAAAATTTCCACACTATTTACAGAGTTAGGGCGGCTTTGTGCGCCAAAAATGCGCTATCTACCAAGATCAGACTACAATTTAAACAACGTATAAACTTATCGGTCCTGCTCATCGTAGTATTAGAAGTCATCAGATTGTGACCGGAGAGCGACATGGAAACGCAACACCTTGTGAATCAGCCTATCAACCTTGCTTCCCCCTTGTGGCGAGTGTCACTGGCTTCTCTGTTGTTGGTGGTGTTTGCAGCGTTAATGTTCTGGGCCCCCGGTTTTAAACCCTTCTTATTGGCGCTGTTCTTGCTCGGATTTTCGCTCTTCGTCGCCTATTGGTTGATTTTAAAAAGTACCGTCAAATACACCCTAACGTCGACCCATTTTCAGCAGCATCTGTTCAAAGGCGGCTGGGTAGTGAAATGGAACAACATCAGCCGCGTTGGTCTGTGTTACTACGATAGCGACGGTTGGCAGCAACCACTGCCTTGGATAGGCATCAAGCTCAAACACTACTCGCCCTACCTCACTGGCGTGTGCCCTCGGATAGCGACAGAAATTTTGCTCAGCCAACGTGCACTACTTTACCTTGGCGCAAAACAGCACAAACAAGGAACGCGTTTTGAGGAGATTGTGTTGGACTCGGCCGATTACCACGACGAAGACGGGCAAGCCTTTACTGGTTTGCAAGCGATGCTCGCCAACCGCATGCGCTATCAACGCGCCTACTATGACTATGATATCTTCATCTCTACCCAAGACCTTGATCGCCCTGCCGATGAGTTTGTCGGTCTAATGCGACGTTACCTAGCCGCCGCAGAACCCGAATAGCGACCACAAAAAAGGCCGCATTCGCGACCTTTAGGGGAGGATTCATCAGTACAGCGGCATTTCATCCGCCACAAACGGGTTAGTGCGGCGTTCATGGCCGAAAGTAGATTCCGGTCCGTGGCCGGGAACAAAGCGGACCTCATTACCTAGCGGCCACAGTTTTGATTTGATCGAATGAATCAAGGTATTGAAATCACCTTTCGGGAAGTCGGTTCGACCGATGGAGCCGTTAAACAACACATCACCGACAAACGCCAGTTGCGCCGATGGACTGAACAACACCACGTGACCAGGAGTGTGGCCCGGAGTGTGAAGGACATCCAACTGCTGATGACCGAACGTGACCGTATCGCCATCCTCTAGCCACTCATGAGGTTCAAATGCACTGGTAAGCGGGAAACCAAACATTTGGCTCTGCCCTTCTAGTCCTTGCAACCAGAAGTTATCGTCTTTGTGTGGACCGACAATTTCAACACCGCCCAATACATCAGAAAGAGGCTCTGTGCCGCCGACATGATCGAGATGGCCATGAGTCAACACCAGTTTGACGACGTCGACACCCAACTCTTGGATAAGCGTTGCCAATGACTTCACGTCACCGCCTGGGTCAATGACGATGCCTTTCATGGTTTCATCACACCAGACGATGGAGCAATTTTGAGAAAAGGAAGTGACAGGGACGACTTGGTATTTGAGTGTCATAATTCAGCCTTGAGTAACAGTTAAACTGGCTGAACTATGACACCACAGGTTTGATTTGACAACCGTTACGCCCAGTAGCGTACCGGCCCAGTGTCGATATGAACAAAGTCGCTACTTGGGTAAAATCCAACGCCGCCCGCTTTGAGCTCTCTCGCGGCATCCCGTACTTTCTTCAAATCCACACCATCGAGGCGAAAATCGATTGCTTGACCAAGCATGTGGTAGCTCTTCTTCGCCACACCACTTGACTGCGCACGCAGCGCTTCATTGGTGGCTGGAGAGCGGTAGCCGGAGACAATCTGCACTTCGGCTTCGACACCAAGCATAGTTTGTATTTTTGAAATTTGGTCAAACAAACGTTTATCCATTGGGTGAACCTCATTACGTCGAAAGTCACGACATAAATGGTTCAAACGTTTGAGCTCATTTTTAACGTACTTAGCACCGTCAAAGTAACAGGTTTCTAATGCTTCTCCAGTATGGAGATTACTCATAGCGAGGACACGTGGCTGCTGGGCTCGTGATGCGAATGCCACCCCGGGTAGACAACTTGCTACAACAATGCCACTGCCTGCCAACTGAATGAAATGTCTGCGTGATAAATCCAAAACTTTGCACCTTCATCAAATAGGGTAGTTATCAAGATGTCAGGACACTACCCGAGTCTAATAATAAGTGCAAATGCATAAAACGTGCACAATCTCAAAAATTTGAGCGGCACGTTTGCTTAGTAATTGAGCTGTCAGGCTATTTTTGTACGTTGATAGAATTGTAAATTTTTGGTCAGCTTAACTTTTTGTGTAACTGGATTTATCGAGGCGGTAAATATCGTCGCGGTAGTGGACAATCCCTTCCTCATACCATGCCGTTTGATAAATGATGTAAACCGGAATACGCGTGCGCAGCGCTACGGCTTTGTTCGATACCCACTCACTGCGATCGACATCATTGATATTCATGCCTTGCTGAGCAAGAAGCAAGTTGGCGAAGGTGTCCGCATGTTCAACGCGAATACATCCGGAGCTGAACGCTCGCGACGTTTGACTAAAGAGACCTTTGCTTGGCGTGTCGTGCAGATAAATCGCGCGCGCGTTGGGGGTATTAAACTTATACAGACCTAAGGCATTGTAGCTGCCCGACATCTGCCGCATCCGATAAGGGAAAGACTTAGGTCTCAAGTTCTTCCAGTCTATCTCGCTGGCCGGAATTGTCTCACTTGATCCCCATTTAGGAATGATCTGGATATTGTGTTTAGTCAGATACTCAGGATCGCGTTTCACCTTAGGAATGATGTCCTCGACCATGATTTTCCATGGGATATTCCAAGTGGGATTGAATATCAAAGAGTCGAGACGGGTTTGCATTACTGGCGTAGGTCGTTTGGTTTTACCCACAATCACTTTGGATTCGAAAACCGTCTGACCGGCATGCCAATAGTGCATATCAAAGCTAGGCACATTGACCAAAATGAGCGTGTCGCGCTGAGCGGGCCACATTCGCATCCGCTCTGCATTGAGTGCGAGAGTTGTCATCCGTGATTCAATCGGTCGGTTTAGCCAGCCGATGGTCTCACTGCCAATAATGCCATCTTGGGTAAGGCCATGTAGCGCTTGAAAGCGTTTAATCGCCGGTTCCAGTGTCACGTCGTACCAACTCACATCGCGTCTGACCTCATCTAAGTTGACGCCGACCATCGCCATACGTTCAAGCAACACGTCACGATCGGTCAGCGTATCCCCCACCCGCTTGAGACCTTGTTGGGTGTATTTGGGCACATCAATCTTTTGATACTTAAGGAGATCCAGATAGCTATCGACCAATTTTTGATAGCCTTCGCTGTCGGGTGTATAGGCTTCAATCAACTCAGCGAGCTGCTGATTGTGAGCTGCAGATTGAAACGCGAGCCAAGCATCACTGCTCAGCTGAGGTAACGCTGCATTGAGTGAAGCGCCAAAAAACCAATCTTCGCCTTGTGAGCGTGCGTGCTCGGCGTAACTGAGATAGAGCAGCAGTGTGTCAGTGGCGAGGATGTCATACTCATGCCAGCGATTGCTCTTACGAAAGAAAGCCAAATAACTGAGTTGACGTGAAAAAAGAGGGCTGAATTGCGCTTGCTGGATAACCTCAAGTTGGAATTCAAGTTTGGTGCTTTGTTGCAGATCGAACCAAATCATCTGGTCACTGTTCTGACGATAAGCCTGCTCCACCAGTTGCGGATATTGAACAATCTCATGCACTTGACTGCTACTGTCAATCCAACCGATTTGCTGAAAATGCTCCATGGCTTTGAGTGGGAACGCCATTACTAGGGTTACCCAAACACCGATCATCCATCTCTTCATACGCTCTCTCCGCCGTTTGCTTTTCAGCGTCCATGTGATGAGTATGGCAAAAAATAATGGGCGCGTGTGCACAGTTTATGAGAACGCCCATTAAAAGTGTATGACACTCTATCGCTATTTAATTGAACTATGTGATCCTCGACCAATGGTTGTCCCATTGAACACCCGACTGTTGCCGAGTTTTCACGTTGGGTTGCTCTTGCGAGACCACTTGCCCTGAACCAGAGCTGACCATAAAACGTTGTTGATGAACAACCACACCAGAGGCATCGGCCAGTGCCGACAGTTCCACCAGCTGACCGGTCGCTTTACTCCAAATGCCATAGCAGTTTCCTCTTGGCGAGGTAGCAAGAATCCACTCTTGTGTAGCGGCAATACTGGCAATGTAGTGGTCAAAGCGCGCCCACTCTTCCGGCGCTGCTCGTAGCGACACCATCTCTTCACCTGCGCTATGCATAGCCAGCAGTGACGGGGTCGCCTCCGGTTGGCCTCTGTATTGCTGACCGCACAACACGGTTTGATCGCCATCATGGGCGAGATGCCGGATACTCAAATACCTATCAGGTAGCGAGACTTGTTCCACCACATGGCCGTTGGCGTCAAGATAACTTAGGCTCGGCTGCATAGTGGTGAGATTCAAAGGTGTCCGCCCATCAGTGTGTACCCCTCCGACACCAATCACCAAGCGATCATCAGGCATCACGATCACTTCATGCGGCCCAAGACCAAACCCGGTAAACTCTGCCACTTTCTTATAACCCGCCAGCACGTCGTAGACACCGATGATCCCGCGGCTAGATCCGCGTTCCCCTTCGGTGGCATAAAGCCACTGTCCATCATTGGAGTAAACGCCATGACCGTAGAAATGACGATCACCTGCTGCAGCGCTTAGAGTGACAACGTCACCGGTATCGTAATCAAACACTAAAAAGTAGTGCCCCGGACGACGCGCAAACGCGACCGCGTGGTGAAGCCTTGCGGATGTCGCGACACCATGCCCACGAGACGGGAGCGCGACTTGACGTATCGGCATGCCAGTGGAATCGGCCACCACCGCGCTAAAGCGATTCGGACCCGTCATCGCACAACCAATCAAATCGGGCTGCCCGGTATTCTTTTTCGCCGAGGCGCACCCCATAGGCATCCAAGGCACTGCGGCGCCGAGCAATGCGACTTTCAATAGCTGCCGGCGTGTTGAATCAGTCACCATCGGTTGCATTAAATCCTATCACCACACCTAACTTGACAGCCACTTCATCGTGAATGAGATACTTCAGCTGCTCCAACTTATTGTACTGAGCATACGCCTCTCGGTAACCCTCTTTACTCTCGAGCAAAGTAAACAAGCTGTCGTCCTTAGGCCATGTGGTAATGATCAGCTCAAATTGGTTAAGCACGCGATCGGCAAGCTCACTGTGCCCCTCGCGGCGTAAACGTGCATCTAAGCCATTACCGCCGGCCAGATAAAGAGCGTGCATCGCCTCGACGTTCGCATACAGATTGGCCATCGATACTTGCGAGCGCCAAGATTCAGCAAAGTAGCGACGCGGCTGACCAAAATCCGCCAGCGGCAAGGTCATCTTTTTCATACTGAATTCGAGTTGATTGGACAGCAACGCTATGTACTCCGCCAGCCATTGCTCATCGTTCAGCGCTTGCCAAGGGTTGGTTTTCCACGCTTGGTGAATGGTATTGGCATTGTTGGCGAGTGTTTCGGTGATCGCTTGCGCCGTTTGGCAAGTGGTCTGTGAGCTCTCCAGCGTCGAACTGGCGTCATAAAGTAACCATTCCACTGCCCCCAATCCTTGCACCGTAACACTTTGCTGCGCGATCTCTGCTGCGGTCCATGTCGATGTCGTTAATGCGCTCATCTTGCGACCCGTGGTGTTCTTTTTATCTGGCCAGAACTGTAAGTTCCAGCTCTGTTCAAGGGCCTGTACCGGCCCGCGCTCCTGACCTTGGAGCGCCATCCAATCTTGCATCGTGGCTTGCCACTGGGTTTTGAGTTCTGGGTTGTGGTGACCATTTTGGCAATAGTTCACCATCTCAAAGTGCAAGGCTTGGGTTGAGTCAGCCAAACGCGCAGCAGCAAGGTATTCCACTTGATAGACACCTTGGCTAACGTGAGACGTGACTTCATAGCCGCTATCTGACGTCGAGTGAGAGACGCTTTGGCAGCCAGACAAGCTCGCCGCTAAAACAACGGTCGATAGAGTAAAGGGCTTCATAACGTTCCTTATAATGAGTTGAGAAAGGCGACCAACGCCTCACGCTCTTGTTGATTAAATGTCAGTACATGCTGCTTGGCAGGGAGGGCTTCTCCCCCGTGCCACAATACGGCTTCGAGTAAGTTTCGAGCTCGCCCATCGTGGAGGAAGTAGGTATGCCCATTCACTTCTTGGGTATAGCCTATACCCCAAAGCGGCGCGGTACGCCACTCTCGGCCCGTCGCCAAGTATTCAGACCGATGGTCTGCAAGGCCTTCGCCCATATCATGCAGCAGCAAATCCGTATAAGGGTGAATGCGTTGCCCAGAAAGTGCAGGCAAGCCCTCTCGCTCGGCCGTCACAACGTCCGTTTTATGGCAACTGTCGCAGCCTGCTTGCGCAAACAAAGCCTGTCCCTGCTTCACCTTGGGGTCATTCATATTGCGGCGAATGGGCACCGCTAAGTGCTGAGAGTAGAATTCGACAAAGTCCAAAATATTGTCACTGACTTCCGGTGAGCCGCCGTTGGGCAAGTCACGGCACAGGCTTTGCGCTTGCGTGCAATTCTCTTCTGGGAATAAGCGGCTGGTGAGGCCAACATCGCCGTTAAATGCGGCGGCGTTTTGCTGCATCAAGGTCGGTTGCCCCGCTTTCCAGCCAAAACGACCAATGACATGGGTCTGTTTTTCAATATCCCACACGCGATTAAATTTGCCTGAAATGCCATCTTGATTCTCATCGAGCTCATCGGCCCACTGCACAAGTGTGTCATCGGCGATACTTTCCAGTAGTCCTAGCCCTATCATCGGTGGCGCAATACGCGCTGAGATCTGAGTGTCCGGGTGAAGTGGCCCATAGCCAAGATCCGTCAACTCAACATGAGGTTTACGCAACGTGATGGTGGTGCCATCACTGAAGGTTTCTACATGGTTGGTGTAGGTGATCTTGATTTGCCCTTCCGCTTGCTGATCTTGAATAGCGAAATCTTGCAACTGTGCGCCGTAAGTCGGTTCAGGGATCACGCCATCACGAATGTACGCCGCTTTTTGCTCCGCCGTCATCGCTGGGATGCTGAGTCTTATCAGCATTGACACGGCATGCTGGTCGTTCTCTTCTGGTGGATGACCACGACCATCTTTGATGTGACAGTTTTGACAACCGTTGGTATTAAACAGCGGCCCTAACCCGTCTCTGGCATCGGTTGATGCAGGCGCTTGTACCCAGGGGTTGCGAAAGAAGCTATTGCCGACACTGAAATCCAAACGCTTACTCAAGGGTAAATTCGCCGCTGGGAGCGAATACGCATTCGGTCCCTCTTTGTTTACAGAGGTGGCGCCACCTGACTTAACTTCATACGCATTCGCCATGGGCTGAAAGGCAAAAGCCAGTATGTATAGAGCCAATGAGCGCGAGGGTCGTCTGCGGGATAACGAAAGAGCTGAGTACAACATGATGAAAGGGACTTTTCCTTAAATCTAAACAAGAACTACTATCAAAAACCACTAGGGGATAAAAACAGCAAAAGGGCTCTAAAAAGAGCCCTTGGTTTTGATACCACGATTAAAATTCGTGGTCAGCGGTGTCAGGATTTAGGTTGGTGATACCCACAATTTTCGCCGCGCGCTCGATAGAAGCGGTCTGTGCAACCAGAGACATGATCGCTTCATTGACCAAGGTATTACCTTGCGCATTCCCTGATGCGATCAATTGGTCGAAATACTGACCTTGTTCAGCCGATGTGACCAACTCACCCACTTGGGCGCGTGTCACATCAAACTGTTTTTGGATCTCTGCTGCCGCTTGCGCATCTTGCTGTGTCACTAGATCATGCAGACTTGGGCCTGACAATAGTGTGCCATCTTGACGCTTGTAAAGACCGGTATAAACGTTGTAGATACCTTGCTCATTGTAGTAGTGAGAGTTGTGCGTGTTGTCAGAGAAACAGTCGTGCTCATCTTCTGTTGAGTTGGCTTCTAGCGCGACTTTCATTCGCTCACCCGCCAGTTCACCAAGAGAGAGTGACCCCATTCCAAACAGCATTTTACGCAAACCGTTCTCAGCAGAATCCGCCAGCAGGGCTTCACGGTAGTTGCCTTTTTCATCGGCGGACCATTGCTTTTCCATCCACTCAAGATCTTGGACCAACAAGTCTGCCGCCGCTTGCAAGTATTGACCACGGCGATCACAGTGACCATTGGTACAACCTTCACCCACTACGAAATCTGTGTAAGCACGTGCACCCGCGCCCGCATTGGTACCGTTCAGATCTTGGCCCCAAAGCAAGAATTCAATCGCATGGTAACCCGATGCCACGTTCGCTTCTGATCCGCCCACTTCATTCAAGTCCGCAATCAGCTCAGGCGTGATGGTCGACACATCTAAGGTCGTCGCACCGATCTTCAGCTCTGTGTTGGCAACGATGTTGGCCGCCGCGCCTTCATTACCAAGTTCGTATTGATAGTCGCTCGATACGTAGTCAATCAAACCTTCATCCAAAGGCCAGGCGTTGAGTTGTCCTTCCCAATCATCAACAACGGTGTTACCAAAACGGAACACTTCCGATTGTTGGTAAGGAACGCGTGACGCGAGCCAGGCTTGTTTCACGGCGTCAAGTTTCGCCGCCGATGGATCGGCCAGAAACGACTCGATAGCGTTGTCGAGTGTTTTTGCCGTGATCAGCGCGTCGGCAAAGACAGCGTGTGCAACATCCGCATAGTGTTCGACCACTTGCGCTTGGGTCACGTTGGCTGCGTACAACGATCCACTCGCCAATACGAGTGATGCAGTAACAGATTGAGCGAATAGAGACTTTACGTTCATGAAAGGGGCATCCTTGTTGAGCTTAACTATTATTTATATTATTAGTGCTAATCATTATCATTTGCACTACAGATGCCGATAATACAAATTTACAATTTTTTTGCAAGTAAGGATTCAGGGCGGATATAAAAAAACCTCACAAAAGTGAGGTTTTAATAATCGGTGGTAAATGAGTGTGTTACAGGTTGAGCTTATGCTTACCGTGCGACACTTTCGCCTGTAAGTAACCCTGATTCCCCTCTTTAAGGTGAGCAGAGGTATTGACGACTTCTTGAATCTCTATGCCGTGCTCTTTCAACTCTCGAATTTTCTTAGGGTTGTTGGTGACCAATCGGATGGCCTCTACACCCAGCGCTTTGAGCATTTGAGCCGCTTCAGTAAAGTCGCGCAAGTCATCGCCAAATCCGAGATGGTTGTTGGCTTCGTAGGTGTTCATCCCTTCACTTTGTAAACGATAGGCGTCTATTTTGTTGTAAAGACCGATGCCCCGCCCCTCTTGACGCAAATACAAAATGATACCGCCGAGCTCACCCATGCGGTTGATGGTTTCGTCCAACTGTTCGCCGCAATCGCAACGCGAGGAATGAAAAACGTCACCGGTCAGGCATTCTGAATGCATGCGAACCAGAGGCGCTTGCTGAGTTTTGTCTGCTTGCTTAAAGATGATCGCGACGTGTTCTTTGTCTGTTTTAAGACCATGAAAAGAAAGGATTTCTGCGTCGATGTTGCTTTGGGCTCCGACTTTAAAATCCACTCTGGCTCTTACTTCCGCCATATGGGTTCTCACTTGCAACTTTCTATTATCATTATACGCGTTCATTGATAGCGCCTTTGCCGTTAACTATGGGGACTCTTACTGTAAAATTCAACGATAAGATCACTTTTGTTATAATATAACAATTTTCTTGTTAAGCAATTACGATAGGCAATAAAAAACCCCAATCGATTCACTCAGATTGAGGTTGTCAGTATTTGGTGGTTTAAACGCAGAGCGCGTGGACTTAGCTTTGTTGGCTCTTCCAGATATTGAGCTCAATCCATCGAGCTTCCAACTCTTTTAATTCCTCTTGGGTGAGCACCGCCAATGAGGACTCTTTATTCGCCGCAGGGGATTGCAGCGCATTGAGCTTAGAGTGAAAGTCTTTTTTCAGTTCTCGGATGATCGCGTCCACTGCTTTTCCTTAACCTTACCTATCGATGATATTTACCTGTGGATGATAATGCACGGTAGCGTCATATTCACACTATAAGTCTCAAACATGATAACAAATTGCGCATATCTTGCATTATGACGTCAGGTAAATGGGAGCGAAATCACTTTTATTCGCGGTTCAAAATAATCATTTCCCGCTTATGGAAATAGAGCAGTCACCCCGACAAAAGCGGCTGGACGCCGCATATTGATTATTTACGACGCCCCAATTTTACTTGGCCGTCATCACTGAACCACAAGGCTTGATCACGGCGGCGGGCGATCAACATCGGGCCGTCATCGTAAAACAAAAAGTTCTTCCAGTGTTTTTTGAAAATAGCCCACTTAGTTTCGATGATGTTGTATTTCTCGTAACAAAAATAGACGGTGACATCATCTTGCCAATCAAGATGCTCAAGGACCGCTTGTGGTAAACTCTCGTCATCACTTTCCCAGTTGGCCATCCAGTCAACACTCTCAGACCAGTTACTGGCTTTCATCGGCCAATCGGATGAGCTAAAGCGCTCTGAATCGGGGCTTTGTGCACTGATGTTCTCTTTCCAGAGCTGCGCAGCTCTGGCTTGTGTCATGGGTTGCAGTTGCACCAAGTCTTCTTCAGGCAATGGCATTGACTGGTGAGTAAAAATCCATTTTCTTTGGTATTCATCCAAAGGTATGTACGACATCAATAGTCCTCTAGTGTTAGTCAGCTTTCAGCCAACCTTTTTTGGTCGCGTCTTCAATCAGGTGTTTGGCTTTATCCCACAACGCGGTGGAGCCCAACTCAATTTTACGATTCACCGTTAGCGCTTGCTCTCGGCGCACGCCATGCTCCTGCCAACTTTGCCCCTCATTGTGGTAGTTGAGCAACATAGGGATGAGCCTATCGAGCGCCTTGGCGAACTTAGCATCATCAGTTTGGCCTTGTTCAAACTCACACCACAGCTGAAACAGCGCCTCCCCCTGATCGCTAGGAAGCATTGCGAACAGGCGCTGCGCGGCTTTCAGTTCCTTTTCTTCTTGTTCAGCGCTCGCTTTGGCATCATAAACAAAGGTGTCACCGGCATCAATTTCGACAATATCGTGCAGCAGCAGCATTTTCACTACTCGTGCGATGTCGACGGGCTGATTGGCGTGCTCTTGCAGTAGCACCGCCATCAAAGCGACGTGCCAACTGTGCTCTGCGCTATTTTCTAATCGGCCCTGCGCGCTCTTGACTCGTGTGCGGCGCAAGACGCTTTTCAATTGGTCGAGCTCAATCAGAAGATTAAGCTGCTGTTCTAAGCGTGTCATTCAATTCGCCTTCCAATGTGGATTAATTAACGACGTCAGTTTGTGATCTTCCCACTGACCATTGATCAATAAGTACGCTTTTGCGAAGCCTTCTGCTTCAAACCCCACTCTCTGCAACACCGATTCGCTCCTTGTGTTTCTTGGCATATAGCTGGCGTTGATTCGGTGGAGGTTTTGAATCTCAAACATGTAGTTCACCGCTAAACGCAGTGCTCGGGTCATCACACCTCGTCCTAGCGCGCTTTGACCAAGGGAGTAGCCCACCGTGCACGTGTGAGCAGGAAAACGCGAGATATTGCTAAACGAAATCGTGCCAAGCATCTCGCCGGAATCCGTGTCGAGAATAAGCAGATAATAGCCAAGGCCCATCTTGTGCAGTTCATGCAACTTGATCAGGCGTTGAGTCCAACCTGAACAGGTATAAAACGGCGCTTCTCTCTCAGGCTCCCAAGGCTTTAAGTGTTCGCGGTTCGCCACAAAGTAATCACTGATCATCTGACCATCGGTTGGCTCTGCCGTGCGTAGTGTCACATCACCATCGACCTCAAATACGCTGGTGGGGGTACTGATTCGCTTCATCTAGTTTTTTCTGATCCCATACTCGCGCAGTTTATTGGCAATAGAGGTGTGCGAGACGTTGAGGCGTTTGGCCAACTTACGACTCGATGGGAACGACTGATACAAACGCTCTAACACCTGTGATTCATAGTCTTTCATAATGTCATCTAATGAACCGTCTAGATTGATCTTGGCGCTGCTGCCGTGGCTGTTTTCTAGTTGCGGAAGATGGAAAAGATCGACCGTTAACGTATCGCTTTCCAGTTCCGTCAGCGCTCTAAGGACCATGTTTTCTAGCTGGCGCATATTCCCCGGCCAATGGTAATTGACCAGTTGATCCACCAAGCCTTCTTGGAGAGTGGGTTTGTCCACACCCAACTGCTTCATGTATTTAGCGACAAATAGGTCGAGCAATACTGCGATATCGTTAGTGCGCTCACGCAGAGGAGGAATATTGAGGGTGAGGACATTAAGGCGATAGAAAAGATCTTCACGAAACGCTTTTGACTCCGCTAAATCGGCTAAGTTGTGGCGCGTAGAGGCAATCACACGCACATCGACATGCACTTCGTGCTCTTCACCCACTCGGCGGAAGGTGCCATCTTGAAGCAATCGCAGCAGTTTGATCTGCAAATGTGGACTCATTTCACCGATTTCGTCGAGGAACACTGTCCCACCATTGGCTTGTTCAAAGATCCCTTTGTGGCCTTGTTGATGGTTGAATGAGCCCGGCGCGTGACCAAACAGCTCGGTTTCCGCCACATCATCAGGCATCGAGGCACAGCTCAATACCAAAAATGGGTGATCCGCACGATGAGAGCGATTGTGACATGCACGCGCGAGCATCTCTTTGCCGGTACCGGTTTCGCCTTGAATCAGCAGGGGTTGATCAAGCATAGAGAGTTTCTTCGCTTGGCTGATCAGCGCTTTATGGCGATTGGAAATACCGACAAAATGCTCAAAGCCGAGGTTGTTGTGCAGTGGGAGCGAGTCATCAAACAAGCTCTTCTCTTGAGCTGAGCGAATCATCACCATCGCACTGGCGAGTACAGAAACATTGGTTTCATCGGTAATGTAAACCGGCATGACTTCCATTAAGTAATCCAGCCCACCAATCACGATGTTTTTCCGTTGGCGATTGATCTTGCCATCTATCCACTTTGAAAAGTTAAAGTTGGGCAGCAGTGAAGCCACAGGGTGACCCAGCATCTCTTGTGGTTCAAGATTAAACAAGCTCGTCGCCGCATGGTTAGCCATGTCGACATTGCCTTTGAGATCAATGGCCAATACAGGCTCAGGTAGATTGTTCAGCAGCGAAATCAGCTCTGTATTGTGGCGCTCCATCGGCATGAACTGAATTTTACGTACGTCGTCGACACCTGAAATGCGGCGTATTTCTGCCATCAGTTCACTGAAGGTGTCAAAGTCGATGTCTGGGCAGTTGAGATAAATGATGCCCGAGATGTCAATTTCGATGCCGCGTAAGTCGATGTCCTTAGAGGCAAGGATGTCGAGTAGCTCGCGGGTGAGACCAACCCTGTCTTCACATAGTACTTCTAAGCGCACAGATCCGTTCCTAATTTGGGTGTCACGAAAAGTTGACAGAAGTGTCGCCTAAGCCCCGATTTTCGTCAAGCCGCATGCGCTTGCCTGCCTCACATTCGCGCTATTTGACCGATAAAGCGACGACTTTTTCTACAATTTGCTTACGAATCTCACCCAATCGGACTTGTTTCCCCGCCAACCAAGGAAGCGGCCTCAATAGTCCCATCGCTTTGATGCCGAGTCTTGCTGTGAGTATGCCAACCCCAAGTCCTTGCCCCGCACGCGCAGACAAGCGACCTGCTAAGTCCATCGACATCAAGTCGATACTGGCATCGACCGCTAATTCACTCGCTCCCGCCGCGGCCATATTGACTAAGGTGGCTTTAAACAGTGTCAGCCGAGACCAATAGCCCAGCTCCACACCGTAGACCGCTGCTAGCTTGTCCAACATCTTGAAATTTCGCCACGCGACCAAGGCCATATCTGCGATCGCCAATGGGCTGATCGCCACCAACGCCGCGGACTCCGTGGCATGTTGAGTGACAATCGCTTTGGCGCGTCGGTCTTGCTCTGCGATGACCAACGCATCAAACAGTTCTAGAATATCAGCGTCGCTGTGAGATTGTGTCACCGCCTCTTGCCAGCGCTGAAAATCAAGGCTCTTGTCATCAAGGCCACCTTGCTTGGCCAACTGCTCACAAAATGCCTTCGCTTGGCCAACACTGTTGGCCTCCAACAGCGCTTGGCTTTGTTCTTGTACACTAAAATGGTGACACAAGCGGCGCAGTTTCCATAACTCTTTCCCCAGCGCTGTTACACCAAGGCCGGCCAACGCCGCGACAAATCCAGTCCACCCTAATGTCAGCCAATCCCCCGCTTGAATTGCATTGTAGAGAGAATCGACCGCTTGCCAGCCCACCAATCCAGCAAAGGCCGTAAGTAGCACTGTCACCCAACGACTGGTGCGTTTTTTCGGTCGCAAGTTTTCTAGCTTCTCAATGGCCTCATCCGCTTCCACCTCATCATCAATGCTAACGGGCGCGAAGGACTCTTGGGACGAGAAGGCCTGCTTGAGAGTCAAGTAGTCCGCCTGTGACTGCGTGTCCTCATTGGACGTGGACTCAAAGACCTGCTTTTTCTTTAAGCGAGGTTCACTGTGGTGCTCATCATGCTGACTCATTTCAATTTATCTCCCAGCAAAAACTGCAGAACTTTGTCCATTCGGATGTGAGGTAGTGGCGCATCGAGCTGTGCTTTTTGCGGTCTAAATTCCGTGAACTCAAAACCGTGCTGCTGCCAATAGCTGGCACCGGGAAGTTTTCTCGGCACTTCGCCGGGATAAATGGTTTGCGGCTCACCGCCAAGGTCGACACCTCTTAGTGCAGGGTAAGACGTCCCCGCTTTGGTCACAAAGCCCGGTTGGGTTGCCTGTACGGAAGCAATGGAGAGGCACTGCATCTCGATATTCTCAAACGTGGTGGCTTGCCATGCTGGGTAAACCATCTGGCCCAGCAGTGATACCAAGTGTGGGTGCTGATCGGGCGTCACATGATCGGCTTTGGTGGCGGCAAACAAAATCTTGTCGATAGTAGGAGAGAACAGACGTCGCAACAGGTGGCTTTTCCCATAGCGAAAACTGCCCATCAGTTGCTCTAACGCGCCGCGCATATCATGAAAAGCGTCAGCGCCCGCGTTGAGCGGCAGCAAACAATCCACAAGCACAATTTGGCGATCAAACGTGGCGAAATGGTGCTTATAGAATGCTTTGACAACCTTGGTTTGGTATTCGTGATAACGCGCTCTGAGCATCGCTAACTGGCTGTCTTTGTTTACTTGTTTCCCTTGTTCTTTCTCCAAATAAGGGAAAAATTGCAATACAGGCGCCCCGGTCAAATCGCCCGGCAAAACAAATCTCCCCGGCTGAACCCAGTGTAGCCCCGCGGCTTTACAGGCATGCAAATAGTCGGTGTAGGCGGCTGACAGTGCGGCCAGTTGCTCTTCATCGGCGTCCGCTTGGGGCGAAAATTGCGCTAACTGACTAAGCCAAGGCTCGGCCAGTTGAGCTCTTTCGCCTTTCAACGCAGCAAATTGCTGCTCAGACCATTGATCAAAATCCATCTCCAACAATGGCAAATCCAGCAGCCACTCGCCTGGATAATCAATAATATCAATATTGAGCGTTGCACTGCTGCCTAACAACTTTTTGCTTCGCTTCTTCGGCTTGTACTTAAGCGCTAAACGAATTTCACTCACGTCACGAGTGGGTAACGGCCAATCGGGCTGCTCCGCATACAAGGCCCGCATCGCCTCATCATAGGCAAAGCGCGGCACCATGAGATTGGTTTGCGGTTCACGTCGCGCACCAATAATTCGCTTTTCACGCGAGGCTTCCAGCAGGGGAAGCGCCTCATGGGTCGAGGCATGCAGCAGTTGATTGACGAGCGAGCTGATAAACGCGGTTTTCCCTGCACGAGATAACCCCGTGACCGCGATTCGCACGTGAGAATCCATACTGCGACTGAGCAAATCTTGCATCTCTTGTGAGAGCTGTTTTATCGGCGTAGGAATGGACATGAATGGCCTCTTTTGATCATTTGTACTAAAGGTACCGACTTCAATCTTAATCAAAGATGAACAAAAAAGCCCCTGATTAAAATCAGAGGCTTAGCAAATCGAGATTGCGCTTGAGCGTCGCTTAATCGTCTTCAATCAATTTGTAGATAACAAACAAGCTAATCTCAACCAACACAAACAGCACACAGGTAATGGTGACGTATTTCTCATTGAAGATACTGATACCGTGCAGGATTAAGTCGTAGCCGATGAGGGCGCCAACAACTGCAGCGATGATCAGCTGTAAGATTTGTACAAAACGAGGCATGTGCACTCCTAATACCAGTAGACGTTAAACAAAAGGTGCGACTCATTCGCACCTTTGTCAACTGATTCCTAATGAAATCAGCGATTTCTCACACTTAAGCTTGGCTTTCCATCTCTTGGATTTTCACTTTCCAAGTGTCTGGGCCAATCTGGTGAGCGTTCACGCCATTGGAGTCGACGGCGACAGAAACGGGCATATCTTCCACTTCGAATTCGTAGATCGCTTCCATACCCAAATCTTCAAAGGCGACGACACGCGCTTTTTTGATCGCTTTCGCCACTAGGTAAGCCGCGCCGCCTACGGCCATCAAATAGACCGCTTTGTGTTTTTTGATCGATTCCACCGTTGCCGGGCCGCGTTCGGCTTTGCCTATCATGCCCATGATGCCGGTTTGTTCGAGCATCATATCGGTGAATTTGTCCATACGGGTTGAGGTGGTTGGCCCAGCAGGCCCAACGACTTCATCGCCCACCGCATCAACGGGGCCCACGTAGTAGATAAACTTGCCTTTTAAGTCCACGCCTTCAGGCAAGCCTTCACCGCTCTCTAGCATCCCTTGAATGCGTTTGTGCGCCGCATCTCGGCCGGTCAGAATTTTACCTGACAACAGCACCGTTTCACCGGTTTTCCATTGCTCAATGTCTGCTTGCGTCACGGTATCTAGATTCACTCTGCGGGTGTTTTCGCCCGCTTCCCAGGTAATGTCGGGCCACTCTTCGAGTTTCGGCGGCGTCAGATCCGCAGGGCCGCTGCCATCAAGCGTAAAGTGAACGTGGCGCGTTGCGGCGCAGTTCGGGATTAAACAAACAGGCTTGGAGGCTGCATGAGTAGGCGCGGTTTTGATTTTAACGTCAACAACCGTCGTTAAGCCGCCTAAACCTTGCGCGCCGATACCTAGACGGTTCACACGGTTGAAGATGTCTAAACGAAGCTCCTCTTCTGCGTTCTGCGGGCCGCGTTCGATGAGCTCTTGAATATCAATGTGCTCCATTAATGATTCTTTCGCCAATACCGCCGCTTTTTCAGCAGTGCCACCGATACCAATGCCCAGCATACCCGGTGGACACCAACCTGCGCCCATAGTTGGCAAGGTTTTCTCTACCCACTCTGCAATATCATCGGATGGGTTGAGCATCACCATTTTGGTTTTATTTTCACTGCCGCCGCCTTTGGCCGCAATTTGAATTTCAACTTTGTCACCCGGCACCATATTGATGTGTACCACCGCTGGCGTGTTGTCTTTGGTATTAATGCGTTTCCCGGCAGGGTCCATCAGTACTGAGGCGCGCAGTGGGTTGTCAGGGTTGGTATAGGCTTGGCGCACACCCTCATCGACCATTTCCTGCACCGTCATGTCGGTGGAGTCCCATTGCACGGCCATGCCAATATTGACAAAACAGGTCACAATGCCGGTGTCTTGGCAGATAGGTCGGTGCCCTTCTGCGGACATGCGCGAGTTAATTAGAATCTGAGCAATCGCGTCTTTCGCGGCTTGACTCTCTTCCTTGTGGTAGGCTTTTTCTAGGGCTTGAACAAAGTCCAATGGGTGGTAGTAAGAGATGTACTGAAGTGCGTCAGCCACACTGCTGATCACATCCTGCTTGCGAATTACCGTCATTGCATGCCTCTTTTATCGTTATGCTTCCTTATTATAAGGCCGATAGATACGCGTTTGCTTAAGAGGAGTCGTATGACCAACGCCGTAATAGGGTCAAACGCCGATGTAGCGACCTGAGTTGCCATTATGATACTCTTGCTTTCCCTCTTATACCATGCAACGAACGATCTCTTTGTCACAAATTAAACAAATGAATAACAACGCGCCAAATGGCTTACAAATCAAACCTCTTTCTTATGATCCGCACTTAGCGACGACGCTATTTGCCCCAATTGCGTCGATGCCGTGGGCGATGTTGTTACGCTCACCGTCACGAGATCATGTCGACAGCCGTTTCGATATTCTGGTTGCCCAGCCGATTGCCACCGTCACAACGCGTGGCGATACCAGTACGGTGGTCACGCCTGAGGGGCAAATGGACAGCAAGTTAGACCCTTTTCAGCTGCTCGACGACACGCAACAGCGCTGGTTAAGTGACACAGACTACGACGGGGAACTGCCCTTTGTTGGCGGTGCATTGGGTTATTTTGCTTACGATTTGGGCCGCCGCGTGGAACAGTTACCTGTGTATGCGATGCACGATCTCACCACACCAGATATGGCCGTCGGCCTGTATCGCTGGGCACTGGTGGTCGATCACTCGCAACAGAGTGCGGTTTTGGTTGGTGAAGACATAGAGGCGGCGCACCAATGGTTGTTTGCTCAATCAGAGGTATCCTCGCCGACGTTTGCGCTGCAAGCGCCGTGGCAATCGAATATGACGCCAGCAGATTACGCGCGCAAGTTTGACCAAGTGCAGCAATATCTGCGCTCGGGCGACTGTTACCAAATCAACTTGGCGCAGCGTTTTCAAGCCCCTTATCTAGGTGATGAGTGGCAAGCGTATCAAAAACTCGAAGCGGTCAATCAAGGCCCTTTTTCTGCCTTTATTCGCACCGAGCAAGGCGCGATTTTAAGTGTCTCTCCCGAGCGTTTTCTGCAACTCAATGGCGGCCAGATCGAGACCAAACCGATTAAAGGCACCCGACCACGCCACACCAACCCTGAGCGCGACAAGCGCGCCGCTGACGATTTATTGTACGCGGAGAAAGATCAAGCGGAAAACTTGATGATTGTCGATTTGCTGCGCAATGATGTCGGCCGCGTCGCCGCGCCAGGCAGTGTTGCCGTTCCGAAATTGTTTGATATTGAGAGCTTCCCAGCGGTACACCATTTGGTGAGCACGATTACCGCCAGGTTGGACTCGCCATACCGTGCCAGTGATTTGCTACGTGCGTGTTTTCCGGGGGGATCCATTACCGGCGCACCCAAAGTGCGCGCGATGGAGATCATCGAAGAGTTGGAACCGCATCGCCGCAATGCTTACTGTGGCAGCATTGGCTACATCAGTCGCCACGGCCGAATGGACACCAGCATCACTATTCGCACCCTAGTGGCAGAAGGCGGCCAGATGTACGTTTGGGCAGGAGGCGGTTTGGTGGCTGACAGTCAAAATGATGCCGAATATCAAGAGACGCTCGATAAGCTCAGCCGCATTTTACCCGTGTTGAGTGCTTAACCCCACTTTTCAAGCATCAGATGTAGGTCTTTGGCAGTGTAGGGTTTGGTCAGAATGTCGTTCATCCCACTCTCGATGCAGCGCTCGCGCTCTTCTAGAGTGGTGCCGGCAGTCAACGCGATAATGGGTAAGGTGTAGTTTTGATCGCGTAAATATTGCGTCGCCTCAAACCCATCCATTTCGGGCATGCGGCAATCCATGAAAATCAAATCGTAGTGACGCTGTGTGACCGCCTCAACAGCTTCCAGCCCGTTGTTGGCAATATCAGGCACAATAGCGAGCTTTTTCAACATCTGGTTGATGATCACTTGGTTCATGCGGATATCATCCACCACCAAAATGGTGAGATCGTCTAAAGGTTTTTGATGTTTTTTCGCCTCGACTTGACCCGACGACCATTCTTCTATTGAAGCCAAGGTCAAAGGGATATGAAAAGAGAAACAACTGCCTTTGCCCTTCTCACTGTCTGCTGCGATCTCACCGCCCATCAGCTCCACAAGATTTTTCGAGATGGCTAGCCCAAGTCCAGTGCCCTCATAGTTACGTTTTGCCGTTCGGTCAGCTTGGACAAAAGGCGTGAACAACTGCTCTAACGAATCAAAATCGATCCCTATCCCCGTATCGACCACCTTGATGTGTAGCTGCCCCTTTTGCCACTTCGCAGAGACACTCACTTGGCCTTGTTCGGTAAACTTAACCGCATTGCCGACTAAATTGACTAAGATTTGACTGATGCGTTCAAAGTCACCAGTGAAGGCTTCTGGCAATTCGGTGCACTCGTCGATAATAAAACCAATGCCTTTTTCTCTCGCTCTTGGTTCAAACACACCGAGTAACATGGCTCGGATGTCCGCCCAGAGGAAGGTTTTGGGAATCAATTCCATCATCCCGGCGCTCATCTTACTGAAATCAAGAATGTCATTGATGATATGGCGCAGCAGGCCACCCGAATGGGCTAAGTTAGTGAGTAAGGTTCGCTGCTCTTCGTTGAGCTCCGTTTCAGACAGCAGCTCTGCACTGCCGAGCAATCCGTTAAGAGGTGTGCGTAACTCATGGTTGATCATCGCGACAAATTCCTTGGTCGCTTTCTCTGATTCCTCGGCACGTGCGCGCGCTTCTTGGTTACTGGTCATAATAAGCTGGCGACTGATGGCATTGCAGAGCAGCTCGCCTACCAGCGCGATTTGGCTCTCGATAAAATCAGCCTCTATCACGCTCGGTTCTACCTCTACACAGAGTTCACCTATCACCGCGAAATCCACTTCAAGTGGCAGCCTGAGTGTCGTCTCATCCCAAACCGCATAAGGCTTGATACTCTCGAGCGTTGTTTGGCTACCTTGACCAAATTGGTCGGCGATCACCGTAGGCAATAAGTTGGGTGAGATAAACACCCCTGCACGTAGGACGACGGAAGAGGATTGAATCCGCTCTAGGAAATTGGCAATTAAGCCATCATCAGGTGTGCGACTTAAGAACGCCCGGCCAAAATGGATCAACGCTTCGTTGATCTGCTGCTCAAAATCGAGCTTGCGTAAATCTTTGTGGGTTTGCTTTTTGAGTTGCGCTAAGACCAACTGAAGCTGCTGATTCGCCTCATACAGCTCCAAACTTTTATTTTCGAGCAGCTTTTCTGCTTGCTTACGCGCAGCGATTTCTCGTGCTAACTTGCGCTCTAGCGACGATGGACTATCCATAGGCTAGCCTTCAAGGACCACATGGAAACGCACGTCATCCCCCGCGCCGGTTTTGTCTTTCATTTCAATCGCCAATGTTTCACCAAAATGGCGCGCGCAGCCTTCAAGTAGGCCAAGGCAAACATGCGACATACATCGGGCACTTTGATAATCAAACACCACTTCAGATTCACTTTCTGAGATAAACACAAACTTCGGTGGATTGGCTTCGGCGTAAAGCTTTTTCACCTCAATATGAATGTAGTCTTCTACCAATTTGATAAATTGCAGTGAGTTTTTACAGCCCCCCAAACTGTTGGCGTCAGGCAAGGTCGCGAACAGATTATCAAACACGCTTTGACCAAAGACGCGCTGCAAATCTTCGGGCGAAATGCCGGTTTGTTTGCTCAAAATAACAATCAACTTGACCAAATTTTTCCTCGACCAAGGCGAGAAACTCAGTGAATATAATGCCCTTCATAAAATACGCTATCCTTGCAATAACCATTACCCAATAAAGCATGATCCATAAGCGGCGGTTTTTCAAATAACGACCAAGGGCTAAGATATTGTCTGTGCTAAATAAAAATCACTTAATACAACGTTTTCAGTTTCTTCAAACCGTGGATTATCATCAGGAAGCACTGAAACGTGTCTCGCACTTCAAATCGGAATCGCTGCGTCCAGCGTCAGTGCTGGTCGGCTTTGTGGAGCGTGATAATGGCCTGCACGTGCTGTTTACTAAACGGGCCGCGCACTTAAAGCACCACCCGGGTCAGGTGAGCTTTCCGGGCGGAAAGTATGAAACGAGTGATGGCACACTGGCCCAAACAGCGCTGCGAGAGACTCAAGAAGAAATTGGTATCGACCCTAAGCGCATCGCCATTTTTGGCCAGATGCCGGAACTTGTCACCGTCAGCCGATTTACGGTCACGCCCTTTCTCGCCTTTATCGAGCCGGACTACACCCCACGCATTGACACCAATGAAGTGGCAGAAGTGTTTGAAGTCCCCCTGAACTTAGTGTTGGACCGATCCAAACTGGTCAGTCAGCACTTTCTCGTCAACCAGAATCGACATCGAGTGTTCGGTCTCTCTTACCAACACCATTTTATCTGGGGGATGACGGCGCAGATCATTCAAGCGCTGCAACAACATTTATCACTCCCTCGCCGATAAGTGATCTTTTTTCATCTATTCACATCAACTTTGTTCATCTCACACAGCCAATCGTTTGCGCCAACCTCAAAATAGCCACCTTTTAGTCAGCATTAGTTTTTGTAATGATTAAAATTAGCATAAATCACCAGTGGCACGTCATTTTCGTGATGAAAAACCTGTTTTGAAAACCGACTGGTGCGACCAGACACAAAGCATGATTTAGATCTATTTTTCGTGAAACAAAATAAGGCACTATTGCACCCGACTTATTTCCTGTTCCCAAAAATGAGTATCACAACATGAATTCAACAACAACTGCGGTTAATGCCGCACAATCCTCTAGTAAGTTTGCTTACACCGACTTCACTTGGTGTCTCTCTTTGTTCGGTACCGCAGTCGGTGCCGGCGTTCTATTTCTACCGATCAAAGCTGGTGCGGGTGGCTTTTGGCCATTAGTTATCTTAGCGCTAATCGCAGCACCGATGACATGGTTTGCACACAAATCACTGGCTCGCTTTGTACTTTCGGCGAATAACCCTGACGCAGATATCACAGATACAGTAGAAGAACACTTCGGTAAGACTGGCGCAAACATCATCACTTTTGCCTACTTTTTCGCCATTTACCCTATCGTTCTTATTTACGGTGTCGGTATCACCAATACCGTTGACTCTTTCCTTGTCAACCAAATGGGTATGGAGTCGATTCCGCGCTGGTTACTCTCTGGTGCGTTGATCGCGGCGATGACAGCGGGCGTCTTGTTCGGCAAAGAGCTGATGCTTAAAGCAACGTCCGCACTGGTTTACCCTCTCGTGTTCATCTTGCTTGCGCTCTCTTTCTATCTTATCCCTGACTGGAACGGCTCTATGATGTCGGTCGCTCCAGACTGGTCATCAATGCCATCTATCGTTTGGCTTGCAATTCCTATCATCGTGTTCTCTTTCAACCACAGCCCGGTGATCTCTCAGTTCTCTAAAGAGCAACGTCGCGTTCACGGTGACAACGCAGTGAAGAAAACAGACGCCATTACCGGCGGCGCAGCGATGATGCTGATGGGCTTCGTAATGTTCTTTGTGTTCTCTGTGGTGCTCTCTCTGTCTCCTGAGCAACTTGCGATGGCGAAAGAGCAAAATATCTCTGTGCTCTCTTACCTTGCGAATGTGCATGAGTCTCCACTGATCTCTTACATGGGTCCTTTGGTGGCATTTGCTGCGATCACCTCAAGCTACTTCGGGCACTTCTTGGGTGCACATGAAGGTTTAGTTGGACTTATCAAATCACGTTCACAAACGCCGGTAAGCAAAATCGAAAAAGGCTCAATGGTATTCATCGTTCTAACCACTTGGGTTGTGGCGATTGTTAACCCAAGCATCCTTGGCATGATTGAAACCATGGGCGCGCCAATGATCGCTGCCATCCTATTCTTGATGCCTGTTTTTGCTATGCAAAAAGTCCCAGCGATGGCGAAGTACAAAACTTCTGCACCTGTACAGATTTTCACAACTATCTGTGGTCTTGCTGCCATTAGTTCTGTAATCTACGGCGCGCTATAAACCGGGCTCTGATTCATCAGGACGGATAGCAAACAAATAGAATAATACTAAGCCTCCCTCTTGCTCGGGAGGCTTACTTTGAGGTAATCAATATGATTAGTGTTTTTGATATCTATAAGATCGGCGTTGGTCCTTCTAGTTCTCACACAGTCGGCCCAATGAAGGCGGGTAAAGAGTTTATTGATGACTTACGTGCAATGGGAAAATTGCGCGACATCACTAAAATCACCGTTGACGTCTATGGATCACTTTCACTGACAGGGAAAGGTCACCACACGGATATCGCCATCATCATGGGTCTTGCTGGCAACACCCCTGAGAAAGTCGATATCGACGCGATTCCAGGCTTTATCGCTCGCGTTGAAGAAACAGAACGCCTTCCTGTTGGCATGCACTGTCATACCGTCTCGTTTCCTAGAGACGGAGGAATGAACTTCCACCGTAGTAACCTCTCTTTGCATGAAAATGGCATGCAGATTCATGCTTGGATTGGTGAAGAGAAAGCCTACTCTAAAACCTATTACTCTATCGGCGGCGGTTTTATCGTTGACGAAGAAAACTTTGGTAAAGAAGAAGCCAACCCAATCAAGGTGCCTTACCCGTTCACATCAGCGGAAGAGCTCGTCAATCAATGTAAAGAGAGCGGGCTATCCATCAGCACCTTGGTGATGAAAAACCAAGCGGCAATGCACTCTGATGAAGAGTCTCGCACTTACTTTGCCAATATTTGGAAAACCATGCGCGAGTGTATGGATCGCGGTATGAACACCGAAGGTATTCTTCCGGGACCATTGCGTGTACCGCGCCGTGCTGCGGCGTTGCGTCAGCAACTGTTGACCTCTGAAAAGACGACCAATGACCCTATGTCTGTGGTCGATTGGGTGAACATGTTCGCCTTTGCGGTGAATGAAGAGAACGCGGCGGGTGGCCGTGTCGTAACAGCGCCAACCAATGGGGCATGTGGCATCATCCCTGCTGTGCTCGCCTACTACGACAAGTTCATTCAAACCGTGACAGAAAAAGATTACATCCGCTACTTTGCTGCATCTGGCGCAATTGGTGGCCTGTACAAACGTAACGCCTCGATTTCTGGTGCTGAAGTGGGTTGTCAGGGTGAAGTGGGTGTCGCCTGTTCGATGGCAGCGGCGGGCCTCGCTGAGCTTATGGGCGGTAGCCCTGAGCAAGTGTGTATGGCAGCGGAAATTGCGATGGAACACAACCTTGGCCTTACCTGTGACCCTGTTGCAGGTCAAGTTCAAGTCCCTTGTATCGAGCGCAATGGCATTGCCGCTGTGAAGTCGATTAACTCGACTCGCATGGCGCTTCGCCGCTCGTCAGCACCAACAGTATCACTGGATAAAGTGATCGAAACCATGCTGGAGACGGGGAAAGACATGAACGCCAAATATCGTGAAACCTCGCAAGGTGGTTTGGCCGTTAAAGTGATCTGCTAATCCGATGATGTAATCGCTTACCTTTGAGTCGGTTACACTGGTTCGGGTTTGAATAAAAAGGGAGCGCTGAATATCAGCGCTCCCTTTTTCGTTGGGTTACTTCAACTCGAAAATACGCATCACAACAGCACTTGTGAAGCGAGCAGCGCGCTACCAAACAGCAATGACAGCACCAGCATCAACGGCCCACCTTCTGCGGTGTAACGCTGTGATTGTGTATCAGCCAGTCGCAGTGCATACACCATGGCAAGCGGTACAAACACCGCTAAAAACACCAAGATAATTCCGGCATAGCCCAACACCGCTAAGAATTTATCCGCCGCAAACAGCGATCCCAGAAGTGGCAAGATGAACGTCAACACATAGGTCACGACGCGGTTTTGGTGGAACATGTCGCGATTCTGGTTATACAGCGCCATAGCGACACCAAAAAACGATGTCAGCAATGCCAATCCGGTAAAGAGTGACAGCAAGGTGCCAATCCAGCGGGAATGATGCTCGAAAGCCGCGATCAAATCGCCCACCCCTTTCAACTCACCCAACTGAGTAGGGTTCAGATTCCCGACCACGGCAAACAGCCAACACAAATAGCAGAAAAGCGGTATCACCGAACCGATGATGACCATGTTTCTCAATTCGCGGTCCGTCGCCTGCGAATTGTAAGCAACCAAAGAAGGGATCACGACCATAAAACCAAAACTGGTAAAGAGTACGGCGCTGGTTTTGAACAGTTGCCAATGGTTGTCATTGAGCACTCGACTTAAGTGATCAAAATGAAAATCTGGCAGCAAAAACGCCAGTGTGGTCGCAAGACACGCGATCATGACCAAGAATAAGCCGCGGTTAAGCTTATCGATAATACCGGTTCCGGCGGCGATCACTCCACCAGCGATAACAGTAAAACCCATCTGGCTTTGAGTGGGTGTGATAGCCAAGCCCATTGCCGCCATCAACTGACTGACCAAATCCGCTGCGCCTAAGATGTAGGCCATCAATAAACAGATGAGCAGCGCGTATAAAAGCGCGTTGGTGATCCATTGACCACTTTTTCCTAACGTGTTGCGCGCGATGGAGTTCAGGCCCAGTCCGCCACCGGATTTTAACGTTGCTTCAAGCAGTAACAAGGCGGCGTAGGTGGTACCGGCGCAGATCACGATCATCAGTAAGGTGCCAGACCAAAGACCAAATTGCGCCAATACCATAGGTATAGCGAGCATGCCGGCACCCAGTGCCGTACCCGAGATAATAAGGGAGCTTCCCAAGAGTTTTGTATTCATAACGTTGTTTTCTGTGTTAGTGCGTGTTGAGTAAATGTGCGCTACCTAGCGCGGTGGCTAACGGTCAGAAACAATAGGAATAATGGTGTTTGACGTCGTGATATAGGGAGAAAAGTGACGATAAAGAAGCAGAATGAGAATAGAGCGAGTGAAGAGGCGTGACAGCACAGTGTGGCGACCCTTCCGTCGGCTCGATAATAGGCGTAGTAATTTTAACAATCATTGAACTATCCAAGGCGATGCAGCAATCCGTGCCAGAAAAACAGCCTATCCTCTGCTGCCGTGCCCAGTTTGGGCTCAGCCATCTTAAACATCATCCTCGTGATTGCAACGCCTGCCACGTTGAGTGATGAATTATTGGCCAGCACAGTGCGCAACACGATGAACCCAACGTCGATGGACGAGCACACAAAAAAAGCGAAGTCATCTATTCTTCGTTTTTTCCACAGAATCCTTTACCAGCCGCTACGCTGTGGCGATTACTCGCCTTTGTAAATACAACCGGCCGTGCAGGTCTCTTTAATTTCAACCTTGCTTAATAGCGGCAGTGACGGTTTGAGCTCGTTCCAGATCCATTTCGCCAATACTTCACTGGTTGGGTTTTCCAATCCCTTGATGTCATTAAGGTAGTAGTGGTCAAGGCGGTCATAAATCGGTTTAAACGCCGCTTTGATTTCCGCAAAGTCGACAACCCAACCTGTGTGAGGATCCACCTCGCCCTCGACATACAGGCGAACTAAGAAAGAATGACCATGAAGGCGACCACATTTGTGTCCTTCTGGCACATGGGGCAAGTGATGCGCGGCTTCGAACATGAATTCTTTGTATAGTTCAGTTTTCATTTTGACTCTCGGGTTTTTAAAGAGTGGCAATACTAAGGAATTAGTATAGTGGAGACAAGCGCGAAATCCGTTGAATGACCAAGCAAACGCTTTCCCTTCCACACCTCTTATCTGTAGCACGGCGGCAAAACGTCACAGCGTCAAGTTTTTGATTACAACAGTTACACATCACATTTACACACGACTAACATGTGTCGCATCACAGTCTCAAATAAACCTACTTTCTATAGCGGTATCTATCCAAGATCATAGTGATGTCAGTTCCAACTCATACCAAGAAACGATCATGCGTCTAATCATAACAACAAAACTCTTGATTACCCTACTCTCCGTTTTTGGCTTGGTGTTGCTTGCCTCGACAAGCTACCAATACCTTCAGCAACGTGAGTTATTAAATTCGGTACTCAGTGAGCAGCTCCATGATAAAGCCAGCAACTACTTTGATAACCTCAATATGATGATGTTGACTGGCACTATGGCGCAAAAAGAAACCTTGCGTCAGAAGGCGTTAGCTCAAGATGGCATTGAACAAGTACGTGTGTTGCGCTCGGATCTCGTCAGCAAGCTCTACGGCCCAGGCAACGACAATCAAAGCCCCGTCGATGACATTGACCAACGAGCGCTCAGCGGCGAATTGGTGATTGAGCCCATTCAAGCAGAATGGGGCTCAGGGATTGTGGTCGCCATGCCAATGAAATCGAGTGAGAACTATCGAGGCACGAACTGCGTGGCCTGTCATATGGCACCAGAAGGCGAAGTGCTCGGTGCTATCCGCCTTGAGTACAATCTGTCACACGTTAATCAGATGGTCAGCCAGCGTACACTGATCGCCTTAGCGATCATGTCCGGCTTTGGGTTCGTCGGTTTTCTCGTCACTATGGGTATCATCCGCAAAACCATTGTTCAGCCCATCCAAAAGACCTCGCGCTTTATGCAAAGCGTCAGTGATTCCAAAAACCTTACTCAGCGCGTCGCCTCCAAGCAAGGTGATGAAATTGGTCAACTGGCCAAAGCCATCAACTCATTTATGGACACAGTGACCAGCAGCCTGAGTCAAGTGCAAGCGACTTCCCATCAGGTGGCGCACTCAGCCAATCAGTTAACGCACGTGGCGCAAATTACCGACGATGCCGCTGGCAACCAACAGCAAGAGACCGACGAAGTTCAAGCCAATATTGAGCAGATGCAAGCGCAGCAAATCGATGTCGAACAAGCGACGGTGAACGCCTCTGAGCTGATCAAGCACACCACCACGATTGCCGAGCACAGTGCCACACGAGCGCACAACGCCAGTGACGAAATCAAACATCTTGTGACCGATATTGAGCAAGTCAAAGGTAATTTGGTCGATTTGAATCAGCAAACCGTCGAAGTCTCATCGATTTTAGAAGTTATCAAAGGCATCGCAGAGCAAACCAACTTATTGGCTCTGAATGCGGCCATTGAAGCGGCCCGTGCTGGCGAACAAGGACGTGGCTTTGCGGTAGTTGCGGATGAAGTCAGGCAGTTGGCCAGTCGCACCGCAGAGGCGACCGGCAGTATCGAAAAGATCATTGCGGATTTTCAAAGCGATAGCCAAACGTCGCTCGCATCCGTCGATACGGTGTGCGACACCGCCCATCAACGATCAAGTGAGGTGGAGCAGTTATCCGTCGCCATGTCCGAAGTGGTGTCAGAGATGCAGCAAGCCCTCTCCCACGCCACCAGCATTCAAAGTCAGAGCAGCAATACCTCGCACTTGACGCAAGAAGTTCAGCAGAAAGTCGACGTCATCACTCAACACGCCCGGGCAACCTCGGATTCGGCGGCACAAACACGAGACATTAGTATGAATCTTGAACAGTTATCCGAACAACTAGAGGATCTTCTTAATCAGTTTTCTCTTTCTCAACCGAAATGAGTGGATATGAACGGTTTTTCGCCAACTTATCGACATTAATGGTTGAAGCATATTAATTGAAAGGTAATATGTCACATTGAATAGTTAGAATTCTACCCAACCCAATGTTTTGCTCACGCATTGTCCAATGACGGTTTTGCAAACATTGGGTTGAATTTTTACTCAATGGAGAATATTGAAAACATGACTTACGCGCCTGTATCAGACGTTTTGAAAGGTCAGCTAGCGGTAGACAGTGAAGTCACTGTACGAGGCTGGATCCGTTCACGTCGTGATTCCAAAGCTGGAATCTCTTTCCTTGCCATTTATGACGGCTCTTGTTTCGACCCGATTCAGGCCGTGGTCCCTAATAATCTTAATAATTACGACGACAAAGTACTTAAGCTCACCACGGGCTGCTCTGTTGAAGTAACGGGTAAGATTGTTGAGTCTCCTGCGAAAGGCCAAGACTTTGAGCTTGCCGCTACAGATGTAAAAGTGGTCGGCTGGGTCGAAGACGCAGAAACCTACCCAATGGCGAAAACTCGCCACTCTATCGAGTACTTACGTGAAGTGGCACACCTACGTCCGCGCACCAACGTAATCGGTGCGGTAGCACGTGTACGTAACTGTCTATCTCAAGCCATTCACCGTTTCTACCACGAGCAAGGCTACTTCTGGGTATCGGCGCCACTGATCACCGCTTCTGATGCAGAAGGTGCTGGTGAAATGTTCCGTGTTTCTACGCTAGACATGGAAAACCTGCCGCGCACTGACGAAGGTAAAGTGGACTACAACGAAGACTTCTTTGGTAAAGAGACCTTCCTAACCGTATCTGGCCAGCTTAACGCGGAAGCATACGCCTGTGCACTAAGCAAGGTGTACACCTTTGGTCCGACTTTCCGCGCGGAAAACTCAAACACCAGCCGCCACCTAGCGGAGTTCTGGATGGTTGAGCCTGAAGTGGCGTTTGCCGAGCTAGACGACGTTGCTAAACTGGCGGAAGACATGCTGAAGTACGTCTTTAACGCCGTTCTTGCAGAGTGTCGTGATGACCTTGAGTTCTTCGCACAGCGCATCGACAAAGAGGCCATCACTCGACTAGAGAAGTTTGTCTCTTCTGACTTCGCACAAGTGGACTACACAGACGCCATCCAGATCCTGCTTGATTCTGGGCGTGAATTCGAGTTCCCAGTGGAATGGGGCATCGACATGTCTTCTGAGCACGAGCGCTTCCTTGCTGAAGAACACTTCAAAGCACCGGTGATCGTGAAGAACTACCCGAAAGACATCAAAGCATTCTACATGCGTGCGAACGATGACGGTAAAACCGTTGCAGCAATGGACGTACTGGCACCTGGCATCGGCGAAATCATCGGTGGTTCTCAGCGTGAAGAGCGTCTAGACATCCTAGATGCACGTATGCGCGAAGTCGGCATCGATCCTGAGCACATGAGCTGGTACCGCGACCTACGTCGTTACGGCACCGTGCCACATGCAGGCTTTGGTCTAGGCTTCGAGCGTCTCGTCTCTTACGTAACAGGTATGGGCAACGTTCGCGACGTGATCCCGTTCCCACGTACGCCACGCTCAGCGAACTTCTAAATGTTCGGCCTCTCGATTTAGTGTAAAAAAAACCTCCGTCTCACACGGAGGTTTTTTTCGCTTTCTCATAAAAATTGCGCCCCGCTTTTCCCCTTCAGGGGAGGACTTAACCCAAGAAAAAGGCGCGTTGATGTTAAAAATTGACCAAATATAACTTTTCTTCATTTTTCCCTGAATTGTCGGTTGTATGGCTGTTAGGAGAAAGGTATAAATAACCAAGTTTATTAACGCCTCCCTTCGACTAACATGGATGACGATTATGTTTGAAAAAGTTGTAGCTGCTCCGGCAGATCCTATTCTTGGACTCACTGAAGAGTTTAAAAAAGATCCACGCGCTGAAAAAATTAACCTTGGCGTCGGTATCTACAAAAATGAACAAGGCGAAACCCCTGTTCTTGCCACGGTAAAAAAAGCGGAAGCTGCACTGGTCGAAACTGAAAAAACCAAGTCATACCTAACGATTGAAGGCACAGCAGAGTACGGTCTTGCCGTACAAAAGCTGCTGTTTGGCGAGCAGTCGGACATTGTCGTGAACAAACTGGCTAAAACAGCGCAAGCCCCTGGTGGTACAGGCGCGCTACGTGTAGCTGGCGAATTCATTAAGCGTCAATTGGGCGATGTGAAGATCTGGATCAGTAACCCTACTTGGGCAAACCACAACGGCGTATTTACCGCCGCAGGCATCGAAACCGCGCAATACAGCTACTACAACGCCGAAACTAAAGACAAAGATTTCGCAGCAATGCTCGCCGATCTTGAAAAAGCATCTGCGGGTGATGTTGTCCTGCTGCACGGCTGCTGCCACAACCCAACCGGCATCGATCCAACATTGGAAGAGTGGGAAACTCTTGCAAAGCTGGTTGCTGAAAAACAACTTCTCCCTCTGTTTGACTTTGCCTACCAAGGTTTTGCTAAAGGCGTGGAAGAAGATGCGGAAGGTCTACGTATTTTCGCTCAATACAACAAAGAAATTTTGGTCGCGAGCTCGTTCTCTAAAAACTTTGGTCTGTACAACGAGCGTGTGGGTGCTTTCACCTTAGTTGCACAAACCGAGCAAATCGCTGAAACTGCGTTTTCTCAAGTCAAAGCCATCATCCGTTCGATCTATTCGAACCCACCTGCACACGGCAGTGCTGTCGTCACGCACATTCTTGGCAACGCCGAGCTTCGTGCCGAGTGGGAAGCGGAAGTGAAAGAGATGCGCGACCGTATTCAAGCGATGCGTGAACTGTTTGTTGCGACGTTGAAAGAGCAAGGCGTCGATGCTGACTTCAGCTTCATTGAACGTCAAAACGGCATGTTCTCTTTCTCTGGCCTAAGTAAAGAGCAAGTCGCGCGCCTAAAAGATGAGTTTGCTATCTACATCGTCGGCTCTGGCCGCATCAGCGTTGCAGGCATGACACGTTCAAACATGCTGCCACTTTGTCAGGGAATCGCTGCCGTACTTTAGTTCGGTATTCATAAGTTGATAGACAATAGCCAGCGGATACGCTGGCTATTTTTGTTTGTGGGGTTTATCGGTCAGCTAGTTTGCCAAATGCTCGCGTCTCGATAAGCGATTTATTTTGCGGGATACTCGCCTAAGCTAGAGCAGAAATCGCAGTGACACGCCCGCTTCGTTAGTTTGCGCGCTACCGGCTTGGCTTGCAGTATCATAATCACTATCGCGATAAGTGTAAAAGCCGCCCAGAACGAAACGTTGACTGATGCGATAATGCGCACTAATGGAATAGCTCTGCTCGTCAACGATGTTACTGCGCGTCAACTGCGCCTGCCCTTCCAATTTCCAATGTGTCGATAGCGCATATTGAGCACCAACACTTGCGCCCCATACGCCTGTATGATCGCTGTAAAATTTATCATCCGTCGCATCATCGGTTTGCGAAGCCCAGAGGTAGCCAAACTTACCCATTGCAAACAGATCAAGTTTGTCACTGGCCGCAATACGATAGCCGACGCCTGGCAGAAGGGTATAAAGGTTAGTGGTGATGTCGTCTGGGTGCAAAAAACGCGCGGAGTAATCGAGCTGAGTAAACCAGTGTTCCCCGACAGCCCAGCGGCCAGCGACGGTGAGGTCGGTCACTTTGCTATCGGCGTCAGATTGATCCATTGAGCCAGCACTGAGGTAGGCACCCAAGTAATCATAGTGGTTGTGCCAGTTTGAAGAAGGCGCTGACGGTGAAGATTCCGCCCATACACTCATCGGCAAAGCGACAAGGCTAGCGAGAAGAGAAGATGTGAGATGGCGTTTCATTGTTACTACTTACGCTCCATGAAAGTATTCACTCAGTGTTTTCACTATAGCGCAAATTTCATCATGGCTGCGTGCGCCTGATCTACAAAGTAATAATCAGCTCATCTTGTTGATTAGATTCGATTTTAGCATGCGACTGGCGACACACTCGCTCGATCTGAGACGGCTCCAATTCGTAGGGCATCACCAACTTGAGTTCAGATATCCCTTCGAGCTTTGCGAGTTCCAACAGGATAACAATATTGGATTCATCACTGCGATTTGCCGAGAGTGATTTTAGCGCGTTGTCCCACAGCCTATCCTCAACCGATACCGTCTCTTTGATGGTGTCTTTCCATGCAAGGCTAAAGATCGGGGCAAAAGTGCTCATCGCTTCGAGAAATGTCCACTTTTTACTGCATGAGGCACTTAAGAACGACGTGTAGTCAAATTCTACTCTTGCGCTATTTTGATGTTCCATATCATCCCCCGTACACATGGCAACACGTTCCACTCAATATCAATGATTCGGTTGCATATAGCAATAGGATATAGAAGATTGGTCTTTTATAGCTCTATTTCGTTTAAAACGGCTATATAAAAAGCAATACGGTAACAATTGCTGTACAAGAGCGAGACAAGCTGGATATTGGCTAGAAATATTTTCAGCAGCGAAATTTATCCTAGCGAATGTCGACGACTCGACTTGCTTTGCGATATTGAACGCGCCACCCTTGCCACTTTGGCAACTCCCAACGTTTTGGGTCGCCTTTCCTCAATCCCGAGTCATAAATCACCTCAACACATTTTCTTGTCGGGTAGTATTCGACACGCAGGTTTAAATCACCGAGGTAACATTCAAACGGATACGCCTGAGCAAACTCTTCATACTCCCAATACGGAATACCTTCGAACGCGAAGTCGTCTTCACTAAATAGGGCGAGCTCTTCGACACTCGACAGTTCAAGTAACGCCAGCTGTTCTCGGAACCAAGAGTCAAATGTCACCGCTGGCGCCACCTCACCCGCCAACTGTTGGTAGAGTACGTAATGCTTGATCGCTTTGGTCATCTTGTGAGCAAACCCTGGCAACACTCGCTGTGCATACACCGCGTCCATGAGCGGCGTCATCGCCAGTGCCCCTGTCGCTTCTTCAAGTCGAGCAGCCACGACTCTTCCCGCATACACCAGCTCAAGGGTGACTTGGGTTTGCTCACCCTCCACCACTTCACCCTCTCGCCACTCACCAAGATTTAACGTCGCAAAGGTGTCTAACGGCAAAGGCAGAATAAACGTTGCCAGATTCAGCGTTTGTTTGACGCCTCGCCCCGGTAAGCTGTGCGTATCTAAGACCAGTGCTGCCTGCGTCTGCGCTTTCAGGCGGTGCTGGCGAGGCAGCTGTACCTCCAGTTCACCATTAGCGAATGCGTCTGGTCGTTTTAAACGACGCACAAACGCGAGCTCTGGGTGCAAGCGAGCGATTTCCGCAATCAGCTCGCTGTGTTGATAGCGAGAAGCCACCTCAAGTTGAGGTAATTCAAACAGCTCACGCATTTGCATGGATAACCGCTGAGCTTCGTCAAGAGCAGCGGCATCGACTTCTACTCCGGTATATCGCTTGCCACGCACTAACCCAATGGCCAAGGCGCCATCACAGCCTAGCGGCTCTTGCTGATCCAACTTACTTAGGCGCTCCTCATCTGCAGTCAGTTTGTACAGTGAAGCCGGCGTGGCAAGCACTGCGGTCATGTCAATCATCGCCTCTTTGAGTGCTCTTTTCTGCATACGTGAGACAAGGTCGGCATAGAGTGCGTCAATGGGCAAAGGATAGAGTCGCTTACCGTGCTCCGTCGCCACACCCTTCTCATCCACCGCTTGCATCGCGCGAAGAAGTGACGCCGCTTGATTCAGCGAACGTTCTGGTAGTGGCTCTAAAAAATCCAACTGTGACAGAGGCTTGCCGCACACCGCCGCCGCTAACATGGCTTCGGTCAGGGATTCACGCTGCATTTCTGGTGGTGTGTGCTCAATCAGCGCTGCATGCTCACCATACAAACGCACACAGACGCCCTCCATCACGCGCCCTGCTCGCCCCGCTCGCTGCTTGGCACTCGCTTTTGAGATCGCTTTTAAACTCAAGGTCGTTTTACCATTGCGTTGCTCGGTTCTGCGCTCAAGTCCGCTGTCGATGACGAGCCCGATGTTATCAATGGTCAACGACGTTTCCGCCACATTGGTCGCCAGCACGATCTTTTTCTTGGCTTGTACCGTCAAGGCGACATCTCGTTGATGATCAGTAACAGACGCATGCAAGGGCGCAACGATAATCTGCTCTAATTGCGCAAGTCGGCTAGCACATTGTGCGATCTCTTTACGCCCGGGTAGAAACACCAGAATGTCACCATCGAGATCGCGCATCGCAGCTACCTCCTCGAACACTCGCTCGTCTAACCGACGTCCATCTGGCAACTGTTGCGAGTAAGTAGCACGATGACAAAGGGAGACCTCATACACTCGACCCTCTGCCGATAAACGTTCGGCGCTGAGGTAACGCGCAAGCTTTTCACCATCCAGCGTGGCTGACGTCACCACCAGTTTTTGCGCTCTTGGGCGGCGAAGCAAGGCAACCAGTAAATCGGTATCCCAGCGACGCTCATGGTATTCATCCACCACAATGTAATCGAAATCGGCCAGTTGGTTCTCACTGTACCAACGCAGTGCGACGCCCGGAGTGACAAACACCACTTTTGTCTTGTCGTCGTAGCGGTTGTCTAGCTTTATGGCATAGCCTATCTCTTTACCAAGCTCACTCTCGGTAGTGGTTGAAAGAAACTGCGCTAACGAGGTACAGGCAATGCGCCTTGGCTCGACAACTAGCACTCGACCTAGTTCACTGAGCCACAGAGGCAAACGGGTCGATTTTCCCGATCCAGTTTGCGCTTCCACCACCAAATCCGTGTGCTGGATGCGTTTGAGAAACTCGGTTTTTAAGTGATCAATGGGTAACGATGACATAGTTGATAAGCGCTGATAGTAAAAGGGGTGAGTATAACGAGCATCGAGGTAAAGCCCAACCTCACACCCTCTGTGCGTGCGTTTAATATTCGGTTTACTTTAGGTTTGCGAATCCCTATCATTTTCGGGTTCCTAGTTCCAAAGGTCCATTGGCCAACACCCTACTTATAGGCATGTGATGAATAACGATAAACGCCCACTCTATATCCCTTTTGCAGGGCCAGCACTTCTTAGCACTCCTCTGCTCAACAAAGGCAGTGCGTTCACCGCAGAAGAACGCAGTTCTTTTAACTTAGAAGGTTTACTTCCCGAAACCACGGAAACCATTCAAGAACAGGTTGAACGCGCTTACCAACAGTACAAAAGCTTCGAAAATGACATGGATAAGCACATTTACTTGCGCAACATTCAAGACACTAATGAAACGCTCTTCTACCGCTTGGTGCAAAATCATGTCTCAGAGATGATGCCGATCATCTACACCCCAACCGTTGGGGCAGCATGTGAGAATTTTTCCAATATTTACCGTCGCGGACGAGGCTTGTTCGTCTCTTACGCCAATCGAGATCGCATTGATGATATCCTCAACAATGCATCGAACCACAACGTCAAAGTGATCGTGGTGACCGATGGCGAACGTATCCTCGGCTTGGGCGACCAAGGCATTGGCGGCATGGGCATTCCAATTGGTAAATTGGCGCTCTACACTGCGTGTGGCGGTATCAGCCCTGCCTACACACTTCCGATCGTATTGGATGTGGGTACAAACAACCCGCAACGCCTCGCTGACCCTATGTATATGGGCTGGCGTCATCCGCGCATTACTGGTGCTGAGTATGACGCATTTGTTGAAGAATTCATGCAAGCCGTTGCCCGCCGCTGGCCTGACGCGTTGATTCAGTTTGAAGATTTCGCGCAGAAGAACGCAATGCCACTGCTTGAGCGATACAAAAACCGCGTGTGTTGCTTTAACGATGACATTCAAGGCACTGCTGCCGTCACTGTGGGCTCGTTGTTGGCCGCGTGTCAGGCAGCTGGCAGCAAACTCTCTGAGCAACGCGTCACCTTCTTGGGCGCAGGTTCGGCTGGCTGCGGCATTGCTGAAGCGATCATCGCGCAAATGGTCTCTGAAGGGATTTCTGATGAGCAAGCGCGCTCTCAAGTCTACATGGTCGACCGTTGGGGCCTACTTCAAGAAGGCATGCCAAATCTACTCGATTTCCAACAGCGTTTGGTACAAAAACACAGCAACACCAAAGCGTGGCAATCTGAAGGGACTGGCTTCTCGCTGCTTGATGTGATCCGCAACGCCAAACCAACTGTGCTGGTCGGTGTTTCAGGCGCGCCAGGGCTGTTCAGTGAAGAAGTGATCAAAGAGATGCACGCGCACTGCCCTCGCCCGATTGTGTTCCCACTGTCGAACCCAACAAGCCGCGTGGAGGCAACCCCAAACGACATCCTTCGCTGGACAAATGGTGAAGCACTGGTTGCAACAGGTAGCCCGTTTGCGCCGGTGGTGTTGGACGGCAAAACCTACCCGATCGCACAGTGCAACAACAGCTATATCTTCCCAGGCATCGGCTTGGGTGTCCTTGCCGTACAAGCTAAGCGAGTGACAGACGAAATGCTGATGGAATCAAGCCGCGCATTGGCGACCTGCTCACCGCTGGCGATTAATGGTCAAGGGGCGCTGCTACCGCCGCTCGAAGCGATTCATTCTGTATCGAAGAAGATTGCCTTCGCCGTGGGTAAAAAAGCCATTGAACAAGGGGTCGCCCTTGAGATTACTGACGAAGCGCTAGAAGAAGCGATTGATAATAGTTTCTGGCAGCCAGTTTACCGCCGCTACAAACGTACTGCATTCTAACCCGTCTCAACGCCTCTGCTCAGCAGGGGCGCTTTTATTTATGATGATTGTATTTAACTATCTTGACCCATTGGGTCGCGGGCTTTTGCCCTACCTCAGTGAAATATCCACTGCACTCATCGCCTGTTTGCTCGTCATGGGCGGTGGTGATATTAACGCGCTTTTGAGACGTTGGTTACGCCCTTACCATTTCTTAATCCGCACCGGAGTGTTTATCTTGATTAATGCGTTTGGTTACGGCTTAATCATCGTAAAAGCAACGCCTTACCTCAATATGACACTGAGAAACCTCCAACCTGGGATGATGTTTTCCATCGTGATACTCTGTTTCATCATCATAGGATTATGGGCTCAAAGGAATCGACAAATTTAGTGCGTAAACTGTTTCACCGCCGCTCAACCACCGAACACACACTGGGAATTATCAAATCACTGGTGAAATGGCTGCTATTGGCCACGATTGCGCTCGCCATCGCGTTAGTCGCGATCGATCGTTGGGTATCGATGCAAACTCGCGAGCAGTTGTTTACCAGCGCGGAGCAAATTGACCAATTTGATGTGGCCGTGGTTCTCGGGACGAGCAAATACCTCGGTAAAATACTCAACACATACTACATCAACCGTATTGACGCCGCGATCGCTCTTTATGATCAAGGTAAAGTATCGAACTTTTTGCTCAGCGGTGACAATGCCCACCGTTCGTATAACGAGCCCTGGACAATGAAACGCGATCTTTTGCGCGCTAACGTTCCAGAAAACCACATTTTTCTCGATTACGCGGGTTTTCGAACCCTTGACTCTGTGGTGCGTGCCAAGGAGATTTTCGATACCGATAACTTCTTAATCATCACCCAGAAATTTCACTGTGAACGCGCGCTGTTCATCGCCAACTATCACAAAATCAACGCCCGCTGTTATGCCGTCGCAGGCCCATCGGATCAATCGGGATCTAAGGTGCGTTTAAGAGAAGTGTTTGCGCGGGCAAAAGCGGTGTTGGACCTTTACATCACTAACGCCAAGCCTAAATTTCTTGGCCCCAAAGAGCCAATTATGGCCAGCGCCGAGCCCGTCGAACAACAGGTAGAGAGTGACGACTTAGACGAACCGCTGTTCGAGTATCTAGATGCAGCGGGCAGCGACGCAGAATCAGCGCAATAACGCCACTACTCACTCAGTTCAACACGATTCCGCCCACTGCGCTTGGCTTTATAGAGCGCTTCATCCGCACGAATCAACATCTCATTGGTGCGCTCTTCGCCCAGTGTTGCCACACCAATACTGGTGGTGAGCGGATCACCGTGCACCCAAATGTGCGCCTCAACTTTACGTCGTAGCCGCTCGCCAAGTTCGTAGGTGTCGAGCACATTCATCCCCGGACAGAACACCACAAACTCTTCGCCGCCCCAACGAACCAAACGCTGCTCTGCTTGGAGCGACGTCAGCAGCACCATAGTAAACTCTTTTAAAATGTCATCGCCAATGGCATGGCCATGCTCATCATTGACCTGTTTAAAATGGTCAATATCCAAATAGAGAATCGACAACACTTTGCCGCCTATCGGCAGATCATCATAATGCTTGTTGAGCCAATCTCGGATCGCGTGGCGATTCATCGCGCCGGTAAGGGGATCGCGATGCGCAAGCTCGGCAAACTCGATGTTCTTAGCGCGCAACGATTGGTTCATCGCGTGTAAGTGATGTTGGCGCGCTTTGACTCGTTGAATGGCAAGGCGACTTCGCTTAATTTCGTACATGCTGTAAGACAGTGCTAAGCCCACCCAACAGGCCAACAATAGCGCCATCAAGGTTTCGCCAGAGACATACTCCCCGATGAATTCAATGCGCTCAATCACCAGAGTGTAGTCGCCCTCGTCCATGCCTGACCCGGTGGCAAACTCAATTCGATTCACATTGGTAAACTCAGGCGCGGCATGTTCAATAGGAATATCCAAATCCGCCAGCCACCACGTCATCACTTGTAAATTGGCTTTGGGTAATGTCATCTCTTGCGCAGAAGCAGGTGGCAGAAACTCAAGCCCGTTGTATTTGTGAGTATACTCATCTTCGATGGTTGAATAGGCTGGATTAAAATTGCGCAAATAAAAGCGCATTGGCACACTTTCACCCTCTTGATTTGTGAGTGAAACAGCAAGTTTGATGGTGTGATAATGGGTCAGGTCAAGCCCGACATCAGGCTGGCTATCAATATGAATAGCGACGCCACAATAGGGCCAACGGTATTTCTCCGATGAGCGAATTTTGCATTGGAGTACGCTGCGCTGATACTCTGTCGCCAACGATGCTTGAGACCGTCCGCCTTGGCCTTGATCACTGGTCGGATAAAACGAATACGCATCGGGCGTCACGGCTAACACTCGTCGGTCACCATATATCCCATACAGCAACACCACCACTAAGGTCAGCACCACAAGGCCAAATACCGTTTTATGGATCGCTTTCAATCTACACCCATAGCTATAACGAAAAGAGTCAATAAAGTATGAGACAGACTCTACCACAATGCGACATTATCCTTGACTCAATGTCACACATTCGCCCGAGAATCTCGGCCAATGTCGCGAAAAATGGTAGCAAGAATCCCATCCTGTTTTCTGTTACACTCAGGCCGAACACGTATTTGGCGTAAGCCATGCGGATAAAAAATAAAACAGAGTAATGTCATGTCACTAATCGTAAAAGGCACCCTCAGCAAAATGACGGCATCGCTGGGAGAGCAAGTCCAATACTCACTGCCTGTCGGTGAGTCATCTGTCGCACTCAACCCACTCATCGGTCAAACGCTGACCCTAACGCACACTGGAAACATCTTTTGCTGTTCGTGTGGCAAGAAAACCAAAAAAAGTTACTCACAAGGTCACTGCTTTGTCTGTATGAAAAAACTGGCCAGTTGTGATATGTGCATCATGAAGCCAGAAACCTGCCATTATGATCAAGGCACCTGCCGTGAGCCGCAGTGGGGCGAAGAGAACTGCATGGTCGATCACTATGTGTATCTGTCCAATACCTCTAGTCTCAAGGTGGGTATTACCAGACACACCCAGCTCCCAACCCGCTGGATTGACCAAGGGGCCACGCAAGGTCTTCCCATATTTAAAGTGAAAACTCGCCATATTTCTGGTCTGATTGAAGTGGAATTGGCCAAACACATTGCTGATAAAACCAACTGGCGAACCCTGCTTAAAGAAGACGGTGCCCCAATAGCGCTGGAAGAGAAGTTTGCCGAGCTACTGCCGCTGGTTGAAGAGAAGATCGCCGAGATCAAACAACAATTTGGTGACGACGCGATTGAGGTGCTACCGAGCCAGATAACTCCGATTCACTACCCCGTGACAGAGCACCCGACTAAGATCACCTCGCACAACTTTGACAAAGAACCTGTCGTGAGTGGCGTTCTACAAGGCATCAAAGGTCAATACATGATTTTTGACACAGGTGTGATCAATATTCGTAAATTCACCTCTTACGAAGTGGAAGTGAGTGCATAATCACTGCCCCAACCGCATTAGCAGACTTAATGATGAGTGGATCGCATAGTCTTTTTCCTAACGTACAAAAAGCGCCATTTGGCGCTTTTTGTACGTTAGGATAGTGTGGCGATGTGCTATGGATTGAGAATGCGTTTTAGCTCGTCAAAAAACAGATCCACTTCTTGTAGCGTGTTGTAGTGCATAAAACCGACACGCAATACACCACCACTGGCTTCAAGCCCTAATTGCTTCACCAGACCCAGTGCATAAAAATGGCCGCTCCAAACACAAATGTTGCGCTCACCCAAACGTTTCGCGACCTCTTCTGGCGTAAACTCATCAAAGGTTAAGGCAAAGGTCGGCGTGCGCAGCTCACTGCTCGCATGAGTCCGCCCCCACAAGGTGACACCTTGTAGCTCATCCAAACGAGAGAGAAAACGCTCGTTGAGCGCCGTTTCATGCTGATTGTATTGACGAAATGAAACCACCAATTTGTCACGTAACGAATCGCCTTGTTCGCCCCACTGAGCAAGATAGTGTACCGCGGCAATCAGCCCAGCCAAGCCTTCAAAGTTTTGCGTACCCGTCTCAAAGCGACCAGGGCCTAAGTCTGTTGCGGGCTCCACCTTGTAAGGCGTGAGTGCCTGCAACCATTTTGGCGCCACATACGCTATGCCGACATGAGGACCAAAAAACTTATAGGAGGAACAGGCAAGAAAGTCACAACCGAGTGCCATCACATCCACCAAGTGATGCGGCGTGTAATGCACTGCGTCAACGTACACCATAGCGCCTACTTGTTGCGCTGCCTCAACGACACGTTTGACATCCACAATAGAACCGGTGGTGTTCGACGCCAAAGTCAGCGCCACCAGTTTAGTTTGCGGTGAAAGTAACGTGAGCAGGTGGTCAATATCTAAGCTGCAATCGTCTTGATTGACGCGTGCTTGATGAACCACCGCGCCTTTATCTTGCGCCGCTTGCTGCCAACTAGAGACGTTCGAATAGTGATCCAGCGCTGACACAATCACTTCATCACCGATTTGCCAGTCACGGCTGATGGCCCGGCTAAGCTGAAAAGTGAGCGAGGTCATGTTAGGCCCAAAGACAATATTGTCAGCCGAAGGCGCGTTGAGTAGCGCAGCGGCGGCCTCCCTCGCTTTGGCCATCAACGAGGTCGTGTGCTGACTGGAGAAATAGTGTCCACCCAAATTGGCGTTGTATTGACCAAGGTAACCCTGCATCGCTTCCAGAACCGAAAATGGCACTTGTGAGCCGCCCGGACCATCGAGAAAGATGACTGGCAATTGGTTGTGGATCTGATTTAAGGCACCAAATTGTGAGCGGACTAAATTAGGAGTGAAGTTCATTTACCGCATCCTTTGCCGTCAACACAAACACATCCATATGCCCTTCTTCTCCTTCTATCACGGTGCGAATCGGCGTCGCATTGTGCCAAAGTTTGTTGTCAGCCAGCATCGCCACTTCACCGCTTTGTAAGGTTTTTCTAAAAAACGGCGCTTCATTGAAGCTGTTGTAGAGCATGATGTCACCCCCTTCGATATTGTGGCGGCCCATCCCGACCATCGCAATATGGTCAAAGCCATCTTGGTGGACGCCCTCTGGCGCCACTTGGGTTTCGTCGTAAACCGCAGAAATACGGATTTGATGAATTTCGATCTCCTGACCATTGGCCAAACCGTTCGATTCGACAAACACCTCACAGATCTCTCTCATGCCATCACTTTGCAAGGTCGAGGCTTCAATGGGTTCGAATTGACGCACTACATCCCCTTGAAAACGGTTGATATCGTTGGTTTGCATAAACTCATGCTTATCCAGATCAACCACTTGTCCATCACGAAAAGCTACCACGGAGTAGCGACGCAGACGATACTGACCATCGGCGTGCTCAGTGTGCGGAAGATGGGAAAAGGAAGGCGCTAGTTGTTGAATCGCCTTCTCACTAAGCTGAGTTAATTGTAGGGTTGTTTCATGGTTATGTAGCATCATCGACTCCTTAATGAAGATACACTGCAATTTTTATAACATATATTTTACATTTATTATTTGCGCACATATCCCGTTAAATCAAATTTATTTGGCATTTACATCCAACAATATTGACAATACAACATGTTTATCCAATTAATGATTAATAGTTAGTGAAGTAAACCATTTGATAACAAAGGAAGATGAGAAAACCAGCACGGTTCACTAGTCAAATTGGAGAGGATGCTTGTAATCAAAGAGTTAGTGACTGTTTTTGCGCCCACACTCCACCCTTGTTGATCTAATCTATAACCATTTATTCCAGTGACAGACCTTGTTAACGCCGTGCTTAGCCCCATATAATCGAGAAGTTAAAAATCAATAAGCGTCACCGCGATGGAGCACAAATGAGCGACGTAAAACACTGTAAATTACTCATTCTCGGTTCTGGCCCTGCTGGCTACACGGCAGCGGTTTACGCCGCACGAGCCAACCTTAACCCAGTACTGGTTACCGGCATGCAGCAAGGCGGTCAGTTGACCACCACAACGGAAGTGGAAAACTGGCCTGGCGATCCTGAAGGTCTCACCGGACCCGGTTTAATGGAGCGAATGAAAGAGCATGCAGAACGCTTTGAAACCGAGATTGTGTTTGATCACATCAATGAAGTGGATTTCAGTCAGCGTCCATTTACGCTCAAAGGCGACAGCCGTCACTACACCTGTGATGCTCTTATTATCTCTACTGGCGCGTCGGCAAAATACCTTGGTCTGGAGTCAGAAGAAGCGTTTAAAGGGCGCGGTGTTTCCGCCTGTGCGACCTGTGACGGTTTCTTCTATCGTAACCAGAAAGTCGCGGTCGTGGGCGGTGGTAACACCGCGGTTGAAGAAGCGCTGTACCTATCCAACATCGCCTCTGAAGTGCATTTGATTCACCGCCGCGATACGTTCCGAGCGGAAAAGATCCTCATCAAACGCTTGATGGATAAAGTGGCAAGCGGCCATATTGTGCTGCACACCGACCGTACTCTTGAAGAAGTCGTTGGCGATGACATGGGCGTAACAGGCGTACGCATCAAGGACACCCAATCCGATGCGGTTGAGCAAATCGACGTAATGGGGGCATTTATCGCCATCGGTCACCAACCCAATACCGCCATTTTCGCTGATCAGCTTGAAATGAAAGATGGCTACATCGTGGTGAAATCGGGTCTAGAGGGGAACGCGACCCAAACCAGCATCCCTGGCATTTTTGCAGCAGGTGATGTTATGGATCACAATTACCGTCAAGCGATCACCTCTGCGGGAACGGGCTGTATGGCAGCGTTAGATGCAGAGCGATACCTGGATGGACTCGCGGATACGCAATCAGCCTAACGGCCAATCGCTTGTGGCGCTTTTTGGCGCTTATCTCAAATCCCTAAAACCTCGCGGTATTCCCGCGAGGTTTTCTTTTGTATAATGCGCGGCTTAAATCAAAATAATAATTCTCATTAAGCCTTTACCATGGATAAAAAGAAACAGCGTAGCTTGAATCAATGGCTAAAGCAGCAAAGTCGCCAAGCCAAGCGCTGGTTGATGATTGCCGTTGGCCTTGGTGTGCTCTCAAGCGTATTTTTGCTGATTGGTGCATCACTCCTCGCTCACATATTGCATGCTCTTATTATCGAACACGTCGATAAAACCGAACTTATGCCCCATTTCGCAGGGCTCGCCGCCACTGTCGTTGTGCGTGCGCTGTGCGCTTGGGGACGAGAGATCGCCGGCTTTCGCTGCGGCGAACAGATTCGCGTTTATATTCGTCAATTGATTCTCGACAAGCTCGACGAACTCGGCCCAGCGTATATCAAAGGGAAGCCTGCTGGGGCGTGGGCAACGCTGTTACTGGAACAAGTCGAAGATATGCACGACTTTTTCGCTCGCTACTTACCGCAAATGGCCCTTTCCGTGTTGATACCGCTTGTTATCTTAGTAGTGGTCTTCCCTGTCAACTGGGCAGCCGGGCTGATATTTCTGATCACCGCCCCCCTTGTGCCTCTGTTTATGGCCTTAGTGGGCATCAAAGCGGCGGATGCCAGCCGCAAAAACTTCAAGGCGCTGCAACGTCTGTCTGGCCATTTTTATGACCGCTTACAATCGATGACCACCATTCGACTGTTTGATCGCACGCGCGCAGAAACCGACACGCTGCGCGGCGCATCTGAAGTGTTTCGTACCCGCACGATGGACGTGTTGAAAATTGCGTTTCTATCCTCGGCTGTATTGGAGTTTTTCACCTCTATCTCTATCGCCCTCACTGCGGTGTATTTCGGCTTCGCGTTTATTGGTGAGCTCAATTTCGGTGACTACGGCGCGGGCGTCACCCTATTTTCTGGCCTATTTGTGTTAATTCTCGCCCCGGAGTTTTACCAACCGCTGCGTGACTTAGGGACTTTTTATCATGGCAAGCAACAAGCCGTTGGCGCTGCAGAAAGCATCGTGGCGTTTCTGAATACCGATGTCACTTCGGTAAAATCGGGCGATCGCAAGTTGACTGAACCGGCCAAGATAACCATTAAGGCCACAGAGTTAAGCGTTTATTCTCCACAAGGTACAGCGCTACTCGGCCCTGTCAGTTTCGAAGTAAAAGCAGGGGAAACCTGCGCACTCGTCGGCCCTAGCGGTGCGGGGAAAACAAGCCTGATTAACGCCCTACTCGGCTTCCTCCCTTACCAAGGCAGCTTAACCATTAATGGCGTTGAGCGCTGTGAGTTGGATTTGGCGCACTGGCGCGAGCAGATTAGTTGGGTAGGACAAAACCCACTGCTGCTGCACGGCAGCATTTATGACAACCTCACGCTTGGGGTCAACAAGCCGAGCCAACAAGCGCTGGATAGCGCGCTTGATGAATCCTTCAGCCGAGAATTTGTCGAACATCACGGGTTAGAGTATGTCGTGACAGACCGAAGCGGTGGCTTGTCCGTCGGTCAAGCGCAGCGCTTAGCCCTGGCGCGAGCTATGATTCAAGACGGCGCATTTTGGCTCCTCGATGAGCCAACCGCCAGCTTAGATGCACGTAGCGAGCGTCTTGTTATGCAAGGTCTGGATGCAAAAATCAAAGACAAAACCTGTTTGATGGTCACTCACCAACTCACGCCCTTAAAGAATGTGGATCAGATTTTAGTGATGGACAAAGGTCAGTTGATTCAATGTGGGGACTTCGCCAGCTTAGCCCATCAACCAGGACGCTTTGCGCAGATGTTGGACGCCAGTATGTCTATGACAAACACCGATAAGGGGAACCTGGATGCGTGAATTAGCCCCCTACCTCAAATTGTATAAAAAGCATTGGTTTGGCTTGTCGCTCGGTATGCTACTGGCGCTGCTTACTCTGTTTGCCTCCATCGGCCTATTAACACTGTCCGGTTGGTTTTTGTCTGCCGCCGCCGTGGCCGGATTGACTATTGCACGGGAAACCTTCAACTACATGTTACCCGGGGCGTTTGTGCGTGGATTTGCCATGGGACGCACCGCAGGACGCTGGGGTGAGCGCGTGGTCAGCCACAACGCCACATTTAAACTGCTCACCGATCTGCGTATTTTCTTCTTCAGCAAGCTCGCACCGCTCATTCCGGGCCGAGTGTCAAACTTGCGCGATGCCGATCTGCTCAACCGCCTAGTGTCTGATATTGATGCGATGGATCACGTTTACCTACGTTTAGTCAGCCCAATGATCGTTGGTACCCTCGGTATCCTTGGTCTCACTGCGCTGGTCGCTTGGTTTGATCAGCAGTTAGGGTTAACGCTAGGCGCCATTCTATTGGTGGTCTTGTTCACCTGGCCTGTTTTGTTCTATAAGTTAGGCAAACGCAATGGCCGTGATTTGACACAACATAAAGCGGATCTGCGCGTTACTACGCTCGACTGGCTGCAAGGCTACAGCGAACTGACGTTATTTGGCGCCAATCGGCGCTACCGAGACGCGATCCTCAACGCCCAATACAAACTGCTTACCAATCAGCGCCTCAACGCTCATGTTTCCGGGTTAGCGCAAGCGCTGTTACTGCTGGTCAATGGCTGGACGTTAGTCTTAATGCTGTGGTTGGCGGCGGACGGCGTGGGCGGCTTGTCGCCTGATCCTAAAATTGCGTTGGTGGTCTTTGCCACCATGGCCAGCGTTGAGCTCCTAATGCCGATTGCGGCGGCTTTCCAGCATTTAGGCCAAACGCTCACTTCCGCAAGACGTCTCAATGACATTATTTTGTCTACGCCGGATGTGGTCTTTCCTGACCAAGATGTGGCACATGAAAACGAATTTTCCATCGAGTATGAGCAGGTCTCCTTCTCTTATCCTGATAGCCATCAAACGGTGCTTAAAGACGTTACCCTTGCCATACCTTCTCAACATCGTGTCGCTATTGTCGGCCAAACCGGCAGTGGTAAATCGACCTTGATTCAGTTACTCAACCGCTACTGGGATGTCAATCAAGGTGAGATACGCCTCGCTGGGCGCCCAATAGCGGCGTGGAGTGAATCACAGCTGCGAGCTGCTATTAGTGTGGTGAGCCAACGGGTCGACATACTGAACGGCTCTCTGCGTGATAACTTATTGATGGCTAAGCCAGAGGCCGATGATGCCGAGCTCAGCGCGACACTGGATAAAGTTGGCCTTGCTGCACTGCTCGACATTCAAGGATTAGATATTTGGCTTGGGGACGGCGGAAGACAACTCTCCGGCGGCGAAAAGCGTCGCATCGGAATTGCCCGCGCGCTGCTGCATGATGCGCCGATTCTGCTGCTTGATGAACCAACGGAAGGGCTAGACAAACAAACTGAACAACAGATCATGACGTTGTTTGAGCAGCACTTTGTCGGCAAAACCGTCCTGTTTATCACCCACAGACTGGTTCATTTGGATAAGATGGACGCCATTTGTCTGGTCGAGCAAGGTCAAGTGGTCGAATATGGCAGCCACGCCTCATTGCTCGAACAACAAGGTCGTTATTATCAGTTGACTCAAACGCTCTAAACCATCAGTCACAACGGCAGCACAAGCTGCCGTTGTGTTTTAGATGTGCTGCGAAGTAGCTTATCGGTTGTCGAGGATAAAGCGGCGAAGTGCCTCTAATTTCATCGGGCGGGCAAAGTGATACCCTTGGAAGACATCACAACCGAGACGCCTCAACACCCCCGCTTCCTCTTCTGATTCAATCCCTTCAGCGACCGTTTCCATCCCCAATTTTTGCACCATGCCTAACACGCCAGCCAGCATAGAATAAGAGGACTCGCTCACCAACATATCTGAGACAAAACTCTTATCGATTTTGACTTCGTCAATGGGGAAGTGTTTAAGAACACTCAGCGAAGAGTAACCGGTACCAAAATCATCCAATGAGACACGAATCTGCTCGGCTTTTAGGGCATTGAGCAAGGCACAAATGCGCTCAAAATCGTCGGCTAAGACGCTCTCCGTGATCTCAACAATCAACCGGTGTTTGTTAAAGCGTCGCTCCTCAATCGCCTGTTCCAACATTGGAATAAATTGCATGCTTTGAAACTGCTTAACGGAAACATTGATCGCGACATCAAGCTCCACCTGCAAAGCCTCAAACAGCTCAGAGAGCTCGGCTAACGTGCGGCGCACGATAAACTCACCGAGCTCGTTCATATAGCCACAGTTTTCAGCCACAGGGATGAATTTATCCGGTGGCACAAAACCCAGTTCAGGGTGCTCCCAACGCACTAACGCCTCGACCCCTTTAAGCGTTTTACTTGAGGTAAATTGCGGCTGATACATCATATAAATCTCATCGCGCTCAATCGCTCGTTTGAGTTCGAGTTCGATTTTACTCTTATCCAGGTGCTCTGTGAGAAAGCGCGGCTGGTAAAACACAATCCCGTTGCGTGTCTGTTTAGCGTGTGACATCGCCAGTTCAGCGTTGCGCTTGACCGCTTCTGCATCGACATCGTCTTGACCGGATGAGGCGACGCTGATGCTGCAACTTAACACAATCTCGTAGTCACGATAGAGGAACGCCTGGGTAAAACAGCTTCGGCAAAGATCAATGGTGGCATCGAGCGCTTCTCTGTCTAACGTATGCGCCACTACAACAAATTCGTCACTACCAGAGCGAAACACCGCGTGCTTTTCACCGACACTGGCCACTAAACGATTGGCGATGTTTTTCAGCACCGCATCCCCTGCCGGGTTACCAAAGTTGTCATTGACCAATTTAAAACTGTCGACATTGATACACAGCAGGCTGTAGCGAGCGTGCTTATCCAACCCCGATAAATAACGCTCGAGACTGTACCGATTGGCAATACCGGTTAAATAGTCATGGTTCGCTTGGTGAGCAAGCTCTTGTTGCTTGCGCTGTTCACTGAGCGCGATATTACGAAATAGGAAAAACATCACACTCACTGCCACCATATAGAGAGCGATAAGATTAGGCAATTTCTCAACAAATCGCGCCATTATTACGCTCTTTTTCACTTCAGTAGTTATCCAAAGATCGTATTTGTTGATATAAGTGCTGGCAGCGTATGATTGCCTTGATGGAGCGGTCAATTCGTTAATATGAACGTTGTTGCTTTGTTTTATCTCTTCAAAAGTCATCCCCGTCATAACTTCTAAACGTTGTATGCTGCGATCCATCTCCTCTTGTGGTACTTGATATAGATACACTTGCGGATCGTAAATGCGCTCCATTGGCGCAATCTGGAAGTAACGATCATTTTCACGAAATAAGAAGGTATCAAAGCTGTGGCTTTCCATCTCAGTTTTATTGGTCAAGAAGTACTCAAAACCACCTTTAAGTGAGATAGAGATGGACAAGACAAACTTAGGCACACCTTTTTCGTCACGAATGGCTTTGCGAAAAGGGATAATAAGCTCGCTAATGTCTTTATGAAAATAGGTACGCCCGATCACCGCTTCGTCACTTGCAAGGGTTTTCTCGAAGGTCAATTTGGTTTCAGGATTATCGCGCAGATAGTTGGTGTGCCCATCCACCATCCGCGGCGAACTCGTCAGCGGATAGCCCTCTACATCAAACAGCGCCAGCGCTAAAATGGTTTTTTCAATCCTGGTGGTATCATAGAGCACAGCATTGATATGGTCGAGATCGTGCTCAAAATCCAATCGTGATAATTCACTGCCGACAATATCTATGATGGTTTGGTACTGGGTGAGGGATGACTTGAATGCGTGCGCGGTCAAACGAGTGAGATTAACTTGCGATTGAGTAATATCTTCATAGGAGTCTTGGTACGACATATAGGCAGCGATCGCGCTTATCACTGACCATAGAGCCAGAATAAAATAAAACGCTAACCAAATATTTTTTTTAATCAATGCCATACGTCTAAGATCCCTGACAAGCCGCGGCTCTATTTCCGTTCTGTTTAAGGATAGTGTAAAGCGTCATAGCTCACCGACCTAAAATAGATCGAACACACTATACGATTCTTTGTCTCTCTTCACCCATCACAATTGAGATAAGTATCAGTTTTCACTCTAAAGTTAAGGTTAGTCATAAATTGATGAAAAAAAAGCAGCCTAACTCGGCTGCTTTCACAAATTGAACAATGGCATCAATCAATAGATGTATCAGTGATACCTACACATTAACACCTGTGGTATCAACGCTGACGGGTATTTTTACGAGGTGACTGCTCGGTTGCGCCTTTGCGTGGCTTACGGCGTGCAGGGTTGTTGCTACGACCACCGCCACTGTTGACGCGCTCTTCATGACGTTTCACGGCACGACGAATCTTCTGGCTGCGTGAGCGCTCACGTTTACGTGAGGTGTTGGCTTTGTTCTCATCCAACATGGTTTCTTTTTCAGGACGAAGCTCCACCAATTCACGCAGGTAGTTCACTTCTTTGAGATCCAGTTCCATCCAACCGCCACGAGGCAGTTTTTTGTCGAGGAAGATATCACCATAGCGCACACGTTTCAGGCGGCTAACGGTACAGTCCTGAGACTCCCACAAACGACGAACTTCGCGGTTTCGACCTTCGTTGATCACCACATAGAAGGTGTGGTTCATACCTTCACCACCCGCGTAAACCACATCCTCAAAACGGGCTAAACCGTCTTCGAGTTGAACACCACGAACCAAGTTTTTCACTTTGTCTTCGTTCACTTCACCGAAGACTCGTACAAGGTACTCACGTTCCACTTGACGGCTTGGGTGCATCAGACGGTTGGCGAGCTCACCATCGGTGGTAAACAACAGCAGACCCGAGGTGTTGGCATCCAGACGCCCTACTGAGATCCAACGAGAACCACGGATCTTAGGCAAACGGTCAAATACAGTGCGACGACCTTCAGGGTCATGACGAGTACACAATTCGCCTTCCGGCTTGTAGTACGCTAGTACGCGACAAATCACTTCTTCTTGCGCTTTAGCGTTGACAGTGTGGCCGTCGATACGAACGATGGCGTTCTCATCTTCTAGTCGCTCACCAAGTTTAGCGACAACGCCATTGACGCTCACGCGGCCAGCTTTGATTAAAGCTTCTAACTCGCGTCGCGATCCGTGACCAGCTCGTGCTAAAACTTTCTGTAATTTTTCGTTCATTGATTTACCTATGTGTCGTCTTCACAGACGTCGAAATAAAAAAGTGCGACCCAAAAATCGCGGCCGCATATTATCTCAAAATCCTTGCCAAAGATCACGTATTTTTGATCACTCAAACGGCTGCGGATCTCCTGCGCCAATGCGCGCGATGACTGGGTCACCATCACTAAAATCGACCACTGTGGTGGGCTGTTCGCCTAGGTATCCACCGTTGAGGATCACATCCACTGCATGCTCTAACTTATCACGAATGTCTTCCGGGTCTGACTCAGTGTGCTGGTTGCCCGGCAAGATAAGCGAGGTCGACATCAAAGGCTCGCCTAACGCTTCGAGTAAATCCAGAGCAATGCGATTATCAGGGACACGGATACCGATGGTTTTTCGCTTTGCGTTCATCAAACGGCGTGGGACTTCTTTCGTGCCTTTGAAGATAAAGGTGTACGGACCTGGCGTATTGTTTTTCAACAAGCGGAAGGCGGTGTTATCCACTCGAGCATAGAGTGACAACTCAGAGAGATCTCGACACAGTAGTGTAAAGTTGTGCTTCTCGTCCAAACGACGAATTTGACATATACGTTCAAGTGCCTGTTTGTTTTCAAGTTGGCAGCCAAGCGCATAACCAGAATCGGTAGGGTAAACCACAACCCCGCCGTTACGAATGATGGCGACCGCTTGGGTAATCAAACGTGCTTGCGGGTTTTCTGGGTGAACATAAAAAAACTGGCTCATAATAATCCTCAATATCGAGCCTCACGACTCTATAACACATCATGTTTAGTCTTGGCCAGTAAGGTCATCAGTGAGCGATAAGCCCCACTCTTTCCATACTGGTTCGACGCCAGAAGGCAGCCATAGATTGCGCCCCAGTTCCATCCAAGGAGAAGGATAATGGAAGTCGCTGCCTTGGGAAGCTAATAGTTTGTATTGTATAGCATAATCGGCCAAATTGCGTCTTTCTTGTTGGCTTTGTTGTGGCTGAGCCACTTCCATTGCATCGCCGTTGGCTTCCACAAATGCCGCCAACAGCCGCTTCAACCATTTGGCGGTTAAGTCATAGCGACCGGGGTGAGCGAGTACCGCTTGACCACCCGCGGCGTGAATGGCCTCTACCGCCTCAGACATTGAGCACCAACTGGGCGGCACGTAGCCGGGATTACCGCGTGTTAGATATTTTTTAAACACCTGTTGCATCGTCTTCGCAAAACCATTATCCACTAACCACTTGGCAAAATGCGCGCGAGTGATGGGCGCGTCGCCCGCGATGGCACTCACCTCTTCAAATATGCCTTCGCGGGTCGCTTTTTCTAAACGCTGCGCAATGAGCTGCGCTCGACCGACACGGTGCTGCTGTTGCTGCTCAATCAACTGGGTTAGTGACGAGGCATCAGGATCAATATTCAACCCGACAATATGAATGTCTTTGTTCTGCCATACGGTAGAGATCTCGATTCCATTGATTAAGGTAATGGGCAGCGCTTGCTCTTGGATGTAGGCGCGGGCAGGTGCGAGCGCCTCAACCGTATCGTGGTCACTGATCGCCAATACGTCAATGTTAAAGCCTAGCGCTCGGTCGATCAGTTCAGTGACGCTGAGTCGACCGTCTGAGGCGGTGGTATGGCTGTGTAAATCAATTCTCATATTTTCATTTTTTGGTTGACTTTTTACCTTTGCACTAGTTAACTAGTACGCAAATTCAGAGTCGTTGAGTTAGCTCGCTAACCGGCAAAACGTTAAGGCACACTATGTTACAAGAAATTAACCTAAATCAGAATGTGAAAATGATCGCTACCGATGCGATTCGCGTTCTGGTGGATACGATTTTTTGTTTGCCAACCACGTTTGCAACGCACGTTATGGTGTGGTGGCGCACTTGGCTACAGGCTAAGTGGGCAGTTGCACGTAAGTAATCGATTCTTCATCGTGTCATAGCCCGCTCCAATGCGGGCTTTTTGTTGTTTACAATTCTGGTTTAAGTGTTTAAAGAGTAGGCATTTTTTGCCAAATCTCGATTGGGTAAACCGATGCTTTATGCCACTATGGCACCAGGATATAAGAATGAATAAGGAGGTCTTGTGAACAAGGCCATTGAAATTAAAAAGCTAGGTCAACTTGATATCATTCAAGACAGTGCGCCGTATGCCAAAGACCCGACGCAGCTTTTCCACACCTTGTGTGAGAACAAAACAGATAGCCTGCTGCTTGAATCGGCAGAAATCGACTCGAAGCAAAACCTGAAAAGCTTGCTGATTGTTGACTCGGCAGTGCGCATCGTCTGTATGGGCCACAGTGTTACCTTAACTGCTCTCACAGCCAACGGCGAGCACCTACTTAACCATCTTCGCCACAATATTCGTGACACGATTCAACACCAAGCGACCCCAACCACGCTGACGCTGCATTTTGAGGCGCCGTGCGACACACTCGATGAGGACTCTCGTCTGCGCGAAGCATCGTCGTTCGATGCGTTACGTTTGATCCAACATAGCTTCGATCTCAAAGCGCACGATCAGCACGCTCTGTTTCTTGGCGGTTTATTTGCCTATGACTTGGTCGCCAATTTTGAGCCACTCGGTGATGCAACCCAAGCCAACCAATGTCCTGACTACGTCTTCTATGTGGCTGAAACTCTGTTGGTTGTCGACCACCAACGCGAAAGCTGCGAACTTCAAGCGACCCTATTTGCCAACGAGAGTGAAGCGCCGACGCTGCGCGCTCGTCTCGAGGCGATCAAAAGCCAGTGCCAAGCACTAAAACCTTTGCCTGAGGCAAAAAAATTGGCTCAAGTCGATGCCGTACCAAGCGTCAGCGATGATGATTTCTGCCAGACCGTTCGCGATCTCAAAGAGTACGTCGTTAAAGGTGATGTGTTTCAAGTGGTGCCGTCACGCCGATTTACCTTGCCCTGCCCTTCACCACTGGCGGCGTACAAAGCACTCAAAGAGAGCAACCCAAGCCCTTACATGTTCTACATGCAAGATGAACTCTTCACTTTGTTTGGCGCCTCACCTGAAAGTGCATTGAAATACGAAACCCACACCAACCAGGTCGAGATTTACCCTATTGCCGGCACCCGCCGTCGCGGTAAACGTGCAAACGGCGAGATTGATTTTGACCTCGATAGCCGAATTGAACTGGAGCTGCGCACAGACAAAAAAGAGAACGCCGAACACATGATGTTGGTGGATCTGGCGCGCAACGATGTCGCTCGCATCAGTGCAGCGGGGACACGGCACGTCGCCGATCTCCTCAAAGTGGACCGTTACAGCCACGTGATGCACCTCGTCTCACGTGTCGTGGGCCAACTGCGCAGCGACCTTGATGCGCTGCATGCCTACCAAGCGTGCATGAACATGGGCACCCTCACTGGCGCGCCAAAAATTCGCGCTATGCAATTGATTCGCGATGTCGAAGGTGCCAGACGCGGCAGCTATGGCGGTGCCGTCGGCTATTTAACTGGCGAAGGGACGCTCGATACCTGTATCGTTATTCGCTCGGCCTACGTTGAGAATGGTATTGCACAAGTCCAAGCGGGGGCTGGTGTGGTGTTTGATTCCGACCCACAAGCTGAAGCTGACGAAACCCGTGGCAAAGCACAGGCGGTGATTGCCGCTATTCAAGCGGCTCATAAGGAGTAATCTCATGGCGAACATCGTATTTATTGATAACTTCGACTCCTTTACCTACAACTTGGTCGACCAATTTCGTTCACTAGGTCACTCCGTCAAAATTTATCGCAACCACATTGCGGCCGAGGTGATTGAGCAAGCCGTTCATCAACTCGACAACCCAGTGGTGTTGCTGTCACCGGGTCCGGGGGCGCCGTCCGAAGCAGGCTCAATGCCAGAACTGATTACACGCCTAAAAGGCCAAGTACCGATGATCGGCATTTGCCTAGGCCACCAAGCGATTGTTGAAGCCTATGGTGGCGTGGTGGAAGGTGCAGGAGACATCGTTCATGGCAAGGTCTCCATGATGTCACATCAAAAGCACGCGACCTACGCAAACTTACCGTCACCGCTCGCCATCGCTCGTTACCACTCTTTAGTGGCCACCAAGGTGCCTGAGACGTTAACGGTCACGGCAGAAGTGGATGGCTTAGTGATGTCAGTGGTTCAAGAAGACGATAAAGTGTGTGGATTCCAGTTCCACCCAGAGTCGATTATGACGACTTATGGCGCCACACTGCTCGCCAACGCGATTGACTGGGCACTTGAGAAACAACACGGATAAGAATTGGAGAAGCACAATGGAAGCCATCATCAACAAACTGTATGACCAAACCTCACTGACGCAAGCTGAAAGCCAACAGCTGTTTGATGTCATTATCCGTGGCGAACTGGATCCGATCTTAATGGCCGCAGCGCTAACGGCGCTAAAAATCAAAGGGGAAACACCCGATGAGATTGCTGGCGCGGCCAAAGCTCTGCTGGCGAACGCCAATCCGTTCCCACGTCCAGATTACGATTTTGCCGACATCGTCGGCACCGGTGGCGACGGTCACGACACCATCAATATATCGACCACCGCAGCATTCGTCGCCGCCGCGTGTGGGCTAAAAGTGGCCAAACACGGCAACCGCAGCGTATCGAGCAAATCTGGCTCATCAGATTTACTCGACTCGTTTGGTATCAATCTCGCGATGAGCGCAGAAGAGACCCGTAAAGCGGTGGATGAACTTGGCGTCGCCTTTCTGTTCGCGCCGCAATATCACGGCGGCGTTCGTCATGCGATGCCGGTGCGCCAAACGATGAAAACTCGCACCATCTTTAACATTTTAGGCCCACTGATTAACCCTGCCCGCCCTAACATCGAATTGATGGGGGTATACAGTGAAGAACTGGTTCGTCCTATCGCTGAAACCATGTTACAAATGGGAATGAAGCGCGCGGCCGTGGTGCACGGCAGTGGCTTGGATGAAGTAGCCATTCATGGCCCGACAACGGTGGCTGAGATCAAAGAGGGGCAAATCATCGAATACACCCTCACTCCTGCGGATTTTGGCTTAGGTGAACACCCGCTAGAGGCGATCAAAGGTGGCTCGCCACAAGAAAACCAAGCCATCATTACCGATATGCTCACCGGGAAAGGCACAGAGGCGCAACTCGGGGCGGTCGCGGCAAACGTTGCGTTGTTGATGCGCTTATTTGGCCACGACGATCTCAAAGCCAACACTCAACAAGCCATCGAGGCAATGAATTCCGGTAAAGCGTTTGAGCTTGTTCAACGCCTTGCCGCCCACGCTTAAGGAATAGAGACCATGACTGACGTCAACACACCTTCAACGGAGCAACTCTCCGAACACGTCTCACAGCAAGAAGCACAAATGGCGGAAGTGCTGGCCAAGATCGTACGTGATAAGTACCAATGGGTCGCAGAGCGCAAAGTCGCCGAGCCTCTGAGCACATTTCAGTCAGCACTCGAGCCTTCTGACCGTAGCTTTTATGACGCGTTAAGCAGTGAACAAACGGTGTTCATTACCGAATGCAAAAAGGCCTCGCCATCGAAAGGGCTGATCCGCGATGATTTCAATCTGGACTACATCGCCTCTGTCTACGACAAGCATGCCAACGCTATCTCGGTACTGACCGATGAGAAATACTTCCAAGGCAGCTTCGATTTTCTGCCTCAAGTGCGCCGCCAAATGAGACAACCCGTGTTGTGTAAAGACTTTATGGTCGACAGCTACCAAGTCTACTTAGCTCGCCATTACAGCGCGGATGCGGTTCTGCTGATGCTCTCGGTACTTAATGATGAGCAATACAAAACGTTAGAGTCGGCGGCTCATAGCCTCAACATGGGCGTTTTGACCGAGGTGAGCAACGAAGAAGAGTTGCACCGCGCTGTTCAGCTAGGCGCCCGTGTCATTGGCATAAATAACCGTAACTTGCGCGACCTGAGCACCGATCTTAGTCGCACGAAAGCACTGGCGCCAACGCTGCGCGAACTTGCGCCAGACGCCATTATCATCTCAGAATCAGGCATTTATACCCACCAGCAAGTCCGAGATCTGGCCCACTACGCCGATGGCTTTTTGATTGGCAGCTCCTTAATGGCTGAAGAAGATCTGGAGCTAGCGGTGCGCAAAGTCACCCTAGGTGAAAACAAGGTGTGTGGTCTCACTCACCCTGATGATGCCGCCAAAGCGTACCACGCTGGCGCCGTGTTTGGCGGGCTGATTTTTGTCGACGCGTCTCCACGTTATGTCGACCTTGAAACCGCGCGCTTAACCATGAGCGGCGCGCCTTTGCGCTATGTCGGCGTGTTTCAAAACCAGCCGCTTGATAGCGTCACTGAGCGCGTACAATCCCTCGGTTTAAGCGCGGTGCAGCTACACGGCGATGAAGATGAGAACTACGTGCGCGAGCTGAAAGCCGCACTACCTGAAGGGGTTGAGATTTGGAAAGCGTACGGCATTAAAGATTCGCTCCCGACGCTTATCGCACAGGGAGTGGATCGTCATCTGTTGGACACCAAAGTGGGTAGCCAGACAGGCGGCACCGGTCTGGTGTTCAACTGGTCACTGATTGACAACCCTGAGCGCATCATGCTCGCCGGTGGAATCACCCCATTTAACGCCCAAAAAGCGGCCTCACAGGGCTGCCTCGGATTGGATCTCAATTCAGGGGTAGAAAGCGAGCCGGGTAAAAAAGATCAAGATAAGCTGCAACAAGCGTTTGCAGCCATTAGACATTACTGATTGCGCGAGCAATCGCGACAACATAGATAGGAATTACATCATGGCAAAACTCGACGCCTACTTTGGTGAATATGGCGGTCAATATGTCCCTCAAATCCTAGTCCCTGCACTTGAACAACTTGAGCAAGCCTTTATTGACGCGCAGCAGGATGATGACTTTCGCAGTGAGTTTATGTCTCTGCTACAAGAGTATGCAGGACGCCCAACCGCACTCACCTTGACGCGCAACCTCACCAAAGGCACCAAGACAAAGCTGTACCTGAAACGTGAAGATTTACTTCACGGCGGCGCGCATAAAACCAACCAAGTGTTAGGTCAAGCTCTGCTCGCTAAACGCATGGGTAAAGACGAGATCATCGCCGAAACAGGCGCGGGTCAACATGGGGTCGCCACCGCGTTGGCCTGCGCACTGCTTGGCCTTAAATGTCGCGTCTACATGGGGGCAAAAGATGTCGAACGTCAAAGCCCAAACGTGTTTCGCATGAAATTGATGGGCGCAGAGGTGATTCCCGTCCATTCTGGTTCATCGACATTGAAAGATGCGTGTAATGAAGCGCTGCGTGACTGGTCGGGCTCTTACGAAACCGCGCATTACCTCTTGGGTACGGCGGCAGGCCCGCACCCCTTCCCGACCATTGTACGTGAATTCCAGCGCATTATTGGCGAAGAGACCAAGAACCAGATTCTTGCCCGCGAAGGGCGCTTGCCTGATGCCGTGATTGCCTGTGTAGGCGGCGGTTCAAACGCCATCGGCATGTTTGCAGATTTTATTGAAGAAGAGAGCGTTCGCCTCATCGGTGTGGAACCCGCAGGCAAAGGCATCGATACGGACCAACACGGCGCACCGCTCAAACACGGTAAAACCGGTATTTTCTTTGGCATGAAAGCACCTCTGATGCAAGACGAGCACGGACAAGTCGAAGAGTCCTACTCAGTATCGGCTGGCTTGGATTTCCCATCGGTTGGTCCTCAGCACGCGCACCTCAATGCGATTGGCCGAGCGGAGTACGACAACGTCACTGACGACGAAGCCCTTGAAGCTTTCCAAGAACTCGCTCGTCATGAAGGCATCATTCCCGCACTCGAGTCTTCGCATGCCCTCGCTCACGCGCTGCGAATGGCGCGAGAAAATCCAGAAAAAGAGCAGTTGTTGGTCGTCAACCTATCCGGTCGTGGGGATAAAGACATTTTCACTGTGCACGCCCTATTAGAAGAAAAAGGAGTGATCTAATGAGCCGTTATCAAAACATGTTTGCGCGACTCGCTGAACGTAACCAAGGCGCATTTGTCCCCTTCGTCACTGTGTGTGATCCAAACCCAGACCAATCCCTGCGCATAATGCAGACCCTTGTCGAATCGGGTGCGGATGCGCTAGAGCTTGGCTTTCCGTTTTCAGATCCGCTGGCAGATGGCCCGACCATTCAAGGGGCCAACATTCGTGCCCTTGATGCCGGTGCGACACCCGATCTCTGTTTTGAGCAAATCGGCAAAATTCGCGCGCAATACCCTGAGCTACCGATCGGTCTGTTGATGTATGCCAACCTCGTCTACGCACGCGGTATTGAGCATTTTTACCAACGCTGTGCCCAAGTAGGCATTGATTCGGTATTGATCGCCGACGTTCCCACCAATGAAAGTGCCGAGTTTGTCGCCGCCGCGGAGAAATTTGGTGTACACCCGATTTTCATCGCCCCGCCGACCGCCAGTGACGAAACGTTGAAGCAGGTGGCTAGCCTAGGTGGTGGTTATACCTATTTGCTCTCACGTGCCGGGGTCACCGGTGCAGAAACCAAAGCGAATATGCCCGTTGATCATATGCTGGATAAACTGCGCCAGTTCGATGCGCCACCGGCGTTACTCGGTTTCGGTATTTCGCAGCCTAGTCAGGTCAAACAAGCGCTCGATGCCGGTGCAGCAGGCGCGATCTCTGGGTCGGCCGTGGTAAAAATCATCGAAACAAACCGCGAAGATTGTGAAAAAATGTTAACGGAACTCGCCACTTTCACTCGCGAGATGAAAGCGGCCACACAACGCTAACCCCTTTCCGTTTTACTTTCTATGAAGTCGGTTTCTCATTTTCGTGAGAAACCGAACATTTCATTAACAAAACAAACAACCCCTCCAATCAATCATTCCAGACCAAGTTATTCGCCAAGTCATTATATTTACCATTAAACCGAAACAAGCAAACGTTTGCTTTGTTGTGAAAACTTGTCGTTTATCAATAAATTTGTATTTTATTCCTCCGATCACTCCCTCCGACTATTGCCAATTGTAAAAATTACGTGTAAAAAACCTCACGATATTATTATCCAAAGATAAGTTTTCACTTAGAGGGTAATTCTAGGATTTTATAATTTATTAGCACAGAGGTTATGGAAGTGTTAAAAGAAAAGAGTTTGCTAAGCAACATCGGCGTGCAAGTCGTGATTGCAATGATCGTTGGTACTGCCGTTGGTGCCATGATGGGTGATGGCGCGACAGTATTTGCGCCTCTTGGTGCCATCTTTATCAACCTAATCAAGATGCTCGTGATTCCATTGGTCGCTGTGGCATTGATCTCAGGGGCTGCGGGTCTGGGCAACAGCTCAAATGCGGGTAAAGTGGGCATCACTACACTGGCCTACTTCGGCCTGACCTCTGCCGCTGCCGTTGCGCTTGCTTTGGTCATGGGTGAAGTCTTCAAACCGGGTCTAGGTATTGATGTCTCTGGTGTTGAAGGCATGTTCTCAGCTGAGTACGCTTCAAAGGGTGAACTTCCAACTTTCTGGGCAACCGTCACTGGTATGATCCCAACCAACGTTTTCCAATCACTCAATGATGCGAACATCCTTCAGATCCTTGTGTTCTGTCTGTTCTTTGGTATTGCGATTTCGAAGCAAGCGAAAGAACGCCGCGAACCTATCATCAACGGCGTAAACTGCATTGTTGACGCGATGGTTTGGATGATCAACAAAGTGATGATCATCGCTCCTATCGGTGTATTTGGCCTGATGGCTGAAGCAGTCGGTACGTTTGGATTTGGCGCACTCATGGTGGTATTCAAACTGTTCGTTGTCTACGTTGCCGCGATTCTTATCTTCGGTTTCATTGCCTACCCGCTGATGGTTCACATCTTCACGAAGACATCTGCGAAGAAGTTCCTAGTTGCAATGAAGAAGCCACAAGCGGTAGCACTGTCGACTGCCTCTTCAATGGCGACACTACCCGTCACCATGGACACCGTGGAGCACGAGCTGGGTGTGAAAAACTCAACGGCATCATTCGTACTGCCGCTAGGTGCGACCATCAACATGTCTGGTAACGCCATTTACTACGGCTTGGTAGCCATCTTCTTCGCACAACTGTTCAATATTGACCTATCGATGGGTGCATACATTGCGATCATCGTCACGTCGACTTTGGGTGCAGTGGGCCAAGCGGGCGTACCGGGTCCATCATTCCTTGTGGTTGCTGTCCTGCTTGCGGCGGGTATTCCAATCGAAGGTCTACCACTGCTGTTCGCTCTAGACCGTATTTTTGACATGATTCGTACTGCGCTTAACATCACAGGTGACGCAGCGTGTGCGGTTATCGTTGATGCATTGGTTGAAGAAGAGAAACAGCAAGAGCTGCAAAAGCAAGAAGCTTAATCGCAAGCCACTCGCTATTCATTGTCCAACGGCCTCATTACGAGGCCGTTTTGTTATCTTGGAGATTGCCGGGTGGAGAGTGATTTCACCAGGTTTAATAGCGCTTTAAAGTCAGGGTCTCGGCAATCTTTCACCAGTTCATAGAGCGCCATTTCCACGCTAGTCAGCGCTATACCGCTTCGCGCTATCTTCTCTAACGCCAACTGCTTGTTGCTCATCGTTCGCGATGATGTTGCGTCCACCACAAGATGAGGCTCCCATCCCAATCGCTTAAGTCCCAGCACAGTTTGATAGACGCAAATGTGCGTCTCTATGCCACACACTAACCACTGGGTTCGAGCGCTTTGATTGAGAGCCTCCACCACCGCTGGCTCAGCATTGGCGTCAAATGTCCATTTTGCCAATGGTTGATGCGGGGTTAAGGCGGCTTGAAGCTCAGGCGTGGTCGTACCCAATTTATCTGGGTGTTGCTCGACCCAGACAATAGGCAGCGCTAGCGTTTTCGCCGCTTCCACTAAGGCGAGACAATGCGCTATCAGCGCATCACTCTCTTGTACAAGACGCGCTAACTCACCTTGCACATCGATGATCAGCAACCCCGTGGTCTCCTTGTTCAACATCAGCGGTGGTTGGTTAGTCATGCCTGTTCCTTATTGGTTCGAGTCTCTCACATGGCAACACTGTGACCTATTTTGCTCATGATTGGAAACCTCTTTGATCACACTATTCACTACCCTCAACCTCTCACAAAAAATCCGCCACAAAAAAACCGCTCCGAAGAGCGGTTTGTGAAACTTAGACTAGGTAACAAGAGTTACGCTAAATCAAAACGATCCGCGTTCATAACTTTGGTCCACGCCGCGACGAAATCCTTAACCAATTTCTCTTGGTTATCGTCTTGTGCGTACACCTCAGCGTAAGCGCGCAGGATAGAGTTAGAACCAAAGACTAAGTCAACGCGTGTGGCTGTCCACTTAGTTTCGCCTGTCTTACGGTCATTGATGTGGTACAGGTTGCGACCTTTCGGCTCCCAACTGTACGCCATATCCGTTAGATTAACGAAGAAGTCGTTGGTCAGTACTCCGACACGGTCAGTAAACACACCATGCTCAGTACTAGCGTGATTAGTGCCAATAACGCGCAGACCGCCAAGCAGTACTGTCATTTCTGGCGCCGTTAGGCCCATCAACTGAGCTCGGTCGAGCAGCATTTCTTCTGGGTTCACCACGTAGTGTTTCTTCTGCCAGTTACGGAAACCATCCGCCAAAGGCTCCAGAACGTCGAAAGACTCCACGTCCGTCATCGCATCGGTCGCATCACCTCGACCCGGCACGAATGGAACAGGTAGATTGAACCCAGCCGCTTTAATCGCTTTTTCAACACCGACATTACCGGCAAGTACGATGGTATCCGCAACACTAGCGCCGAACTGCGCAGCAAGCGGTTCTAGCACCGCCAGTACCTTGGCTAAACGCTCAGGCTCGTTGCCTTCCCAGTTATTTTGTGGAGCAAGACGGATACGCGCACCGTTTGCACCGCCACGGTTATCCGAACCACGGAAGGTACGAGCGCTATCCCAAGCCGTTGTCACCAGTTCACTGACGCTCAAGCTGCTTGCTTCGATTGCCGCTTTCAAACCCGCAACATCGTAGTCGGATTTGCCTGCTGGGATTGGGTCTTGCCAAATTAAATCTTCCGCTGGAACATCAGGGCCAAAGTAACGTGCTTTCGGGCCAAGATCGCGGTGGGTTAACTTGAACCATGCTCTAGCAAATACTTCATCGAAATAGGCAGGATCTTTGTGGAAACGTTCAGAAATCTTACGGTACTCAGGATCCACTTTCAGCGCCATGTCAGCGTCTGTCATCATTGGATTGTAACGTTTTGATGAGTCTTCCACATCAACCGGCTTATCTTCTTCTGCGATATCCACCGGCTCCCACTGCCACGCGCCAGCTGGGCTCTTGGTGAGCTGCCACTCATACTTAAACAGCAAATCGAAGTAGCCGTCATCCCATTGGGTTGGGTTGGTTGTCCAGGCGCCTTCGATACCACTGGTCACTGTGTTGCGACCGATGCCCCGCGACTTGTGGTTCATCCAGCCCATGCCTTGCTCTTCAAGACCTGCGGCTTCTGGATCTGGACCAAGCTCGCCAGCGTCGCCGTTACCATGCGCTTTACCGACGGTGTGTCCACCTGCCGTCAGTGCCACTGTCTCTTCATCATTCATCGCCATACGCGCAAACGTCACGCGCATATCTTGAGCGGTTTTCAGTGGGTCTGGGTTACCATCGACCCCTTCTGGGTTAACGTAAATAAGACCCATCATAACCGCAGCCAATGGGTTTTCAAGATCACGCTCACCGGAGTAACGGCTATTCTCTGAGCCAGATGGCGCTAGCCACTCTTGCTCGCTACCCCAATAGATGTCTTTTTCTGGGTGCCAAATGTCTTCACGACCAAAGGCAAAACCAAAGGTCTTAAAGCCCATTGATTCATACGCCATATTACCGGCAAGAATCATCAAATCCGCCCAGCTGATTTTGTTGCCGTATTTGCGTTTGATTGGCCAAAGTAAGCGACGTGCTTTGTCTAGGTTGGCGTTATCTGGCCAAGAGTTGAGTGGTGCAAAGCGCTGATTACCGGTCGAACCGCCCCCGCGACCGTCCTCAGTACGGTAGCTACCTGCTGAGTGCCACGCCATACGAATCATCAAGCCACCATAGTGTCCCCAGTCTGCAGGCCACCACTCTTGGCTGTTGGTCATCAACGCTTTTAAATCTTGTTTAAGCGCGTCTACGTCGAGTTTTTTGAGCTCTTCTCTATAGTTGAAATCCGCGCCGAGAGGATTCGTTTTGCTGTCATGTTGATGCAAGATGTCTAGGTTCAACGCCTTTGGCCACCACGCGACATTGGATGAACTGGCATCGGTATGGCTACCGTGCATTACCGGGCATTGACCAGCCCCTTGAGTGCTTTGATCTTTCATTGCTTATCCCTTTCTTGCTCTTATGTATTTGTTCCTAAACCACATCTATGTTGGCAGGGGCACTGAAAACCCTATTTGATCTAAATCAAAAACACAGCCTGACGTTGTGTAGGAATTGCTTGAATTGACACAGGAAGCATAGAAAAGATTTGTCTATTTCACGAGGTTATTTCGCCTATATATTCAATCGTCAAAACCTATGGCTTAAGGTTTAGCCGGCTTACGCGAGGATTACGTTAAGGCTGGATGGGAAGGTATAAAACCCAAAAGCGGCCAATTTGGCCGCTTAAGAAATTTGGTAACCAAAGATTACAGGAAGTTCAATGACGCCGTTAGCGAGAACACACCCATGTCTTCTTTGTCCATTTTGTAGTTCTCATATTTGGCACCGACAGTGAGCGGGCCAAAGATTTGGTAGTCTGCACCCACACCAAGCATGATGTCGTAGCCATCATCTTCTAGTGCTGCGTTGCTTGAAGATTGCTCCCAAGAGTGCACGCCAGCTTTACCATACACTTGAAGGGGACCAAGGTTGATGCTTGGTTTTGCCGCAAAGTAAACGTTGTCTAGTTTGACCTTTGAAGTACCCGTCTCAAACTCACCAAGATTGTTATAGCCCGCCTCAAGGCCAATAAAAGGCAAAATACCCGTACCGACATGAACATTGTACGCCGTTGAACTATCTCCTAAGAAATCCGAGTTACCGACTGAAGCGCCCCCGTAAATCCATGAGTCTGCTGACGCGGTCGCTGATGCCCCAATCAAAGCGAGCGCTAGTAGTGTTTTTTTCATAATTAACCTTCTCTCGTTTAAAAAGGTAATGGAGAGTAGCAAGCGGCAATCCATTACCTGTCAATCGTCAAAATACCGTACCGTGATTAAACCTAAGCAAGTATTATGCCTACCTATTCACTGCTTAATCGTACTCGGTAAGTAACCTTAGATATCATCTATCGCATTCTTCACCCGTTTGTCTGACACCGGGTAAGGCGTACCCAATTGCTGAGCAAAGTAACTGACACGCAGCTCCTCTATCATCCAGCGGATCTCTTTAACGGACTCAGGAATCGCCATCCCTTTAGGGATCTTATTGAGCAGCTCCTTGTAATCATTGGTCACTGACTCAATTTTCAGCATATGCAGCCTATCTTTATTCGGGTCGATGGGTAGTTTTTCCATCCGTCGTTCAATCGCTTTCATGTAACGCAAGATGTCTGGTAATCGCTTCCAGCCGCATTCCGTCGCAAACCCTTTGAAGATCAACCCCTCGATTTGCGCTTTGATGTCTGATAAGGCGAACGCCATCGTAAAGTCGATTTTGCCTTTGAGCTTTTTGTTGATGCTAAACGCGGTCGTTAATATTGTTTCGACTTGCTTGGCGATATCCACGACCGTGTCGCCAAGCTCGCCGCGTACATGCTCTTTCAGCTGCTCAAACTTTTCAGGCTGCCACACCAAGCCGCCCTGCTCTTCAATGAGCTTATCGACGCCACACGCGATACAGTCGTCAATCAAGTCCATCACTTTGCCATACGGGTTAAAGTAGAGACCGAGTTTCGATTTGTTGGGCAGATTGGCGTGCAGATACTTAATCGGCGATGGCACATTGAGCAAAATCAAACGGCGCTGACCCGCTTGCATTGCTTGAATCTGCTCTTGCTCGGTTTCAAATAGCTTGATTTCTACGCTGTCTTTGCTATCAATGATGGCAGGGTAAGCTTTGACATCATACCCACCCCGCTTCTGCTGGTAGACTTTTGGCAGTTCACCAAAACTCCACGTGTGCAGACCTTGCTGTTCGATATCATCATCGGCCACTTTCGATAACGTCTCTTGCACCTGCTCTTTCAGGCTCTCTTTGAGCGCATGCAAATCGCTGTTCTCTTTCAGTTTACGGTTGCGATGATCAACCGCGCGGAACGTCACTTTCAAATGATCAGGGAGCTGAGCAAGATTCCAATCTTCACGTAACACTTCCACACCCGTCATGCGGCGCAGCTCTTTTTCCAATGCATCGAGCAGTGGCAGCGCCATCGGCGTCACACGGGCAAGAAAGGCATCCGCGTAGTTGGGCGCGGGGACAAAGTTTTTCCGCACCGTTTTGGGCAAGGATTTAATCAGGCTGACAACCAACTCATGGCGCAGGCCAGGTATTTGCCAGTCAAACCCCACGGGTTCCACTTGGTTCAAAATCGGCAGTGGAATGTGCACAGTGACGCCGTCACTATTCTCACCGGGCTCGAACTGATAGCTCAATTTGAGTTTGAGACCATTTTGATACCAGAAATTTGGGTAATCGAGCTCAGTCACATGGCTCGCATCACCTTTGAACAGCATCTTTTTTTCGAAGTTGAGCAGCTCAGAGTTCTCTTTTTCCGCCGCTTTCCACCAAGTATCGAAATGGCGCCCAGAAACGACGTCCGTCCCCACACGCTGATCGTAAAAATCAAACAGCTCATCATCATCGACCAAAATATCTCGTCGACGTGACTTGTGTTCGAGCTCTTCCACTTCTTGGAGTAGCTTACGGTTTTGCTTGAAGAAAGCGTGTTTGGTTTCCCACTCTCCCTCAACCAATGCGCTGCGAATGAAGATTTCGCGGCTGACCGCAGCATCAATCGTTCCGTAGTTGACTAAGCGCTTGGGTACAATAGGGATGCCATACAGCATCACTTTTTCATACGCCATGACCGCTGCGCGTTTCTTCGACCAATGAGGCTCACTGTGGCTTCGTTTGATTAGGTGCTTCGCTAGAGGTTCCACCCACTCAGGCTGAATCTTGGCAATAATGCGGCCCCAAAGTTTGGATGTTTCCACCAGCTCGGCAGAGACAATCCACTTAGGTTGCTTTTTGAATAGGCCAGAGGCAGGAAAGATATGAAAACGCGCATTGCGCGCCCCTTGGTACTCATTCTTCTCCTGATCTTTCATACCGATATGAGACAATAGCCCCACTAGCAGTGCACTGTGCACCCCTTGGTAACTCGCAGGCTCATCATTGAGTTTGGCATCCATCTCTCGCATTGACTGATGCAGTTGGAAATAGACATCTTGCCACTCACGAATTCGCAAGTAGTTGAGATAGTCCTCTTTACACTGCTTACGGAACTGGTTGCCTGTCAATTTTTTCTGCTGCTTTTGGATGTAATCCCATAGGTTAACGAAGGTCAGAAAGTCCGACTCTTCATGGAAAAAGCGGCGATGTTTATCATCGGACGATTGCTGTTTGTCGCTTGGGCGCTCCCTCGGATCCTGAATAGAGAGCGCAGAGGCAATCACCATCACCTCGTTGAGTGCGCCATACTTCGGCGCTTCCAACACCATACGCGCCAAACGTGGGTCAATCGGTAAGCGAGCCAATTGACGCCCAGTCGGAGTAAGACGTTTTTTCGGATCTTTGGCTTTTTCGTTGATCGCCCCAAGCTCTTCGAGCAAACGCACACCGTCTTGGATGTTGCGCTTATCAGGCGCTTCAACAAATGGGAAAGCTTCGATGTCACCAAGACCCAGAGCCGTCATCTGCAAAATGACCGACGCTAAGTTGGTGCGTAAGATCTCAGGATCGGTAAACTCTGGGCGAGAGTTAAAATCCTCTTCTGAGTAGAGGCGAATACAGATCCCCTCTTCCACACGTCCACAACGACCCTTACGCTGATTGGCGCTGGCTTGTGAAATGGGCTCAATCGGTAAGCGCTGAACTTTGGTGCGGTAACTATAACGACTGATGCGCGCCGTACCAGGATCAATCACGTATTTGATTCCCGGTACCGTTAGCGAGGTTTCCGCGACGTTGGTCGCGAGCACAATTCGACGCCCTGCGTGAGGTTGGAAAATTTTGTTCTGCTCACCTGCAGACAATCGCGCGTACAAAGGCACAATTTCGGTACTTTTCAGGTTGCGCTTAGCGAGTGCGTCCGCGGTGTCGCGAATTTCACGCTCACCGTTCATGAAGATCAAAATGTCGCCGAGCCCTTCATCGCACAGCTCATCCACCGCATCAAAAATACCTTCAAGCTGATCACGATCGCTTTCGTCTTCACCGCTCAGTGGGCGATAGCGCGTCTCCACTGGGTAGGTTCTACCAGAAACTTCAATGATCGGAGCCTGGTTGAAGTGCTTTGAAAAACGTTCTGGATCGATGGTCGCCGAGGTAATGATGATTTTCAGATCAGGGCGCTTTGGCAACAGCTCTTTCAGATAGCCGAGGATGAAATCAATGTTCAGACTGCGCTCGTGCGCTTCATCGATAATGATGGTGTCGTATTGATTGAGAAAACGATCGTGTTGAATTTCAGCCAGCAAAATACCGTCTGTCATCAACTTGATCTGGGTGTTGTCAGAAATCTGATCGTTAAAACGCACTTTGTAGCCGACAAACTCGCCGAGCGGCGTTTCCATCTCTTCAGCAATACGGTTCGCTACTGAGCGCGCTGCAAGACGACGGGGCTGGGTATGGCCAATCAAGCCATACTGACCACGGCCAAGCTCGGCACAAATTTTAGGCAACTGAGTCGTTTTACCTGAGCCGGTTTCACCGGCCACAATCACGACCTGATGCTCAGCAATCGCCTTCGCGATGTCGTCTTTCTTTTGACTGACCGGCAGCTGCGCTGGGTAGTCGATAGTCGGCGTGTGTTGCCCTCGCAGCTCGGCCTGCATGATAGACTTGGCCATATCGAGTGCGATGTCATCAAACGCGGCATGACGCGCCGCGTCCTTTTTGATTTTACTTGCCCCGCTGATGCGTTTACTGAAACGAAAGCGATCGCGAAGCATACACTGCTCCAGCGCCTTACGTAATTGAGCGGGTGAATTCACTTGCGCGGCTGGCGCGCTCTTTTTATCTGGCTGTGACGAGGTCAAAGCATGTCCTATTTTGTTACTGTCGATAAAACTGCGCGGATTGTATCACAACTGTGTCGCGACGCGCCCGTCGCAAACATACTGGGCGCGTGACAGGGAAAAGGAGGCGCTAATACGCCGACTCATTAGAACTCGTATTGCAGATACACGGTATTGTAATTGCTGCCACCTTTAATACGACCATACTGAGAGGCTTTTTCGAAAATGGCGCTGCGATGATGCAGAGAGTAGCCAAACCAGAGACGTTTCAGGTCGGTATTGCCGAGCAATGACCCCACATTGACATCAAATGAGAAATCAAGATAGTTGAGAAGCTTGCTGGGTTCTCTATCTTTACGTTCCATTTCTGTCCCCTCAATATGGGTGATGCTGTCAATGTACGACATCCCCTCCGCGACGCCAAAGCGCCATTGCGTTGGCCAGTTGAACGTGTAGTAGGCTTTGATCGCCGCGACGTATTCGGTTGACGCCGATTGTACGTCCGATGACCAGTGGTGAACGATCCCTGGCGTCAAATAAATATCCAGCGGCAAGCCAAACAACTCATCCGTTAAGGGATGGCCATAGAACAGCGACGTCAACTGGTTGTTATCAGGATCTTTTTCCGCATCAAAACGGAAGATTTCACCGATATTCGATGGTGTCGCCCAACCGTGTGCGACACGAAGATAACGATGGTTATTCAGCTCAGAATTTGGCAAGCGTGCTTGATCATTAAAAAAGCCAAAGCCGAGAAACAGCTCGCCTTGATAGCGGTCTTGGACAATGTTGGCCTGATAGGCATTGTCATCAAGGCGCGTCACACTGGTCTCACCCAAAAGATAGAGATTTGAGATCACATGATAACGGGCACTCATTCCCACATTCACATCAACGCCTGCCCCGACTGTCTCGCCGCTAAACTCGGACATCGCGTAGTAGTAGCTGTTGAAGTCAGCGTCTTTGTAGCGCACTTTGGCATACGGTGACCATTGCCAATCACCCGACTGATATTCCCCTTTAAACGTCAGGTTGGCGTGAAAGCGAAAATCCGAATCCGCCATTAACTCGGTATTCATTCGCCATTCATCATTGATCTTATATTGTGCTTGTAATCCGGCGTCTAGCGTGTCGGTGATAAGCTGGTTTTGCTTTGAGGCAGGGACGTCGACAAATCGCAAGCGCATCAACGCATTAAGTTGCCATTGTTCGCTGTCGTCACGCCAAAGATGCGCCCCGCCTTCAGTGCCATCGATGTAAAAGGTGTCGCCGCTAAAAAACAGCATAGGAATGAAGGTGTTGACCGATTGATCGCCAGTCGTCGTATCAAATGGGATGGACGCAGTACGCACCATGGCTGCAATGCCCCACTGCTGCTCACTTTGCGTAACCGGTTGAGAGACGTCTGCGTGAGCAGTACTGACGCCGGCTAAAGTGAGCGCTGCGGTGCAGGAAAACGAGCGCCAATGAAGAGATGAGATTGTTGCCATTTTGTATCCAATATTGATTGAACCACACAATTTGTCGCCAATCAGTGTGCTTAGTACTTATGTTTGAGCGCGGTTAGCCGCTAGAATAGCTATATGATCTCTTAAATCGAACCATTGTGAAAGCATCTGAACTAAAGAAACTTCTAAGCGCGTTACCTCAAGGTGACGACCCAGACATCGTCACCGGCGATGAGTGGTTACCCGAGCAACTCCTCGACACTCACGTTGACGGTGATCTGCTGTTTATGCATTTTGATACTGCACCTGATGAATCCTCCGGAGAGGAAGAAGGGCGAGGCTTTGTCGAGCACGAAATTGAGCTCATTCGACAACGCTTAGGCTCGCTACTCAATGAGCCTAGTGATAGCGAAAGCAAAATCGATGCACTGCTGGCTTTGGTCTTGATGGCGCATGAGCAATCCAGTTCAGAAGTGATAGAGCGACTCGAAGGCCCCGACCTGGCACTTGAGCCATCAAACCCCAAAGAGAGTAATGAGTAAAGAAACGACGCTACCGTACCTCATTGCAGGCCCTATCCTGCGCAAAGCGACGCCTGAACACCTAGTGTTTTGGTTGGTCACCTCTGCCCCTTTGCGCGGCTCTTTTGAGCTCTACCAGCAAGGGCAACCGCTATTGAAGGATTCACTCAGTCAGTGTTCATCGATTCAGATAGGCGAACACGCGTACGTGACCTTGGCACATTTTCGCGGCCATTTCCCAGCCAACGAAACACTGAGTTACGACTTTGTCACCCCTCACGGTGGCCTGGCTGAACTGGCGCCTTATTTGCTCTATCCCGGTGAGACCCGCTTACACTTTCACCTGTCGACCCAAGCAAACTACGTTGTGCATGGGTCGTGCCGCAACCCACATCACCCCAGCGGTGATGCACTGGTGGCGATGGAAGCGAAGGTGTCCGCCCAATCACCTGAAGAGCGGCCAGATTTGCTGATGATGGCCGGTGACCAAATCTACGCCGATCATGTTGCAGGGCCGACATTAGATGCCATTGATCAAGTTATCGTTCTGCTCGGTCTGAGAGGAGAGATGTTTGAAGGGGCCTGTGTTGACAATGACAAAGCGCTGCGCCGACACACTCATCACCTTTATGGCCGAGAGCACATTTTGCCCACCTACCACCCAGACAAGCGCTGGTGGCACGCCTTTTTTAAGCCCTCTGAGCAGCCTGTTTTCAGCGCCACGGGGGCAGAGAACCACCTGATTGCCTGCGCGGAATTTATCGCGATGTATCTATTGGTGTGGTCGCCCGTCTTATGGCGACATGTGGATCGAGAACGCCTCAACAAGCCTAACACTGAGACGGAACTACCGACCATTCCCGAGCAATGGCAAACCACATTTGAGCACGAAGCCAACGTCATGGAGGCGTTTGTGGTGGGCTTGCCCAAGGTAGCACGGTTGTTGGCTCATATTCCCACTTACATGATTTTCGACGACCACGATGTCACCGATGATTGGAATTTAACCGTCGGCTGGGAATATCAGGTCTATCAGCACCCCTTTTCCAAACGGATTATTGGCAACGCGCTGATCGGCTACTGGTTGTGTCAGGGGTGGGGCAATGAGCCCGACCATTTTGACGCCGAGTTTATCAGTCTAGCGCAGCGCTATTTTGAAGACCCCGTCCCCCAGCATCACGATGTTTTTATCGCGCATTTGCTCAGTTTTGAGCAGTGGCATTACACCATTGACACCTCGCCTAAGGTGGTGGTGCTCGATACCCGTACCCGCCGCTGGCGCTCGGAATCTAGGATGAACAAACCGTCAGGTTTGATGGATTGGGAAGCGTTGATGGAACTGCAACAAGCCTTGCTCCATCAAGAAAAAGTGATCATCGTTTCTCCTGCACCTATGTTTGGCGTTAAATTTATCGAAACGCTGCAACGCATTGTTACCCTATTAGGTAAACCTTTGATGGTGGATGCAGAAAACTGGATGGCGCACCCGGGCAGTGCCAACACCTTACTGAGTATTTTCACTCATACCCAGACGCCGACCAACTTTGTTATTCTCTCTGGCGATGTGCACTACTCTTTCGCTTATGACATAGAGTTGCGCTTTCGTAAAAATAGCCCACACCTTTACCAGTTCACCTGCAGTGGCTTTAAGAGCCAGTTCCCAGAACCCTTATTGGCGATCTGCGATCACGCGGACAGACTGCTCTATTCACCGCGATCGCCACTCAACTGGTTTACCAAACGTAAGCGTTTGAAGGTTCGTAAACGTGATCCTGATAGCCAGAGACTGCGCAGACTGATTAATGCCAGCGCGATTGGTGAGCTCCACCTCGATGAAAAAGGCGCCCCCAAATCGATCGAAATTTTGACGTCTGAAGGCAAGCGCATCGCTTTTCCACCCATAAAGAGTTCCCGTTAGACCCGACTTCATCCACTAGGTGCTCTTAGGTGGCGTTAAGTAAGGATTGTGTAAAGAGGCTTGTGATCGCCGTCAATCATCACTATGTATATATCATATCGAATGTATTGAGGTCATAACGATGATGAATGCGCTATCTAAACTCTTTAAGCAATTGGTGGAAGGCAAAGACTTAGGAGAGCAATCAAGCCAAGATCCGCATCTGGCGATCGCCTGTTTGCTGTCCGAAGTGGCCGGTGCCGATCACCAAGTGAGCGCAGAAGAGGCCCAAGCCAAACAGCAATTGCTGTCGCGTCTAGTCGGGGTTGATCACCAACAAGCAACCCACCTCCTATCCCGAGCAAAAGAGACGACGCAGCACTCTGCCTCGCTGTATGATTTTACCTCCCAACTTCGTTCACTCAGTCAAGAGACGCGTTTTGAGTTGATTCAAGCCATGTGGCAAGTCGCACACGCCGATGGCAACATCGACCCACTTGAAGACGCCGTGATCAGAAAAACCGCTGAACTCTTGTATGTGGGTCACAGCGAGTTTATCCGCGCCAAATTGTCAGTCATTGAGGACAATGACGGCAAATAACCTAGCGGCTCGTTTTTAATCCACAAAGTCACGGCGCTGGATATCGTATTGCGTCATTTTGTTGTTAAGTGTGCGTCGTGGCAGTTCCAATTCGTCCATCACTGCTTGCACGTTACCTTTATGGCGTTTAAACGCTTGAACAATCACCTGCCGTTCAAAGCTGTGCACGCGATCCGCGAGGTTGTTTGAGCTCGGGCTCGGCGTTAGGGGCTCCGTCCCCAGTACGCTGGCCAAATTGACGCCCTGGCCGATACCCAATACATACCGCTCGGCACTGTTTTTCAACTGTCGCACATTGCCGGGCCACTCTTGTTCACACAGTAGCAAACTCTCTTGGTCGCTGAGTGGCTGATAATCACGTTGGTATTGCATCGCGGCTTTGCGTGCAAAAAATTCGAACAAGAGCGGAATGTCTTCACGGCGATCGGCCAAATCTGGCAAATGCAGTTCCATGACATTGAATCGGTAATAGAGGTCCTCACGAAACTCGCCCCGCTCAGACGCCTGTTTGAGATCGACTTTACTCGCCGCGATCACCCACAAATCCAATGCGATCTCTTGGTTAGAACCGACTCTTTCCACTTTCCTCTCTTGCAACACACGCAGCAGCTTAATTTGAAAACTGATCGGCATACTCTCTATTTCATCAAGAAACAGCGTCCCTTTGTTCGAGTGCTCAATTTTCCCGATGCGCTTAGACTGAGCGCCGGTAAACGCGCCCTTCTCATGGCCAAACAGCTCACTTTCAAACAAATTGTCCGGTATGGCGCCGCAGTTGACCGCCACAAAGGGATGATCACCCCGTGCGCTCACCTCATGTAAACATCGCGCCACCAGCTCTTTACCGGTCCCGGTCGAGCCATTGATCACTGTATCCACGGGAGTTTGGCCGAGCATTAAGATCTGCTGACGAAGGGCATTCATTACTGGCGACTCGCCAATCATTCTGCTTTCAAGCGTGGGGCGCTGACTGAGTAAGCGCTGCAAGTTCCGGTTTTCCAACACAAGCCGCCGTTTCTCGCCTGCGCGCTGAATTCTATCAATCAACAAATCTGGCTCTACCGGTTTTTCAATGAAGTCATACACACCACCGCGCATCGCGTCGACCGCCATTTTGACATCCCCATGCGCCGTGACCAACAGCACCGGAATATCACTGTCGATGGTTTGTACTGCCTTGGCAAACGCTAGGCCATCCATTTTTGGCATTCGGATGTCAGACACCACCACACAATGGCTTTGAGCATCAATGGTGGCCAAGGCGCTCTGCGCATCGGCGAAATCTCGCACGCTCAATCCGGCCAGCTGCAACCACTGTTTGGTCGCTCGGCGGATTGCACTTTCATCATCAACCAAGATGACTTCGGGCGGCAAAGAGTGACCAAACGTCGCCAACTCGTCTGACGGGGGAAAAGGGTGTGTCATGAGGAACTCCTTAATTCTGCTTCAGGCGATTCGGCGCACTGGAGTTTCAACTGAAACTCGCAGCCCCTATCGGCTGCAATCACCTCCAACCGCCCACCAAACTCTTCCACAATCGTGCGAGAGACGGAGAGCCCTAAGCCCACCCCCTTCCCTGCCGGTTTGGTGGTAAAAAATGGCTCAAACAGACTCGCCAAGTGTTCCGCCGCGATGCCGGCGCCATTGTCGGTCACCGAGAGCAACACCTCGCTGCCCTGCTGCCAAGTGCGAATCTGAATCTTACCGTGCTCTCGATGCCCGTTTGCATCGTCTTCTTTTGCGGTATTGGCGTCTTCAGCAATCGCATCGGCGGCATTGCGTAGCAGATTCACTAACACTTGCTCCAACTTGATCTCCTCCGCGCGCACAAGCAGCGCTGACTCTGGCGGCTGCCAATCGAGCACAATGCGATGTTTGTCTAACCTAGGTTGAACCACCACCAGCGCGTTGCGCACAGACTGTGCGATATCAACGGGCGATAGCGCGCTGACCGACTTGCTGGCAAAGTGCTTCAAGCGTGAGATGATTTTTGTCACGCGGCGAATAAGGTGGTCGATCTCGTCAAGATTCTCTTGCGCCATCTCATAGCCACCGCGCTCAACCAATAATTGGGTACTGGCCAAATAGGTCAACGTGGCTTGCAATGGCTGACTGATTTCGTGCACCAACTCCGCAGACAGTTGACCCAACGCGGCCAATTTTTCTGCCTGAATCAACTCTTCGTTGGTTTGCCGCAAGATATTTTCCGTACGGATACGCTCTTCGATCTCTCGTTTGAGTTGCGAGTTACTCTGCCTGAGGGCGTTGGTGCGCTGCGCCACCCGCCATTCGAGCTGCTGCTGATGGCGAAAACGGCTCATCAAATAGAGCGCCACCAGCGCTAACACCGTCGCTAGCAAGGCGGCAACGATCATCGCGTTGTATTTGCTTTGGGTAAGGTCTTGCAGATCACTGAGGTAGACCAATCGCCAACCGAGCGCACGAATATCGCGTTGATGGAGAACGTAGCGTGTCGCGACGCCCTCCTCGCCGCGAAGATCCAACACCGTTTTTCCTTGTGGTGAGCTGGGCAAAGCCGTATAGCTCAGCGGTTCAATCGGGTGATTGGCGTACTTTTGTGCTTGGCGTAATGCCTCTCGGACTTGGTCAGAAATCGCGCCCAAGGTGCGGTATCGCCAATGCGGCTGACTGGCCAAAAAGATCACACCGTCAGCATCACTGACCCAAACCCCTTCGCCACCTGCACGCCAACTCGCTTCCAATTGCGACATGTCCACTTTGAGGACAGTGACACCAACAATCTGGTTTTCGACGCGAACAGGACGAGAGAGAAACAGACCCGGTTCACCTGTGGTCACGCCGATGGCAAAAAAGCGACCATTGCGGCCCGCCATCGCCTCGGTAAAGTAAGGGCGAAAGTGGTAATCATGGCCGACAAAGCTGCCCTCTTGGTTCCAGTTGCTACTGGCAAGGACTCGCCCTGATTTGTCCATTAGATACAGTGCATCCGCACCCGATTCACTTTGCCACTGAGCCAGTTTTTGGTTCACTTCGTCAATCAACGGCGTTTTCTCTGGCGTTGCCAGTAGCTGATGCACGTCATCATCTTGCGCGGCAATAAACGGAAGATAGTGAAAGCGTTGATACTCAGCCTCAACGGTCGAGGCGTAGAGATTCAGCCTCTCTTCACCGACGGTATCAAGCTGCGCAAAATGTCGTGTCTCGATACTCTCGATCCATAACCGAGCCATAACAATAGCCAGTACCGTTGCAATCACCACGATCCAGACCGTGACTTTTCTACTGCTCTCGAGGTGCAGCGCCCACCACGCCGGTTTACTGACCATGATTTCCCTTATCTGTTGTACGACGACGATTGTGCCTTTCACTGAGCTTGAGCAATTCAAAAACCGCGCCAGCCTGCGCCCTCTACCGCTTAGCGATAAGCCTGATGGACGCGCGACGGCGCGACTCTTAATAGGTACACAAATAGCACTCGCTGCCATCGGCCAAATTTGGCGCATCCAATGACTCACCTCCCACAAGGATGAGCCAATTTTGGCCGATTTTCTTGTTGCTGCGTCTAAATTGCGCCGTTCATCACGCCAAGTCGGCTCGCTCAGCCCTTTCATCACCGGGCGGGGCGCAAACAGTTAACATTATCACAACAAGTTGGCAAACCCCTTGCTATACCCAATGGGTCACAACAAAAAACGGAGCGCCATGTTAAGCAGGCTAAACCTGTCGCGCCCACTTCAACCCTACACGACTGGTGACCAGTCAAATCAATACAACAAGGATGAAAGAATGAAAACTCTCAACGCCACGTTAATCACCGCCCTCGCGTTAAGTGGGTTTGTCGCAACGGAAGTCAGAGCCGCTACCGAGTGGAACGTCTCTCTGTGGGGCAAACGCCGCGCTTTTACCGAAAACGTCGAAAAGCTGGCTGAGCTGGTCGAGGCGAAAACCAACGGCGAGTTCAAGCTCAATATTTCTTACGGTGGCTTATCAAAAGCAAGAGAAAATCTCGATGGCATCTCTTTTGGCGCGTTTGAAATGGCGCAGTTTTGTGCCTTCTACCACGCTGACAAAAACCCCACCATCACGGTGGCAGAATTACCCTTCTCTCAAGATGTATCGCTTGGCCGCGTGAGCGAAATCTACATGGAACTGTTCAAGCATCCGGCCGTGGTTAAGGACCTCGCTCGCTGGAATGCCACGCTCCTTATGCCTACACCAATGCCGCAATACAACATCGCCAGTAAAGGCGATCCGCTAACTTCACTGGAAGACTTTGACGGTCTGCGTGTCCGCGGCCCGGGCGGTATTATGGGTGTGTTGAGTAAACTGGGCGCGATCAAAACCGGTGTTCCGTTTGCCGAAGTTCGTCAGTCCATGGACTCCAATGTTATCGATGCGGCTTCATTTGCGCCGCACGCGCATCTCGCCACCAACTCCTACAAAGTGGCGACGTGGGGCACCACCAACCTCAACTTAGGTTCTGCTAACTGTCCGGTGGTGGTCAACACCGAAGCGCTAGAGATGCTCAAACCCAGTCACCGCGAAGCGCTGATTGGTTCTGTGGACGAAGCGCTCGATTTCTACGTTCAAAACTACGAACAGAACACCACTGCAAAATACGAAACCGCAGTTAAAGCGCAAGGTTTGACCATGGTGACGTTCAACGCCGAACAAACCGAGCAGTTGAACACGCTCTCTGAGTCCGTACGTCAAGAGTGGGTGGCGCAGTACAAAGATCAGTTTGACTCTCAAGCGGTCCTTGATTTCACCGCCGGGTTATTCGCACAAAAGTAACTGAACACTAAGCTCGTTGGGCTCAATCTGAGCCCAACGTTTCCTGCTTCACCTTGATTTTATTTTGATGACGTAAATCGCTATTCGATGAATGTCTGAGACAAAAGGAGGCCGAAATGTCGGCTGCTGCGTCCGTACGAGAAGATCACTCTCTGCTCAGTCGAGTGGATCGCTGGTTGTTCCGTTTTGAATCGCTACTGAACTTACTCGGTGGCATCACCATATTTTTATTGGTTTTTCTTGCCACTGTGAACATCTTGGGCCGTTGGCTGTTGAGTGCCCCTATCAGCGGTTATGTGGATTGGGTGGAACAAGCGATGGCGTTTATTGCCTTTCTTGGCATTGCCTACACTCAGCGAATGGGTGGCCACATTCGCATGGATATTGTTGTCGGCCAGTTTCGCGGTCGATGGCTGTGGTTTACTGAACTGCTGACGACCGCGCTGATGCTGTTGGTCACTGTCGTACTGATCTACGGCTCTTACCTGCATTTCTGGCGCGCTTACTCGATTGGCGACTCCTCACTCGACATCAATCTCCCCACGTGGCCAGCCAAATTAGTCGTCACTGCGGCGCTGTCGATTCTCGCCTTGCGTCTCTGTTTACAACTCTGGGGTTATGCACGTGCGCTAAGGCAAGGCGGCGACTCGCCAGTAGCCGTGCCTTTGATTGAGTCCGCTGCGGAAGTGGCGGCAAAAGAAGCTGAAAGTGTCAGCGGTCACGACAACTAGGAGCCTTATCTTGTCTGATTTATTTACTACGATGGGCAACATGGACAGTATCGAAATCGGTCTGTGGGTGTCCGGAGCCATGCTCCTGTTTGTTCTTCTCGGTGTGCGCGTCGCCTTTGCCGCTGCGATTGCGGGGTTTTTAGGTCTGGTTTGGATCTTTAGTGCCAAACTGGGTTTTGAGCGCGGCTTTATGGTTGCGATCAAAATGGCTGGCACCATCCCTCACTCTAAAGTGTCATCGCTGGCGCTCTCATTGATCCCAACCTTTATTCTGATCGGTTTTCTCGCGTATCACGCAGGTCTCACCAAATCATTGTTTGAGGCGGCGAAGCGTTGGGTGGGCTGGCTCCCAGGCGGCATGGGGGTGGCGACGGTTTTCTCTACCGCAGGTTTTGCCGCGGTGTCGGGAGCGTCTGTAGCCACCTCTGCAGTGTTTGCGCGTATCGCGGTCCCTGAAATGCTCAAACTCGGATACGACAAGCGCTTTGCTGCAGGCGTGGTCGCCGCAGGTGGCACACTCGCTTCCTTGATCCCCCCTTCGGCTATTTTGGTAATTTACGCCATCATTGTTGAGCAAGATGTCGGCGCGCTGCTGATGGCGGGCTTTATTCCCGGATTGGTCTCGGCACTCATCTATGGCGGCTTAGTCATCTTCCTTGCGATGACGCGCAAAAACTTCGGTCCACCAGTGCGCGGCTACACTTGGAAACAGCGCATGGAGTCACTGCCTGCGGCTGCACCGATCTTCTTTGTTGTCGCCATCATCATGATCTGTATCTATGGTGGTGTGGGTACGCCCACCGAAGCAGGCGCGCTTGGCGCGACCGCCATTCTGTTTGTCGCACTCTATCACGGCAGTCGCTGGCAAGAGCTGAAAAGCTCAATGATGGAGACCGCGAAACTGTCGGCGATGATCTTCGCCATCATTTGGGGCGTGTTGATTTACGTGCGTTTTCTTGGCTTTGCCGATTTGCCGAGCGCCTTCTCAGACTGGATTGTCAGCCTTGAACAAAGCCCGATGTTGACACTGCTGCTTATCCTCTGCGCCTACGCCGTCCTTGGCATGTTTATGGACGCCATCGGCATGCTTTTGCTGACGTTACCTGTGGTCTATCCTGCCATTATTGCCTTAAACGGCGGAATGGATGTCGCCGCGGCAGACTCCGCCTTCGGTGTGTCTGGCATTGGCTGCGCAATCTGGTTTGGCATTATCGTGGTGAAAATGGCAGAGCTGTGTCTCATTACTCCACCGATTGGCTTGAACTGCTTTGTGGTGGCTGGCGTGCGCCCCGAGTGCTCAGTACAAGATGTCTTTCGCGGATGTACGCCATTTTTTGTCGCCGATGTCATTACCATCGCGGTATTGATCGCCTTCCCGAGCATCGTTCTTTGGTTACCGGAGTTGATTGGCTACGCGTAATCAACGCAAACAGGGAGCCTCGGCTCCCTGTTTGTTTCTCTCTATCGAATTGAATCTCGACACACGCTCAATCTCGCTATCTAGAGCATGGTCAACGCCAATTTGGCAAGGTTGTAGGCATCGACATAGCCTGAGTGCTGGCGCCCTTCCCAGTCAATGCCTTGACTTTCTTGTGCCGCGCGATGCCCAATACGTTTGTCTTTCAGGCGATGCTGAATTCGATACAGGGTCGCAAGGTTAATGAACTCTCTAAACGGCATCTCAATGCCTTTCTCTGCGCACTCTTTCGCAAGGATCTGGTCGTCTCGCCCCCATGAGGCATAAATCTTATTGCTACCGCCAAAGTTTTTAATCATCGACTTGATCACCTCGGCTAAAGGGCGACCTTGCTTATCAATTTTGCGCGGTGTGATGCCTGTCAGTTCCGCGCAAAACAGTGAAACTTCATCACGCTCGGGTTTGACATAGTATTGCGCTCGCTTAACCACCTCGCCTTTGGCCAAATCGATTTCCGCCAGACCAATTTCAATGATCTCGCCCGTGGTGCCGACACCGTTCTCATTCCAGCAACACATTTCCAAATCGAAACAGACTACTCGGTTGTGGTTCATGACTCGCCTTTAGGTTCGCTATTGTGACAGTAACAAAGCGCCGAATTTTACCCTAACTGGGCGCAAAACTCGACCTCGCGCTGACTAGCATTGCATCGCTTAAACCGATTTGGCGCGATTTTATTTGCCGTTTCTGCGCCCGTTTTCACCATTCATTACGTTGGCATGGTTAAAAAGAGAGCAAATACATCGCCAAATCTGGTGCGAGTTTGCTTTGACACAAGCGGTTTCACTTGAATGTGTTATATTTGCCCCAATTTCATGTCAAATGATTGTGCCGCTGCCAAGGCAGCCAACACAGGCAGCCGTGTTTAGCTCGGCGCAAAATTTAGTTTCCAAGAGAATGATTATGACTTTCGATTTACAAATGATTCCTCAAACCTTCGACATGCTTCATGCCGGATTAACCGCCTCAAGCGTTCTACTGTTACTTGTTGCGGTTTCACGCAAGTCTAAGGTGATTGAGAAAGTGGTTGAAAAGCCCGTTGAGAAAATTGTCGAGATAGAAAAGCCGGTCGAGAAAATCGTCGAAGTTGAAAAAGTCGTTGAAGTCGAAAAGATCGTTGAGAAAGTGGTGGAAGTGGAGTCAAAACTGGCCACGGCGTCAACCGATTCCGCGATGCAGTTGCTTTCATTGTTACAACAAGAAGCGCGTTTAATTGACTTCCTCAAAGAAGACGTCAGTGCGTTTTCTGATGAAGAAGTTGGCGCTGCTGCGCGCGTCATTCATAGCGGCGGGCAAAAAGTACTCACAGAGTACGTGACGCTTGAGCCGATTCGTCAAGAAGAGGAAGAGAGCCGTATTACTGTGGAAGACGGCTTTGATCCGCAAAAGGTTCGTCTAACGGGCAACGTGACCGGCCAAGCGCCGTTCCATGGCACTTTGGTCCACAAAGGCTGGAAAGCCAGCGCGATGACGCTGCCTAAGTTGGCGGATCACTATGATGCGTCGATCATTGCACCAGCAGAGGTGGAGCTGTAATGGAACAGACAACAAACGCACCGACCTTCAGTGTCGGTATTGACTTAGGCACGACTCACTGTGTCATGTCGTTTGTTGATACGCGCATCGAAGACGCGCGTGTTGAGGTGATGGCCATTCCACAATTGACTGCCCCGGGCACGGTAGAATCCCATACTCAACTGGGTTCGTTTCTCTATCAGCCCCATGAGCATGAGATGAACCCTGCTGCGCGCGTTCTTCCTTGGTCTTCAGAACCTAAAGCCTTGGTTGGTGCTATTGCTCGTAACCTCGGTGCCAAAACCCCGATTCGCTTAGTGGCCAGTGCCAAATCTTGGCTTTGTCACGGCGGCGTAAACCGTCGCGACGCGTTTTTGCCCGCAGGTAGCCCAGAAGAGGTCGAGAAAGTCTCGCCTTTGCGTGCGACTGAGCTCTACCTTGAGCACCTCAAAGCGGCGTGGAATCATCGCCATCCTCAGTACCCGCTAGAAGAGCAAGACGTAACCTTAACGGTGCCCGCCTCGTTTGACCCTGCCGCGCGCGATTTAACGGCGGAAGCGGCGCGTCATGTGGGCCTCACACACCTCACACTGCTTGAGGAGCCTCAAGCGGCGCTCTACAACTGGATAGACAACAGCCAAGACGCTTGGCGTGATGAAGTCGAAGTCGGTGATGTGGTTCTGGTGGTCGATATTGGCGGCGGTACCACGGATTTGTCTCTGGTTGAAGTGACCGAAGAAGAGGGTAACCTCGCGCTAAACCGCATCGCGGTGGGCGAGCATATCCTCCTCGGCGGTGACAACATGGATCTGGCCCTCGCCTATCGATTAAAGATGAAACTTGCCCAAGAAGGCAAAGAGCTGCAACCTTGGCAAGTTCAAGCCATGACTCACGCCTGTCGTGATGCGAAAGAAGCGTTGCTCAACGATGCGGATCTGGCGAGCATGCCGATTGTCGTGCCGAGTCGAGGCTCAAAACTATTGGGCGCGACACTCAAAACAGAACTCACTCAGCAAGAAGTGCAGCAAACACTGGTGGATGGCTTCTTCCCGCAAGTAGGGATTGATGAGCACCCGGTTCAACGTGCGCGCGGCGCATTGACCCAAATGGGTCTGCCGTACGCCCAAGATGCGGGTATCACTCGTCACATTGCGGCTTTTCTCGTCAAACAAGCAGGCGCACAAAGTGGCCAACATGAGTCAGAGAGTGCCATGCCATTTGCTGGTATTCCGGGTATGGCCCCTGCTCCGCTCAGCTTTATCAAACCTACGGCGCTGCTGTTCAACGGTGGTGTATTGAAGTCGCCTCTCTTGGCTGAACGTCTTGAGAGCACACTCAATAATTGGCTCACTGAGGCCAATGCCCCTGCGGCCAAGCGATTAACCGGTGTCGACCTTGATCTGGCGGTTGCCAGCGGCGCAGCCTACTATGGCGCAGTGCGTCGTGGTCAAGGCGTGCGTATTCGCGGTGGTATCGCCTCAAGCTTTTATGTCGGTATCGAAAGTGCCATGCCAGCTATACCAGGGATGGCACCGCCGATGGAAGCACTGTGTGTGGCACCTTTTGGTATGGAAGAAGGCTCAAGCGTGGATGTACCTAGCCAAGCCTTTGGTTTGATCATTGGCCAGCCGGTCAACTTCCAGTTCTTCGGTTCTACCGTGCGTCGAGACGATCTGGCCGGTACTCACCTTGACCATTGGGGGCCCGATGAGCTCGAAGAGCTGCCGGAGATTCAGGTCACGCTGCCCGTCTCTGAAGGTCGTAGAGAAGGCGAAGTGGTGCCCGTCACCCTCTCTTCACGGGTCACTGAGCTCGGTACTTTTTACCTTGAAGCCATTGCCAATGATAACGGCCAAAAATGGCACGTTGAATTTGACGTACGCGAAGAATAATCCCATAACGGCATCCCTTGGATGCCGTTTTTACTCTGATTTCAACCTATCTGCACATTGAAAAGGTTTTCAACATGACCACGGCTCGTTATTTAGTGGGTATCGATCTTGGCACCACCAATACTGTGGTGGCGTATTGTGAGATCACCGCGGATCTCAACGCCTCCCCAGTGGCGCTGTTCGATATAGACCAGTTGATTGGTCCCGGTGAGGTGGTGCGTAAACCGCTGCTGCCCTCTTTTCGCTATCATCCCGCGAAGGGGCAGATTGGCGAGCGCGATTTGACGTTACCATGGGAACATCAGCCAGTCTCTGGCGATATGGATCAGGTCATTATTGGCGAATGGGCGCGTGAGCTTGGCGCGAAAGTGGAAGGTCGCCAAGTGGCCAGCGCTAAAAGCTGGCTCTCTCATCAAGGCGTCGACCGCCGCTCTGACATATTACCTTGGGCAGGCGCCAATGACGTCACCAAAGTGTCCCCCTTAATTGCCAGCGCCAGTTACCTCAATCATATACGTCAAGCTTGGAATCACCGCCATCCGAGTGACCCGCTTGAAGCGCAAGATGTGGTGATCACCGTACCGGCCTCCTTTGATGAAACTGCGCGGAAATTGACTCTCGAAGCCGCCGAACTCGCAGGGTTAGACAAGGTGGTACTCCTCGAAGAGCCGCAAGCGGTTTGCTATGACTGGTATGCACGTCATCAAGAAAACGCCGCCGACGCGCTATCGAACGTACCTTTGATTCTCGTCTGTGATGTCGGTGGTGGCACCACGGATATGAGTTTAATCTCCGCACAAGTCAGTGACGACCATGCGCTGACATTAAACCGCATTGGTGTGGGCGAGCACTTGATGCTCGGCGGAGATAACCTCGATCTCGCCCTAGCCCATTTGGCGGAGCAGCGTCTAAACAGCGGTAAAAAACTCAATGCGGCGTCGCTGTCCAAATTAATTCAGCAGACGCGCAGAGCCAAAGAGCAGTTGCTGAGTCGCCAAGCGCCCAATGATGTCAAAATCACCATGCTAGGCAGTGGCTCTAAGCTGCTTGGCGGCACTAAAAGTGTGGCGCTTGGCAAAGATGAAGTACACCAAATTGCGCTGGAAGGTTTTTTTCCACTCAGTGACATCAACGAGGGCCCAGACAAACGCCGCAGCGCTGTCGTCGAGTTCGGCCTGCCCTATGTTTCCGATCCTGCAGTGAGTAAACATGTCGCCGCTTTCTTGCAGCAACATCAAAGTGTCGCTCTTGACGCACTCAAGCACACATCCAGCACAGCACCAGACAACACGTCGGTCGTCCCCGTTGGCTTGCTACTCAATGGCGGTGTTTTTAACAGTGAACTTATCAGCGAACGATTAGAGACGCTGCTTAGCCAATGGCGAGGCGAGCCAGTCCGACTGCTGGACAACCCACACCCCGATTGGGCAGTGGCGCTGGGCGCCGTGGCATTTGGTAAAGCGCGCCGCGGTGCACAACTTAAGATCGGCGGCGGAGTCGCACGTTCCTATTTCCTCCATTTACCAGACAAACAACGTTTGGGCCATGCACTGTGCTTATTGGCCAAGGGCTCAGAGGAAGGCCAGGAAATCCGACTCACAGGACGTCGCTTTTCCCTGACTCTTGGCGAGCCGGTACGCTTCAATCTTCTGACTTCAACCCATGATCGCATTCGCGACGATCAAGCGTTGCAAAATGGAGTGATGGTTGACGTTGACCCTGACAAGCTTTCGCCTTTGCCTCCTTATGTCGTGACACTCGACAGTCAAGGGGCACAGTTGCACGCCAATCAAAAAGAGCGGGTCGAAGTTCAACTGGCGTGCCAACTGACCGAAGTCGGTACATTGAAGATGGAGTGTGTGAGCGTCGCAGACGAGCAGCAACGCTGGGCAGTGGAATTTGAAGTTCGTCATCAAAAAGAAGAACAGAAATCACACAGCCTGCACCCGAACTTACCGCACTGCCAAGCACTGATCAGCAAACTCTACAGCGCGAATAAAAAAAGTGCGGAGGAGGCGGACATTCGCACCTTGAGTAAATCCCTTGAACGTCAACTGGGCAAACGCGATGAGTGGGACTTCACCACGCTTCGGCAGCTGTTTGACACCTTGGCTCAAGGAAGAAAGCGTCGCCGCCGCTCAGAAGCACACGAGAAACAGTGGTTACGTTTGGCTGGCTATACGCTACGCCCCGGCTTTGGCGATGTCACCGATGATTGGCGGATCGAGCAAGTGTGGGGGCTCTACTCGCAAGCGATTCAATTTAAAAATCACCAAGGCTGGACGGATTGGTGGGTGTTCTGGCGCCGAGTGGCTGGCGGACTCAATCTAGAGCAGCAAGAGCAACTGCTCGCCGATATTGCTAAGTACCTGCATCCCGGTGCGATGAAAAACCCGCAATCGGCCAAAACCGCGCAAGAGATGGGGTATGAGTCGATGGTGAGACTGGCCGCCTCTTTGGAACATTTAGAGGTGGAAGATAAGACGCTACTGGCCAGCTGGTTTTTAAGCAAAGCGCTCAATCAGAGCCAATTCAACGATGCCCACTGGTGGGCGCTTGGCCGCCTTGCTTCCCGTACTCCGCTCTATGGCAGTGCGCACAATGTGATTGCTCGGGAGCAGATTCAACAATGGCTGCCCACCTTGCTTGACCAGCCGTGGCAACAAGACCGCATGGTGGCCTTTGCAGCCGTGATGATGTGCCGTAAAACCGGCGATCGCCAGATCGACATCTCAGACGAATTTCGCGCCGAGGTCGTCGCGAAACTCAAACAAAGTAAGCTGCCTGAAGCTTGGATAACCCTGGTTGAGCACGTTAGCGAACTGTCAGACACGGAGTCAAAACGCGTGTTTGGTGACGCACTGCCGCACGGGTTAACGCTGATTAAATCGTGATCGCTGAGCGTCATTGGCCCAGCGCTAAACACAAGGAATCATGGTATGACGATTGAAAAATTCACCCACATTGAGGCGCGAGCAGCAGCGCGAAAAGGCGGCATCGCGCAGTTGGAATCTCTGCTCTCTGACCCGCTTTCTCGTGGCGAAATTGCCGCGATACCCAACGATCGTTGGCTTTCCGCCTTTAGCATGAAGGTGTTTCAAAGTGGCATCAGTTGGAAAGTCGTGCGCAACAAGTGGCCAAACTTTGAAGAGGTCTTCTTTGGGTTCAACATAGAACGGCTATTGATGCTAGGTGATGAGCATTGGGATGCAAAGTCTGAGGATGCGCGTATCATTCGCCATCACGCGAAAGTGAAATCGATACAAGCCAACGCACAAATGATCTACGAGGCTTCATTGCAACACGGATCGTTTGGTCAGATGGTCGCGCAGTGGCCAAGTGAGCGTATCACCGAGCTTTGGGGGTACTTAAAAACTCATGGACAGCGTCTAGGCGGCAACACTGGTCCTTACACCCTGCGCCAAATGGGGGTTGACACCTTCATTCTCTCCAGCGATGTAGAAGCCTATTTGCGCCAATGCAAAATCATTGAAGGTGGCAAAGACACTAAGCGCTCGTTACAGGCCGCCAGTGACGCATTCACTCAATGGCAGCAAGAGAGCGGACGCAGCCTCACACAAATCAGTCAGATCATCGCATTCAGCACCGGCGACAACCGAATTTAATCTCAATTTGGTTCGCAATTTGAGACGTGCCAGTTTTATGACATATGCACTCTGGCACTCATCTTATAATTCAAAGAGATAGACCTCATCGACAAGTTGGCACTCTCTATGCTTCGTCTCTACTAGTTCTAGACAAGGTTGAGTGAGGCATGGCCACACTGTGACCAGAGTGAAAAACGAGGTCTGTTATGGAACATCATCGCCACACCTATTATCGCTTAATCCACCACGGTATTAAGACCCTAGTTCAAGACCGATTCGGCCACTACAGCGAACTCGAATATCACGAGTACCTTAATGTGATGACCGGTAAATCGAGCTGCTTTGTCATGAGTGACGAGGAGTTGCTGTTTACGGTCGAGAGCCTTCGCGAAGAGGGCTATTTAGAGGACTTCAAACGTCAGCTACCCCACTGAGTTGTTTCAGATTGTCACTAAGCCCTATGTCCGACGCTTGAATTTGGTTAGACTTAGGGCAATTTTATCCAATCATAGAATTTAGATATGAAACAATTGCTCGACTTCATTCCGCTGATCATCTTTTTTGCGCTGTATAAAATGGTCGACATTTACGCCGCCACCGGCGCTTTGATTGTCGCGACCGCTATCCAGATTGCCATTACTTATTTCGTCTACAAAAAAGTCGAGAAAATGCAGTTGATCACCTTTGTGATGGTTGCGGTATTCGGCGGCATGACCATCTTCCTGCACGATGACAATTTTATTAAATGGAAGGTGACGATTGTCTACGCCGTTTTCGCGATTGGACTCGCGGTGAGCCACGCCATGGGTAAATCAGCGATCAAAGGCATGCTTGGTAAAGAGATCACTCTGCCCGACAGCGTGTGGGCTAAAGTCACATGGGCTTGGGTCGGCTTCTTTGCTTTCTGCGCCGCACTCAATATCTACGTCGCCTATGAGCTGCCGCTTGATGTCTGGGTTAACTTCAAGGTGTTCGGCCTTTTGGCGGCCACCTTTGGCTTTACGCTGCTTACAGGCGTCTACATCTACAAACAAATGCCTAAAGATGAGTCAAACACCAGCAACTCATAAGCTGACTTCACAGCGCAAAGTTTGCTAAACTGTTGACTTTCCAATTTAACAGCGGCCTCCCCGGTCGCTGTTTTGTTTGTCGATGTCCGCAAAATATGAACAACACCTACAATGCCCCAAAGGGCCAACTACTCCTAAGAACGTTAGCTATGCCAGCCGACACCAACGCCAACGGTGATATTTTTGGCGGTTGGATCATGTCTCAACTCGACCTTGCAGGTGGGATCCTCGCAAAAGAGATTTCCAGTGGCCGAATTGTGACGGTCTCGGTCTCTAGCATCACCTTTAAAAAGCCCGTCCGCGTCGGTGACGTGGTCTGCTGCTACGGCGAATGTAAGAAGATTGGCCGCAGTTCGATGAGCATTGATTTGCAAGTGTGGGTCAAACCCGTCAAAGAGCACGGCGTTGAAGACAGATACATGGTCTGTGATGCCACATTCAACTATGTAGCGATTGATAGCGAAGGGCGACCTCGTGCAATAGAGCGATGATTCGCTTCACAAATTGTTAGTGTCGGCGCGTCGTTTTCGCCACACTTAAGGTACATTAATTCCCTATTCCACACGATAAGGATTTTGACTATGTGGTACGTCATTTTTTCTCAAGACGTTGAAGATTCACTCGAAAAACGCTTAAGTGCCCGTCCTGCGCATTTAGAACGTTTGCAAGCGCTGCAAGACGAAGGCCGACTGTTAACCGCCGGTCCTATGCCTGCCATCGATTCAGAGAACCCAGGCGAAGCTGGCTTTACAGGTTCAACCGTCATCGCCGAATTTGACAGTTTAGAGCAAGCGCAATCCTGGGCGGATGCCGACCCTTACGTTGCCGCTGGGGTCTATCAGTCTGTTATCGTTAAACCCTTTAAGAAAGTGTTTTAGTGGTCATGGCGATCCTGCGCCGCTCGGCGGCTTTGCTCGGGCTAATGGTAATGACGCTCGCGGGCTGTTCATCCAATGCGGAAAAGCAACGTAACCTCGAATTGCTTGCAGAAAACCGCGCGAGCGTGCTCTCTGCCGAACTGCCGATTGAGGCGGGGCCACTCTCCATCTTGCGAGCAAGCGCAAGTGGGACGACGATTGAAATCATGATGGTCTACAATACGGATGCTCGAGGCGCAAAACCCGCTTCACAACTGCTCAACCAAAGTATCAATGTCTACTGCACTAACCCAGACACCAAAGCCAATATGGAAGTCGGACTGAGTTATCGCATCAAGATTCGTAATACTCGCGGTCAGTTAATGATCGATGAATTGATTACGTCGCAGCGTTGCCAATCCTAACAACAACGCCTATCCAACGCCTTGCTTATCGCAAGGCGTTTTTGATTGCCCCTCACCCAAAAGTTGATTGCGTTAAGCAAAATAAATTATGAACTTTTTATTTCAATCACGGAGACTCAAGCGAGAAACAGAAGGCTAACTATTCCCGATGGTTACCTCATGATGTCTCTCTTTTGACCCACTCTAAAACACATTTTTTTTGAGAAATTTCCTCGATTCATCCCTTCGGCGCATTGACGTTTTTTTAACCAGTAACTAATTTTTCATATTAGTGTCATAACCGTGGAGGATCGCCCAAATGAAACGTGCTAGTAACTCGTACCGTCTGCAACTGATTAAAGAAGTCGCAACTCGGCAAGAACGCTTACACAGCGGCGATCCCATGGTGAGCCATATCCAGCACATGTTAGATGCAAAACCCAAAGCCGATGCCTCCCCTGAGACAAATCGACGCTTTATCGGCTGTCATTTTGACGAACATGCTGGTGGTTGGGTGAGTGACCAGTGGGGACTAAAATAACGATTGTTGCGGATCGACAGGAGGCTCAGGTGGTGATGCGTCTGAGCCCTGTTTCTTGATTTTTCGCAGGTAGCGCTGACGGCAGAGCTTGATCACATGCAACTGCTGAGCGGGCGACATCGACAACCAGTTGAAACGTTCCTCACGCTTTCTCATGCACCCCTGACAATAGCCACGTTCGTCCACGGTACACACACCAACGCAAGGACTGGGGACTTGAAAAAACTCTAGCTGCTCCATAGTACGCCTTAATTCACTCTGTCCGCTGCAACTTGGCTTGTTGATCGCAAAGATAGTGAACAACCGCCGCTAAACTATGACTCACTTCTGACATTAACCGCTTGGTTTGCATTATACTTTCGCCAAGCACCGTCGCGTTTTGCGACACGTTTGATTTTTGGAGTTGATATCATGAAGCTTAGTCTAAAAACGCTATTTGCCGCAACCGCACTGCCCTTCGTCGTGACAGCGTGTGCAAGCAGTCAAGACGCCCCTACCCCAATAACAACGCAAGATCTTCAGCACCACAACTGGGAACTGCTCGCTATCGACGGTCAAGCCATCAGCCTTGAAGAAGGTGAATCTACACCGCGTCTTGAAATCGGTGAGAAAATGACAGCGAACGGCCATGCTGGATGTAACAACTTCTTTGGTCAAGGTGAGTTAAAAGACAACCAGTTCCGCATTGAAAAAATGGGGATGACAATGAAGATGTGTGGTGATGACGCCATGCAAGTTGAGCAAGCCTTCTCACAAACACTGTCGGATTGGAGTGAAATGACTCTCACCAACCAAGGACTGGAGTTAAAAGGGGCTGCGCATACGCTCACATTCAAGCTCAATGACTGGAAAAACTGACCGAGTGTCGGTCTAGACATCGTTTGAACAGCAGATACATGAACGCCCCTCCAATTAGGAGGGGCGTTTTGTTTGGCTAATGTCTGAAACTGACTGCTATCCGCTCTTCAAGGCATCATGCGCTAACGGCAACTCTCCAACAGTTGCTGTTTGCGCGGCTCTTGAATGAGTTTCCAATGAATGCCGTCGATAGCGCCAGCAAACTTCCACAGCAGTTTCACATCCACATCGCTGCCGTACGCTTTCTTCACTTTGGCGTAGACCGTCGGCGCGCCGAGCTTGACGAAAGTATCCACATCATCGATGCCGGCTTTTTTCACCATTCGCTCCAACGTCAATTGCATGTTGGGCAAATCACGCAAGCGTTTATTGGTGGGAGACAATCTCAATTTTCTTGCCGCCAGCGCACCGTCGAGTGAACGATGAATTAATCGGTCAAGCTGAGGGTGCTCGCTCTCGAACAATCCAGTGATGTCGTAATAATTGACCGTCGCGGTGGTTTGCTTTTTCACATGAACGTATTTTTCACAGCCCAATGACATGAGACGTTGGTCAAGTGATGAACCACCACGCAAATAGATGGTGTTATCGCTGATCAGCACGAACATGGCGTCATCTTTAAACAGCCCTACGCCGCCAAACATTGCACGCTTATAGTAGTCGCCAAACTTAGCGATATATTGAATGAACAATTGCTCTGTCATATCCATTGATCCTTAATCTAAAAACCCCGATTAGTAGTGATCACCAGATAGCAGCAGAAGAAAGCGAAAAAAGGAGTGTCAATCAAACGTTAGAGCTATATTTGTATTTGTTTGACTCACGACACTTAATCAGATGATAGTTAACGACGCAAAATAAGTCCGTGCCCAGTTCACATTTTTTAAATGTAACTAGGCGCATAATCGGTTTTGGGGTGGTCAAAAGCTATTCAGAGTGAGGGCAACATCGCTTTTTGTGCAAGATCACTGCGCAGCGAAAACAAACCGCGCTCCCAGTTCAATAGAAAAACGCAGTTCAGCAATTGCTAATCCAGACGCATCAACGGTAAACTGTGACGAGCGAACAAAAATAATGACAACGTATGAACCACTTATCTTTCTATTGGCTTCCAGAAAATAAAGAGCTCCTCATTCAAGGGATTGAATCTGAGTTTTCTGAGATGATCGAAAAAGCGATCAAATCGCGCAAAATTGCTCTGCCTCCGATCCCAGACGTTGTGCTCAAAATTCAGAAGCTCTGTACGTCAGACACCACAACGGTACTCAATATCGCCGACGCACTACTCGAAGACCCAGGCCTTGCCGCTGTGGTTATCCGCGTGGCGAACTCTGTGATCTTTAATCGGCGTAACATCACGTGCACCGATATTGTTACCGCCGTGTCACGTTTAGGGATATTTCGCGTTCGCGATATTGTCACTGCACAAGCCATTGAACAACTCAAGCACAACGTCAACCTAAGTAAAAACTGTAAGCGCATGTTGGTCAATAGCGCCGCCAACTCCCGTGAATTAGCCGCGACTATGGTTATGGTCGTTAAAGGCTTTCAGGAATCAGGCGAAAACTACTACGCCCACTTAGAGAGCGACAAAGCACTTCTCGCCGGTTTGCTTGCAGACATTGGCTTGTTCTGCATCGTAAATGAGTACCATCACTACCTTGAGCAAGGCAACTACCTTAACGAGCAGATCGCATTTCAGATTTTCGACAACCAGTGCGCCAATGCCAGTAAATTGGTGCTCGAGACTTGGGGGTTTGACAACGACTTCCTCGAAGTCTCAGCGAATCATAAAATCGCTCAAGTGACTCATGCCGTGAGTTATCTCGATGTAGCGAGAATGGCCAATCATATATTAATGTTCCGCAGGCAAGATGAAAACCTAGATGAACATGTGGTCGAATTTGATATTACCGGCGCAGATATACTGTACAAGTTGACTAATATGAGTGATAGTGAGTTCAATACTCAAATAGGCGAATTGATGAACGCCAGCGGCTTATAAAGTTCAACACAGGAAGTACCATGTTCTCAGGGATGTTATTTATTTTTACCCCACTTTTTGTGGGGTATTTCATTTCTATTTCTAATCCTGCTCGACTGCAAACCATTAATACCACTACGTCCAATCTGATTTACGTCATATTAAGTCTGATGGGGCTGAGCTTAGCAGCGCTGGATAATTTGGGAACCAATCTACAAATTATCCTGAAATTCACTGCGGTCTTTTTTTGTAGCCTGAGCGCCGCTAATCTTTGCGTGTTGCCATTGATCGATAAACTGATGCCACTAAAAACAGACAGCGCATCGCATAAAGTGCCGCTGCTGCAAATGGCGCTCGAATCCGCAAAATTGATCCTTGTAGTGGGGGGTGGACTATTAGTTGGATTAGTGGTGTCGATGGATCTCAGCTGGGTGGATACCGCAAGCGAGTGGATCCTCTTTTTGCTGCTGTTTTTTATTGGCATTCAACTGCGCAATAGCGGCTTGACCCTGCGCCAAATCCTGTTGAACAAGCACGGCATGTTGATCGCTTGTGCCATCATCTCCAGCTCTATGGTGGGCGGTCTGATTGCCGCTTGGATTCTCGAGATTGATTGGTATCGAGGTCTCGCTATGGCGTCCGGCTTTGGCTGGTACTCTTTAGCCGGCATCTTGATGGGGGACGCCTTTGGCCCTATCTACGGCGGCGCGTCCTTTATGATTGAGTTGCTGCGAGAATTGATTGCATTGGTGCTGATCCCCCTCTTTATTCGTACTAAACCTTGTACGGCAATCGGCTACGCGGGTGCAACGGCGATGGACTTCACCTTGCCAGTCATCCAAACCACCGGCGGCGTGCGCTGCGTGCCTGTAGCGATTGTCAGTGGCTTTATTCTTAGCCTATTAGTCCCGGTCATGATGCTGTTCTTTGTCTCACTTGCAGGTTAGATCGCAGGAATGCCAGAAACAATCCACTATATTGTCCCTTTGCTTCGTCCATCCGAGTGAAGGAAACCCGTTCGGCACCTAATGATGACGATGCCGAGATGAAAGGCCAATCAAAGAAGTTGGCCCAAAGAATACGTCTTTAAAGGAATGCTTATGAAACGCACCATTGTCGCCCTCGCACTCGCTGCTACCTCCCATTTCGCGTTGGCAGCAGACAACGCTTGCCTAGAAAAAAAATACGACGCTTATATCGATGCGTCTTTGCATTGGTATGAAGATTTGTCTCAGCTTACCTCAGAGCAATACCCAGAGTTGACCGAAGTCAGTGAGTGGTTCCTACAAGGGCGCCAGCATCACTTTGAGCTTAATCGCGCTGCGGTGAAATACTATCTAGAGCATGACGCCTCAAAAGTGGCGACTGCGCAGCCAGTAGAAGCGTGGTTGCAGCTTGATCAAAAAGACATCAAGGTACTGACCTCGCGCAGTGACGAGCTAGGCCAATTAGCGAGCGTGACGTTTAATGATCGCCAAGCCAAGCCGCACGAGAAAAACTACGAGCTACGCTCTGCGTTTGCCGATTTACTGAGCCACCCAACCAAAATTGATGCAGCGCTCAAGCGCTACAATCAATCGATTCAAGCGCTTGAATCGATTGATTGTCAGTAAACCGAATCTCGTCTGTACTCACTCGTTAACATTCACGCTATTACCGGCATCTGTGACTGAGTGATGCAAACTGAGATCCATCAATTAAAACGGGACTTTGTGCCCGTTTTCGTTTAGATTGTCGCGCTTGCAACAAAAAATATTAGAGCAATGTAGCTGTATGGTATCGGAACACAAAACGGCAGATGTGAGTTTCGAAAGCTTACTTCGAATCTTTACAGTACCTGAAGGGCCAGACTCAACACTCACCAAGATAGAAGAGGAACTATCGCGAAACTTGAACAAGTTTTTGCGAGAGCACATCGTTGCGGAAGAAAAACCTCTACTCGACATAGAGAAAGACTTCTCCAACGCCTCTATCCCAGAGCAACCTGAGTTTGTCTCAGACCACACACAGCATTTGCTCGACACGCTCGTCTCTCAATCTGTTCATACATCAGCACCGAGCTTTATTGGTCATATGACCTCTGCTCTGCCCTATTTCCTGATGCCACTCTCCAAGATCATGATTGCACTCAATCAGAACTTGGTCAAAATCGAGACGTCCAAAGCATTTACGCCCCTTGAGAGGCAAGTGCTCGGCATGCTCCATCGCCTGATTTACCATCGCAGTGACGACTTTTATGCGACTTGGATGCACAGCGCAAACCACTCTCTAGGTGCGTTTTGCTCGGGCGGCACCGTCGCGAACATCACCGCGCTGTGGGTGGCGAGAAACAATGCGCTACGCCCTGACGGTGCCTTCACTGGCGTCGAAAAAGAAGGCCTATTTAAAGCCATGAAGCACTATGGCTATGAAGGGCTCGCAATTTTGGTTTCTGAACGAGGCCACTACTCGTTGAAAAAAGCGGCGGATGTCCTCGGGATTGGTCAAGATGGTTTGGTCTCGGTGAAGACTGGGCCGGATAACAAGATCTGCCCACAAGATTTGAAACATCAAATTGCTGAGCTCAAAGCTAAACGCATCAAGCCATTTGCCGTTGTCGGCGTTGCAGGCACCACAGAAACGGGCAATATCGATCCTCTACGTGAAGTGGCGCTGATCTGCCAAGAAGAAGGCTGTCATTTCCATGTCGATGCCGCTTGGGGCGGTGCAACATTGATGTCGAACAACCATCGTAACCTACTCGATGGTATTGAGTTGGCCGACTCAGTCACCATAGATGCACATAAACAGCTCTACATTCCAATGGGCGCGGGCATGGTGCTGTTTAAGCAGCCAGATGCGATGAAATCCATCGAGCACCACGCACAGTACATACTGCGCAAGGGCTCCAAAGATCTCGGTAGCCATACATTAGAAGGTTCACGCTCAGGTATGGCCATGCTCGTTTATGCGGCTATGCATATTATCAGCCGTCCCGGTTATGAACTGCTGATCGATCAAAGCATCGAGAAAGCGAAATTCTTTGCGGACTTAATTCAGCAGCAACGTGATTTCGAATTAGTCTCTGAACCTGAGCTGTGCTTACTCACCTACCGTTATCTACCTGAGAAGGTGCGCGCGGCGCTAGAACAAGCCAATGACGCTCAAACCCATGAGCTGAATAATTTGCTTAACGAGCTCACTAAGTTTATCCAGAAGCGCCAGCGTGAAACCGGCAAATCCTTCGTTTCACGAACACGACTCAATCCTGAGCGTTGGAATCGTGAGCACACCATCGTATTTCGTGTGGTTCTGGCGAACCCGCTCACGCATTGTGATATTCTGAAATCCGTGTTGGAAGAGCAGCGTCATATCGCAACACAAGCGCCAAACTTAATGGCGCAAATCGATGCCCTTGCCGAAAACATTCTCACCAGATGAAATTTTCTTTCTGAAAAGCTGTAATTCATTTATCAACACCCGATCGAAAATGCGATTTTTGGTCGGGGTTTAAGCGTATTTCCGTAGTTTAAACAAAATTTAGTTTGAGGCTTGTCATATTCTCATCATTTGTATGACGGAAACACTGCCTTAAACGTTCGGCTTAGGTTTATACTGAGCTTATGGCGCTGGATTGTCATTACCTTTAGCGAACAAGTTGTTCTCTACACTACGAAAATCAGGTATATCCAGTTAGATGTTCTACATACCCTCGTGAACACTATGAACACATTAGAAAAAATTCAGAAGAACCTGGAAAATTTTAGCAAGTCTGAACGCAAAGTCGCCGAAGTCATCATGGCTTCCCCTCAGACAGCGATTCATTCCAGCATCGCGACGTTGGCCAAAATGGCCGATGTCAGTGAGCCGACCGTCAACCGCTTCTGCCGCCGCCTGGACACCAAAGGTTTCCCCGACTTTAAACTGCACTTGGCTCAGAGCCTTGCGAACGGTACACCTTATGTCAATCGCAACGTCGAAGAAGACGACGGCCCAGATGCCTACACGCACAAAATTTTTGAGTCCACGATGGCCTGTTTGGATGTCGCTAAAAACAGCCTTGACGCTATGCAGGTCAATCGTGCCGTCGACCTTCTGACACAAGCGAAGCGCATCTCTTTCTTTGGTTTAGGGGCATCGTCTGCTGTGGCGAAAGATGCTCAAAACAAATTCATCCGTTTCAACATCCCGATCACCTGCTTTGAAGATATCGTGATGCAACGCATGAGCTGCATCAACTGTACAGACAACGACGTCATCGTGTTGATTTCACACACTGGCCGTACAAAAAGTCAGGTAGAGATCGCCAACCTAGCGCGCGAAAACGGTGCGACGGTCATCGCGATTACCGCGAAAGACTCCCCGCTTGATAAAGCCAGCTCACTCTCTATCACGCTCGACATCCCTGAAGACACCGACGTGTACATGCCAATGGCTAGCCGCGTGGTTCAAATGACTGTGATTGACGTCCTTGCGACTGGCTTTACGTTGCGCCGCGGTACCGGATTTAGAGAAAACCTACGTCGCGTCAAAGACGTATTGAAAGACTCTCGCTACGACAAGCTTTCTCAGTTCTAGAGATCTTCCACTGGCAAGAATCCATAACGGCGCTCAATGAGCGCCGTTATTATTAGGATTTTTGTAGCCGCGATGGTTCTATATCATGACTGGTAAAGACGATAGAAGCCCGCGCGTCCTCGCCCACCGAACTGTGCTCGGTACACTCACCTTGGCATTGGCACACTTGGCCTAAAATCGCCATCAGTCGCTCTTTGGTCAGTGGTAGCGGATTGCCTTTGATTGACGTTGATTTCAGCGCATCCGCCGCGACCACATCAAACGCTGTCGAGCAAACCCCAAATTGACTCAACTCTGGGATGTTCAATTTTTCGAGCATCATATTGACCCATAAGATCGCGTCTTCTCGATGCGCATTCACTCGCCCCGTCAGCAATTGCGCGACTTTGGTGAACCTTTCGAGTACGTCTGTACGCTGGGATTCCATCGCGGCTTGAATGTTTTCCGCCATCACATAAGGAGCCAAGCGCGCGGTTATCACGCTGTGTGGCGCATCCAGTTTGCCTCCAAGCGCTGACGCCAATCCGTGCGCTGCACCGAGCTTGGCATTGGTACTGGCCATACCGCCGAGCATCGCGGCAAACGAGATGTCGGCTCGCGCTTTATGGTCGTCCTCCAAACACGCCGGCAGCACAGAGTGGCTCAACCGTCTTAACCCCTCTTCACAGATCATATCGGTGAGCGGGTTAGGCATGCCACACACATAGGCTTCCATCAGATGCGTGAACGCATCCATTGCACCTCGCCCAGAGCGGTAAGGGTCCATCCCATAGGTTAAAGTCGGATCGACAATCGCGACATCCGCCAGCATATCGGGGCTGCGTAGACTCACTTTCACTTGTTCTTGACCTGAGCGCAGTACGGCATTACGCGTCACTTCAGAGCCGGTACTCGCTGTGGTTGGGATCGCAATAAAAGGTAAAGGCTTGGTTTTGAGCGGAACGTTTCGGCCCACCACCTCGACATAATCATACACATCGCCTTGATTTGGAATCACCGCCGCCAGCGCTTTGCCGACATCAATCACACTGCCACCGCCCATCGCCACCACCAAATCAGGTTTAAAACGGCGGCCGACCGTCGCGGTTTCTTCAATCATGGTGATGTTGGGTTCGCCGCTCACGGCAACGTGTTGGTAGCGAAGTTTTTGACTTTTGAGGTGATGCAGTAGCGGCCCGCACCGATTGAGGTTTTTACCGGTGACCAGAAGCACGCTGTAGCCAAACTGGTTGATAAGCGAAAGCGACGACTCAAACGCCCCTTCACCAAACACGATCCGTGTTGAAGTCATAAACTGAAACATTGGCCGACTCCTTGATTCATTCCATTACTGGATACAGAGTGCACCGTCTCCCCAGAAATAACGTTGAGCTAGTGCAAACTTGCTTATTTAACCTTAAATTAATCATGGTTTTCTCGATAAAGACCACACCTTGTACGTCGCAAAAAAGTAAAATGTTTAAAACACAATCAATAGGTCTGCCCTATTAACCCAAGAGGTAAATGCCACTTTATTTCCTATAACGATTCGGGCATAGTGGCACTATTAAAATCAAAGGAGAAAGATATGTTCGTCGTTATTTTTGGTCGCCCAGCTTGCCCATACTGTGTTCGTGCAAAAGAACACGCAGAAACGCTAAAAGCAAAGCGTGACGACTTCAACTACCGCTACGTGGATATTCACGCAGAAGGCATTTCCAAAGCTGACCTAGAGAAAACCGTCGGCAAGCCAGTGGAAACTGTGCCACAGATCTTTATCGATCAAGAGCACATCGGTGGTTGCGATGATTTCGAAGCATACGCAAAAGAGCACTTGGGTTTGTTTGACGCTTAAACGTCACCCACTCACACTGTTGTACGAAAACCGCGAATATCGCGGTTTTTTTGTGCGTGCGTTTTACATTACTTTGTCTAATGTCAACGATGAGTAAACTCTCAAAAAATTCACTTATCTTTTTGAAATATTTCGCTACAATTCGCACACTTAACTTACTCCTCGGCAGCGCACAGATATAGCCCGTGAACATTGACGTCGTACTCTTGTTAGAACAAAACCCTATCTTATTGATTTTCGTCGTATTAGCGATCGGTTTAGCGATTGGTAAAATTCGATTTGGCAACTTCCACCTTGGTAACTCGATTGGCGTTTTGATTACCTCTTTGATCATGGGTCATTTAGGTTTCATGTTTAATGCTGACGCACTGACCATCGGCTTTATGTTGTTTATCTACTGTGTAGGTATTGAGGCAGGCCCCAATTTCTTCGGCATATTCTTTCGCGACGGCAAGCACTACTTCATCTTAAGTATGGTGGTGTTGTCAGCCGCGCTCAGTATTACCTATTTTGCTAGCCACTATATGGGCCTCAACTATGGCTTGGCCGCCGGCATGATGGCAGGTGCGCTAACCTCAACACCCGTATTGGTCGGTGCGCAAGATGCGCTCAATTCAGGATTGGCGGAATTACCCAAGAATATGGATTTCGCCTTGGTGCTAGAAAACCTCTCCGTCGGTTATGCGATGGCCTATTTGATTGGCCTTATCAGCATGATCTTCTTTGCCAAGCTACTGCCGAAGCTGCAAAAACAGAATCTGTCTGACTCTGCTCAGCAAATCGCACAAGAGCGCGGATTGGGCGGTTCTGGGCAACGAAAAGTGTACCTGCCGATTATTCGCGCCTACCGAGTCGGCCCGGAGCTGATTGATTGGACCGATGGCAAGAACTTGCGTGAGTTGGGTATCTATCGCCAAACGGGTTGTTACATCGAGCGCATTCGTCGCAATGGCATCCTTGCCCACCCTGATGGGGATGCGATTCTGCAAGAGGGCGATGAGATTGCACTGGTTGGCTTTCCCGATAGTCACGCACGTCTTGATCCTAGTTTCCGCCATGGTAAAGAAGTGTTTGATCGTAACTTGCTCGATCTGCGCATCGTTGAAGAAGAGATCGTAGTCAAAAGCGATGCGATTGCGGGGAAGCGTCTCTCTGACCTCAATCTTTCTGAGTATGGCTGTTTCCTAAACCGAGTGGTTCGCGCTCAAATTGAGATGCCGATGGATTTGGATATTGTGCTTGCTAAAGGTGACATTATCCAAGTCAGTGGTGAGCGCAGCCGCGTCCAAGGGCTGGCGGAAAAAATCGGCTTTATCTCTATTCATAGCCAAATGGCGGATTTGCTCGCGTTTTGTAGCTTCTTCATTCTTGGCATTATGTTTGGTTTGGTCACCATGACCTTTGGCCAAGTGTCGTTCGGCTTGGGGAATGCCGTTGGCTTGCTGCTTTCGGGGATCACTCTCGGCTTTTTGCGTGCCAACCACCCAACGTTTGGCTACGTTCCGCAAGGCGCACTCAACATGGTCAAAGACTTGGGACTGATGATCTTTATGGTGGGGATTGGCCTCAGTGCCGGTAGCAAAATGTTTGATCACCTCACGCAAGTGGGTCCTCAAGTGCTCGGTTTGGCGTTTTTAGTCAGCGTAGTGCCGGTGGCTTTGGCGTATCTGGTTGGCGCCTATATCTTGAAAATGAACCGTGCGCTGCTGTTTGGCGCCATCATCGGCGCGCGTACCTGTGCGCCAGCGATGGACATCGTGAATGACTACGCCAAATCAACTATCCCTGCACTGGGCTACGCAGGTACCTACGCCATCGCCAATATCTTGATGACGCTGGCCGGCACGGTGCTTATCATTTTGTCTTAGTACCCAGAGTTCGATTTTGCGTTGATTCGATTTTGCGTTGAATACAAAAATGGCTTCCAGATGGAAGCCATTTTTTCATTTACAAGATAGGTTAACTCAGCGGTCTCAGGTACGCTAAGAAACGTTTTTCTGCCATTTTGAAAACCCAAAGAATCACGAAGGTCAGTGCCATGTAGAACAGGCCAGCCGTGAGGAAGGATTCAAACGGCGCGTAGTAGCGAGAATTCACCAGACGCGCAGCGCCCGTCAAATCTAAGATGGTGACAATACCGGCCACAGCGCTTCCATGCAGCATAAAGATCACTTCGTTACTGTAGGCTGGCAGAGCTCGGCGCAATGCGCTCGGCAGAATGATACGACGGTAAGTCAAAAAGGTGCCCATACCATACGCTTTAGCCGCTTCCACCTCGCCTTTCGGCAGCCCGTTGATTGCACCGCGAATGATTTCAGCGGTGTACGCCGAAGTATTGAGCACAAAGGCAACCAACGCACAAAACCAAGCATTTTCCCATAGAGTATCTTTCACTGGGAAAAACTGATCCATACCGTAATAAATTAGGTAGAGCTGAACCAACAGCGGCGTGCCACGGAAGAAATAAATAAACGCCCAACTTGGCCCGACCAACCAATAATGTTGGCTATTTCGCGCAATACCCAGCGGGATAGCGACACACAAACCAATAACGAGAGCGAGTCCCACCAACCACGTTGTCGTCCACAAACCATCTAGGTAGATAGGCAAGCTATCAATAATCAATGAAAAATCCATGCCCTACCTCGTATGAATACTGAATTTGCGCTCGACGACTTTAAGTAGCCCAGTCGACACACTGGTGAAAAAGAGAAAAATCACCGCGACCGCCATGTAAAAAGTGAACGGCATTTTGGTTGAGCCTGCGGCGAGCGAGCTCACGCGCACCATATCTTCCAGGCCGATAATAGAAACCAAGGCTGTGGTTTTAAGCAATACCAGCCAGTTGTTACCAAAGCCCGGTAAAGCGTGGCGTATCATCTGAGGGAGTAAGATCCGGCGAAAGGCGAGCACCGAGCTCATGCCGTATGCTTTTGCCGCTTCCATCTCGCCCTTATCTACCGCCATGATGGCGCCACGAAATGTCTCCGCCATGTAAGCACCGAAGATGAAGCCTATGGTCATCACGCCAGCGATAAACGGGCTAACGTCGATGTAATCAGGTAAATAAGACGTCCACTCGTGGTTTGGATCACTCGCGGCAAACCAACCATTCAAGGTTTCGTTGATCGAGTAGAGACTGTTGTTTAATAGAATCTGTCCGCCGAAGAAAATCAGCATCATTAAGACTAAATCGGGAATACCACGGATAACCGTTGTATAGAGAGTGGCGATAGCTCTTGCCCAGCGATAAGGGGCGAGTTTCGCCAAAGCACCCAGCATGCCTAAAATCATGGCAAGAAGCAGTGACAATAAGGCGACCTCGATGGTCACCACGGCCCCTTTCAATATAGAGGCTTCGTATCCTTGTAAATCCAGCATAGGTGAGTTCCTGATCCCTAAACTCAATTTCCTACATCAATAGAATCATTGAGCTGGCTATAGAAAGAGATCGACCGCTGGCTACATCAAGGAACGAGCACCAGCGGTCGAAGGAGAATTACTGACCGTAAACGTCGTAGTTAAAGTACTTAGCCGCAATCTCTTGGTACACACCTTTCTCACGTAGAGACAGGATAGCTGCGTCGAGTTTTTGCGTTAGATCTTTATCTTGTTTACGAACGGCAATGCCCATGCCGTCACCAAACCATTTTGGATCAGTCAAAGAAGGACCAACGAATTCGTAGCCTTCGCCACCCGCTTTATTCAGAACGCCTTCTTCCAATGCTGAAGCATCACCTAGTACTGCAACGATACGGCCGTTGGCAAGATCAAGGTACGCTTCATCAAATGAACCGTAACGCACGATTTCGACTTGGTCACCGTAGTTGTCTGTCAGGTACTTGTCGTGCGTTGTTGCACGCTGAACACCGATTTTAGCGCCGCTTAGGCTATCGAAATCAAGACCTGCGCCTTTCTTAGCGATAAATTTGTTTGGGATTTGTGCGTATTTGCCAGTGAAGTCCACTTTCTTTTTACGCTCTTCTGTAATCGACATCGCAGCGATGATCGCATCGTATTTACGTGCTAGCAGAGATGGGATAATGCCGTCCCAGTCTTGCGGTACGATCTTACACTCAACTTTCATCTCTTCACACAGCGCGTTGGCCATATCAACGTCGAAGCCTTTGAGAGAACCATCAGATTCTGTCCAGCTAAACGGAGGATAGGCACCCTCAATACCAAAACGAACGGTTTTCCATTCTTTTGCCTGAGCCACACCAGTTGCTGCTGTCGCAGCCAATGCTGCAACGACTAACCACTTTTTCATTTCCATACTCCTGTGATTTTGTATGTTGTGTTTATTGTTGTGTCCTTATAATAAAGACTGTTTTGATTAAAGAAGCCTTAATAGATAGACGAGATAAACTGCTTTAGACGTTTTGAGTCTGGGTTGGTAAACAGTTTAGCTGGGTCTCCTTGTTCTTCCACCAATCCTTGATGCAAAAACATGACATGATTTGATACATCGCGAGCAAACGCCATTTCGTGAGTAACAACTAACATGGTGCGCCCTTCTTCTGCCAAATCTCTCATAACCCCGAGAACTTCACCAACAAGCTCGGGATCGAGTGCTGACGTCGGTTCGTCAAATAGCATCACTTCCGGATCAACGGCCAATGCACGGGCAATCGCCGCACGTTGCTGCTGGCCGCCAGATAAGTGACCTGGGTAATAGTCCTTTCGCTCGTAAAGACCCACTTTCTTTAGCAGCATTTCTGCGTTTTCAATCGCTTGAGCTTTAGGGACACCAAGGACGTGCACTGGCGCTTCAATTACGTTTTCCAGTACCGTCATATGAGACCACAGATTGAACCCTTGGAAGACCATGGCGAGACGAGATCGAATACGTTGCACTTGCTTTTCGTTGGCGGGAACGGCTTCCCCCTGACGATTGTGCTTCATCTGAATCAGTTCACCATTTACCCATATCTCGCCAGCGGTAGGCGTTTCTAACAGGTTGATACAACGTAGGAAGGTACTCTTTCCTGAACCGGAAGAGCCAATGATGGAAATCACATCCCCTTTGTGTGCCTCAAGCGAAATGCCTTTTAGGACCTCATTTTGTCCAAATGTTTTGTGCAGTTCTTTAATATCCAGCGCGGGTACATCTTTCATGCGCGCAAACTCCCTGTATTCTTTTTCTTGTCCGAATGACGATTCCGAGTCGGCGCTCGCGCAGCTATGGCTCATCTGTGTTGATAAAAACCATTCAGCGGCGAAATTGAGAACGACACTTGCCTCTGTGAAAGCAAAAACTGTGCCCCCTAAACGAAAACGTTCACGTCAATCCGGTTGACTGCTCGGGCTATGGCCCACATTCGCTACAAACTAGCACTAGTCCGGACAACATGCAACAAATTATTAACCTGACATTGTGGGATATTAAGTTACAAAATATGACTTTTTATTCAACTTTTAGATTATTCACCTTGTTTATACGCATAAATGAAATATCTCGCCATCACTATATCCAACCCGACCCTTTAACAATTTTATAAAAAGAAGATCCACTTCAAGTAATTGATAATTTTATCTGAAACATACACGACGCAAATGGTTGTATATCTAGTAAAAATAGCAATGTGAAATTAATTTTCAGGCGTATGAACAGTAACTTACGTGCATATGCGGCGTTGTGTAGTTTTCTTTCACATTCTTTCTTAAAGTGATCTAAATCAATCACTCTAAGGGGTTAGCACGTTAAACTCGCCTCATCCATAAAAGCCTAATTTGACTGACTTACTGCCTTTTCTTTTGTCTATGCTTAGGCACATAATGTTCGAGCTACAAGGTAAGAGCAGCGCAGCAAGCCAAATTGCAAGATTATGAGCTATCGACAATCATCACTATCGAGTAGCTTTTGGAATTATCAACATTTTGAAATATGAGGAATCTATGTCAGACGCAGTGAACAAACCGCACTCTGATTCGGATATCGAAAACAAGAGCTACCAGGAGCTGCACCGCCCTGCCTCTGAGTTTGCAACCCGTTCAGATTATCTAGACCACGAGCTTCAAATTATGAAGCCTCGTCGTTTTGGTCTTAACCTTCCGGGTCGCGACTTCCGTTTCGAGCTGGAAGACTTAGTCCCTGCACTTGCAGGTACCATTGGCATTATTGCAATGTACTCAGCGGTAATGATGTCTTGGGCAGACGGCCTATCCGCCGCATGGGAGCACGTGAACCTAGGTAAAGAGTTCGCCATCGAAGTGGCTCGTGTGGAAATGCTCATCCCAGCCCTACTGTTCTGTATTATTTCATCCGGCTTCTTAAACCCACGAGCGAACCTTGCGGGTAACCACGGTCCGATGATTCCATTGATCGGTTCGATTGCCCTTGCCGGTGCTCACCCTCTTGCACTTGCGATTCTTTTAGGTGTATTCGGCTTGCTACTCAGCTACTTTAAAGGTGGCTCCAAGCTCGTCAACCTCACCTCAGAAGGCACCGCCGGCGGCTTGCTTATCTTCTTGGGCTTTACCGGTACCATGAGCCAGATCGGTTCCATTCAGTCGTGGGCAACAGGGCTCCAATCTGCTGATGTTGCGGCAGGTAGCATGGGCTATGTGGGTCTGATTGTATTGGGTATCACCATCGGTATTTACGCTTTCCTAGCAAAAATCAACATGCGCTGGTTGGCGATTCCCGTGTGTGCCTTTACCGGGCTTTTGATTGCTCTAGGTCTGGGCGCGGGCTTCGACTTAACCTTTGAAACCGAGATGGGTCTGCCAAACCTTAACCCTGTTTACTGGTGGGGCAGCACTGAGCAAGGTTGGATGCTAGGTCTACCAAATCTTGAACACTTTATCGCGTCTCTGCCTTTTGCGATTTTGGCTGTCGCGATGTGGTCGCCTGACTTCCTTGGTCACCGTATCTTCCAAGAGCTGAACTACCCTCGTAAGACAGAAAAAGTCTTAATGGATGTGGACGACACCATGACCATGTGTTCAGTCCGCCAGATGGTCGGTACTGCCGTTGGTGGTGGTAACATTACCTCTTCTTGGGGTACCTACATGATCCCAGCAGCGATCGCTAAGCGTCCTATCCCAGGGGGTGCCATCTTGCTTGGATCACTGTGTATCATCGTTGCGATTCTTGGTTTCCCAATGGACGTCGCGGTGTGGCCACCGGTGATGCGTGTTGCACTATTAGTGGGCGTATTCTTGCCACTTCTTGAAGCAGGCATGCAGATGGTTAAAGACACTAAAGATTCACAAGCAGCCGGTATCTGTATCTTCGCGTCTGTTGTCGCTAACCCTGTGTTGGCATGGGCACTGACTATGTTCCTAGATAACAACGGTCTCATTGGTGATAAAGAGCGTGCGTCTCGTTTGTCGTTCGCAGACAAAATTATTATCCCAGTAGGCGTGTTTGTTATCTGTCTTGTTGCTATGCTAGCAGTAGGTATGTTGGAAGCTCAGTACGGAATTCCAGCCTGGCTATAAAGATTCAACATTTGTGTGGGTGGCTTAAAAAGCCACCCCATTTTTATCAACTTTTTTTAGCATTTATTGATTTAGTTTAAGGTTTGTAAGATTTTTTTAAGTTAACCTTGAAACTACAGTAAGAAATAACCATATTACTTTTAGTGACAATAGTTATAGTTTTCCTGTCCTTTGCGTTCCTTTGGTTTAAGACTATACCTATTGTTATTCATTAGAGTGTACTGCCTCAGTAATGAGGATGCTGAAAGGTCAACACGTTGACTATTAATTCAGAACAGTACGTGTTTTTACTACTAAAAAGGTAGGTATGTCATGGCAGAGCAATTTGCTAAAGCTTGGGAAGGTTTTGCAGCGGGTGACTGGCAAAACGAAGTAAACGTTCGTGATTTCATTCAGAAAAACTATGCCCCATACGAAGGCGACGAATCTTTCCTAGTTTCTGAAGGTACTGAAGCGACAAACAAGCTTTGGGCTAAAGTAATGGAAGGTATCAAGATCGAAAACTCAACGCACGCTCCTGTTGATTTCGATACTGACGTTATCTCTACCATCACTGCTCACGACGCAGGCTACATCGAAAAAGATCTTGAAACTATCGTTGGTCTTCAAACTGACGCTCCTCTTAAGCGCGCTATCATCCCTAACGGTGGTATCCGCATGGTTGAAGGTTCTTGTAAAGTTTACGGTCGTGAACTCGATCCAGCAATCTCAAAAATCTACACTGAATACCGTAAAACACACAACGCAGGTGTTTTCGATATCTACACGCCTGACATCCTAAAATGTCGTAAATCAGGTGTTCTGACTGGTCTTCCTGACGCATACGGCCGTGGTCGTATCATCGGTGACTACCGTCGCGTTGCGCTATACGGTATCGACTTCCTAATGAAAGACAAGCTAGCTCAATTTGCTTCTCTACAAGAGAAGTTCGAGAATGGCGAAGATCTTCAAATGACAATGCAGCTTCGCGAAGAGATCGCAGAGCAACACCGTGCACTTGGCCAAATGAAAGAAATGGCTGCTAAGTACGGTTACGATATCTCTCGCCCAGCAGAAACTGCACAAGAAGCGGTACAGTGGACTTACTTCGGCTACCTAGCAGCGGTTAAGTCTCAAAACGGCGCAGCGATGTCTCTAGGTCGTACTTCGACGTTCCTAGACATCTTCATTGAGCGTGATATTGCTGCAGGTAAGATCACTGAAGAACAAGCTCAGGAAATGATCGACCACTTCGTAATGAAACTACGTATGGTTCGTTTCCTACGTACTCCTGAGTACGATGACCTATTCTCTGGCGACCCAATCTGGGCAACAGAATCTATGGGTGGTATGGGTCTTGACGGCCGTACGCTAGTAACACGTACGAACTTCCGTTTCCTTAACTCTCTATACACTATGGGTCCTTCTCCAGAGCCAAACATCACGGTTCTTTGGTCTGAGCAGCTACCTGAAGGCTTCAAGAAGTTCTGTGCGAAAGTGTCTATCGATACCTCTTCAATCCAGTACGAAAACGACGACCTAATGCGTCCAGACATGGAATCAGATGACTACGCAATCGCATGTTGTGTATCTCCAATGGTTGTTGGTAAGCAAATGCAGTTCTTCGGCGCTCGTGCAAACCTTGCAAAAACCATGCTTTACGCAATCAACGGTGGTGTTGATGAGAAGCTGAAAATGCAAGTTGGTCCAGTCATGCCGAAGATCACTTCAGAAGTCCTAAGCTTCGACGAAGTGTGGAACAGCCTAGACCACTTCATGGATTGGCTAGCTAAGCAGTATGTAGCTGCACTAAACGC